>NZ_JBQFQF010000001.1:0-477628 GCF_056536745.1 Ruegeria sp. CJ2
AGCCGCACAAAAAAGTGTGTCGAAAATCATCGAGTAAGGCGCGCTTGCCACGCCTGGTTGCGGCAGGCGATTTTCCAAAGGAAAATCTGCCGAGAGCAACACGGTGATAAATTAGAGAAGGCCGTCCCAAAGGGGGCGGCCTTTTTGCTTGGATTGGATCGGGTCACAGACAGAAAAACCCGCCTTTGCAGAGAATAAAGCCTCTGATCGGCTTAGATAACGCCAGCCAAGACCAATCGAACGATATCTTCGCGTTTCAGGCTGCGCGCGCGCAGTTCGGCATCATTCATCAGCCAATAGGCGCGGATTCTGCGGATTGCCGATCTGGTTTCAGAAAGACTGCGCAGATTGGAACGGATGCGACGGCTCAGCAGTTGCCACACTGCGGCAGGGCTGAGGAATTGCGGGCGGTAAACGGTGGATTTGGGCATAAGAGCGTTTCGTTGCGTTTTGATTGAACCAATACAATCTACGCGCGCTTGCTTTTGGCAGCTAGGCCCGCCCGGTCATATCCGCTGTGCGTCTGGTGCAATGGCCCAGCGTTTCGGCCGGGCCAAGGTTTGTTGATCAAAGCGCAGCTTCTGCCGCTGCGCGAACAGCTCGGATGTTGTCCCCATAAACGTCCGGTTGAGACACCGAACCGCCTTTGAAGACAGCAGATCCCGCAACCAGAACGTCTGCACCCGCAGCCGCGACCAGAGGGGCCGTTTTCGGGTCCACACCACCGTCGATTTCGATGTGGACGGGGCGGTCACCGATCATCTGGCGCAGGCGACGCACCTTTTCGGTCAGGTCGATGAATTTCTGTCCGCCAAAACCGGGGTTCACGGTCATCACGCAGACCAGATCGGTCAGGTCCAGCAAATGCTCGACCGTCTCGGCAGAGGTGCCGGGGTTGAGGGCAACGCCGGCCTTCATGCCAGCGGCACGAATGGCCTGCAACGTGCGGTGCGTGTGCGGGCCAGCCTCGATATGAGCCGTCAGGATATCCGCTCCGGCATCGGCATAGGCTTGGATATACGGATCAACAGGCGTGATCATCAGGTGCACGTCCATCACCGTTTTCACATGTGGGCGAAACGCTTTGACGGCGGGGGGACCAAAGGTGAGGTTTGGCACGAAATGGCCATCCATCACGTCAACATGAACCCAATCTGCGCCCTGCGCTTCGATCGCCTGAATCTCGGCGCCGAAGTTGGCAAAATCGGCAGACAGGATCGACGGAGCGATTTTGATGCTGCGGTCAAAGGACATGTTTGGCCTCGTGTCAGGTTATAGAGTCGGCTCGCGTATACCTGCGATATGCGGGGAAGGGTAGAGCTTACGGCAGCGAGCGCTGCGTTACAAAACTTTCACCCAACCGACACACAGCCGTTGAACACCGTCTTTAGCTAGCCGCCAACACATTTGGGGGTGGCTTGTGCTGCGAATTGAAAAACTGACGAAACGCTTTGGCGAAAATACGGCTGTGGATGCTGCTTCGCTGGACGTTGATAAACCGTGCATGATCGGCATCATTGGACGCTCGGGCGCAGGTAAATCCACCCTCTTGCGCATGATCAACCGCCTGACAGATGCCAGCGACGGTGAGATCATTTTTGAAGGCCGCGACGTTACCAAATTGAAGGGCCGCGAAAAGCGCGCATGGCAGGCAGATTGCGCGATGATCTTTCAGCAGTTCAATCTGGTGCCGCGTATGGATGTGGTCTCGAACGTATTGCACGGTACGCTGAACCGTCATTCGACGCTGGCCACCATGTTCAACCTGTTTCCGATGGAGGATATCCATCGCGCCATCGACATTCTGGACCGTTTGGGCATTGCCGAACACGCGCCCAAACGGGCCGAAGCGCTGTCGGGCGGTCAGCAGCAACGTGTCGCCATTGCGCGCGCGCTGATGCAGGACCCCAGCATTATTCTGGCGGATGAGCCCATTGCCTCGCTGGACCCGATGAACGCGCAGGTGGTGATGCAGGCGCTGCGCCGCATCCATGAAGAGGATGGCCGGACAGTGATTGCCAACCTGCACACGCTGGACACCGCGCGCCGCTATTGCGACCGCGTCGTCGGGATGCGCGACGGGCGTATCGTGTTTGACGGCCTGCCCGAACAACTGACCACCGGCGTCGCGCGTGAGATTTACGGAGCCGATGCCAGCTTCTCGGAAGAGGCGACATCGACCGAGATTGAGACGCTGGATGCGACTCAAAAGGCCCTGATGGAAGCGGAAGCAACCGTCTGAGCCGATCCCCCCTTTCATCGACCGGCCGATGAAAGGCCGGCATATCAAACCGGAGAGAGACAGATGAAAAAACTGATTGCTGCCCTTGTTGCGACGACTGCAATCGCCGCCCCAGCCATGGCTGCGGATATCAACGAATTCCGCATCGGTATTCTGGGCGGTGAAAACGCTCAGGACCGTCTGAACAACAATGAATGCCTGCGTGAATACACCGAAGACGCGCTGGGTGTGGAAACCAAGCTGTTCGCGCCTGCCGATTATGACGGCGTGATCCAGGGATTGCTGGGCGGCACCATCGACATGGCGTGGCTGGGTGCCTCGGGTTATGCGAAGACCTATCTGTCCGACCCCGAAGCGGTTGAGCCGGTTCTGGTCAAGGTCAACACCGATGGCGGCTATGGCTACTATTCGATCGGTTTTGCCCGCAAAGACAGCGGCATCACCTCGCTGGACGATATGAAGGGTAAAACCTTTGGCTTTGGCGACCCGAACTCGACCTCTGGCTATCTGATCCCGTCGATCGAAATTCCTGCCGCCACTGGCGCGACCATGGAATCGGGCGACTACTTCGGTGAAGTGAAATTCACCGGTGGTCATGAGCAGACCATCGTTGCCGTCAACAATGGCGATGTCGATGGCGGCGTGACCTGGGCTGACGGTCTGGGCGATTGGGAAGACGGGTATCAGTCGGGCGCGCTGCGTCGTGCTGTTGATGCCGGTCTGGTCGACATGAACGACATGGTCCAGATCTGGAAGTCCAAGCCGATCCCCGAAGGCCCGGTTGTTCTGCGCACCGCACTGCCTGCGGATGTGAAAGAGAAGATGACCGCTCTGATGGCAGGTCTGGCCGAGAAAGATCGCGAGTGCTTCTACGGCGTTGCCGCAGGTGAAGCGAAGGCGTTCGAGCCGATCACCCACGACGCCTATGAGATCATCATCGAAGCGCGCAAGCTGAAGTCCAACTAAGCCTGCATACCCCAAAGACCGGGGCCCGGTGTCGAAACCGGGCCCCGTTTTTCCACTCAGGAGCATTCCATGACAGACCTGACCGCAGGGTCCACGGCCATCGATCAGATCCGGGCCGACTATACCGTGATGACACGACGCAAGCGGGTCTATGGTGGTATTCTTCTGATCGTTTTCGTGGCGTTGATGGCCGCTGGGTTTCGCACCGCCGATGACCGCAACGCAGGCAGTTTTGCGGACGGCTGGCACCGTATCTTTGACTACCCCGCCGAAGTTCTGTCAGAGGCGTGGGAAAAGATCGACGCGCTGCCTGCCAATCTGGTCAAATTCTTCCCGGCGCTGGTCGAGACGATCAACATTGCGGCTGCGTCCACGTTGATCGGGACCATCGCAGGGACTTTTCTGGCACTGATGTCTACGCGTGGAATGGCGCTGTGGCCTGCTTTAATCCCGCTTTTCCGGCGTATTGCCGATATCTGCCGCGCAATCCCCGAGATCGTGATCGCCCTGGTCCTGATCTTCATTCTGGGCGGCGGTCCGGTTCCGGCGATGATCGCCATCGCCATCCATACGGCGGGGGCGCTGGGTAAATTGTTTTCCGAAGTGAACGAGAATGCCTCGCTGAAGCCGGTTGAAGGGCTGCATTCGGTTGGCGCCAACTGGTCGCAGCGCATGTATCTGGGTGTGATCCCGCAGGTCGGGCCGAACTATGTCAGCTATGCCTTGCTGCGGTTCGAGATCAACATCCGCGCCTCGGCCATTCTGGGCTTTGTCGGCGCGGGCGGTCTGGGGTACGAGCTGCGCAATTCAATGTCGTGGGGGCAGGGGCGCTATGATGAGGCCGCCGCGATCTTCCTGCTGCTGTTTGTCACCATCGTCGTCGTTGACCAAATCTCGGGCCATCTGCGTGATCGTCTGACCCACGGATCCGAGAAAGGAGCGCGGGCATGAGCACCTTCGCCACGAACCTGACCATCGACGAGTTGAAGGCCGAAGCGGACCATCTGTTCAGCCGCAAACGTCTTGTGAATTTCGGCCTGCCGTCGCTGGTGCTGGCTTATCTGATCTACGTTTTCTTCGCCTTCGACGTACCCGGCCTGGCCGAGCGCGCGAACTGGGACAACGGCAAGACGTTGGTGGCCGACAGTTACAGCTACAAGACACATATCGAGCGTGACAATCGTACCGGTGAAGTCTCGGCCGCGATCGAAGGCGAGCGCAAGGGGGCCTATCCCGAGGGCGACGCGCCAGATTGGGTTACGCTGGGTGAAACCACAGTGATTGATCTGGAGGACGGTCACGTCGTGCGGTTCGGCCCCGAGACCGTCGAATACGACATCCCCGGCTATGGCACCGTGCGCGCAACGCCGACCCGTTCAGCGGGCGTTCAGGCCGAATTGCCTGCAGGCGATGTGCCGGACTGGATCAATGTTTCGAAAAACCGGATGGCAATCACGACGGATGCCGGTCGCCTGACGGTGACGCGGAACCGCTCGGAAGTGTTTCGGTATTTCACCGGGTGGGAGTTGTTCTTTTTCACCCTCGACAGCCCCTATTACGGCAAGTCTTTCCCGCAGTTGGTCGGTCTGGCCGCAAATGGTGAGGCGGGCGCGATTCTGAATGATTTCTGGACCAACAAGATGTGGCGGCATCAGGACGTGGCCTGGGCGATCTTCGAGACGATCCTGATGGCCTTCCTCGGCACATTGGGTGCAGGCATGGTCGCGTTGCCGCTTGCCTTCCTTGCAACGCGCAACTTCAACCCGCTGAGGTCGGTTCGGTTTCTGACCCGCCGCGTGTTCGATTTTGTCCGCGGTGTCGACGCCTTGATCTGGACCGTCGTGCTGGCACGGGCGTTTGGTCCCGGTCCGCTGACAGGCGCGCTGGCCATTCTGGTGACCGATACCGGAACCTTCGGCAAAATCTTCTCGGAAGCGTTGGAGAACGTCGATCAAAAGCAGATTGAAGGCGTCCAGTCCACGGGGGCCAACGCGCCCCAGCGATATCGGTTTGGCGTGATCCCGCAGGTGACACCCGTTCTGCTCAGTCAGTTGTTGTACTTCCTTGAATCCAACACCCGCAGCGCGACCGTGATCGGTGCCATCACGGGTGGCGGGATCGGGTTGCTGCTGACCCAAGCGATCATCACGCAAAAAGACTGGGAAGAGGTTGCCTATTACATCGTCCTGATCATCCTGATGGTCATGCTGATGGATTGGTTCTCGGGCTGGTTGCGCAGGCGTCTGATCCAGGGGGAAACTGCGCCCAAACGTAAGAAGGCGAAGCCCGTCAAAGCAGGCTGAATTGGCACAGGCAGAAGGATCAAAAGATGGCGCGTCTTCGTTCGGACCAACCTTTCATTCACCCCGATTGCGCAATCTCAAACAGCGCGTTTGGCGCATATGTCGAGATCGGAGCGGGGACGCGGGTCGCGAATTCCGTGGTCGGAGATTATTCGTATTGTGACCGAACCTGTGACATTGCCAATGCCGAGATCGGGAAATTTGCCAACATAGCCAGCTTTACCCGGATCGGGGCAACAGATCACCCGATGGAGAAGGCTTCTCTGCACCATTTTCTCTATCGGTCGGCCGATTATTGGGATGATGCTGAGGATGACGCCCAATGGTTTGCTCATCGCGCCAGCCGGGTTACGACAATCGGGCACGATACGTGGATTGGGCATGCGGCAATCATCAAGCCCGAGGTCACCATCGGCCACGGGGCAGTCGTTGCTTCGGGCGCAATCGTCACCAAAGACGTCGCGCCCTATACAATCGTCGGTGGCGTCACGGCACAACCGATCCGACGCCGGTATCCCGAGGCCGTGGCCGAGCGGATGATGAACCTTGCTTGGTGGGACTGGGACAATGCGCGCCTTCGCGCCGCGCTGCCGGATTTTCGCGCGCTGGGGTCTGAGGCGTTTTTGGAAAAATACGAAAGCGTTCCCGCCTGCTGATACTGCCGACCTTGGCTGCTGCTGTTGATGCAGGCCGGCACTGATTTCTGGTCAGTCCTCGTTCAAGGTGAGCGTCACGCGGTCCCCCGCGAACACCGTCCGGCCAAATTCCACGGGTACGCCATTTGTGTCGGCGTTAATTCCCGTGGAAAACAGAACTGGTGCCCCTTCGGTCAGGCGGAGGTGCAGGGCTTGTGTGGCCGTCGCAGCCCGCGCCGTCAGGCGGGTTGAGATTCGGGTGTAATCCTGCACGCCGCACACTTGAAGGGCTTTTGTCACCGATTGCGTCTCGGACAAAGCCACGAGGATATCGGGCAGGCGGTCCGCTGGAAATACACTTTGAAACAGGCCAATGGGCTGGCCGTCGGCCAAGGACAGGCCGTCGTAGACATGAACCGTTGCGCCCGGCTCAAGCTGCAATGCCTCGGCTTCGGCCTCGTCGGCTGTTCGGGTGGTGAGCGTCAGGATCTTCTTTCCCGGGATTTTGCCGCTGGCTGAGATGCTTTTGTGATACCTGACGCGCTTTCCGATGGGGTAATCCGTCGGACGCGCGGTCACGAATACACCCGCGCCGCGCCTTGAATGCACCAATCCCTGTTCAGACAGGTCTGACAATGCGCGCCGAACGGTATGCCTGTTGACGCCATGCTGCGAGGCCAGTTGCGCCTCGGTCGGAAGCTGATCGCCGGTTTTGTACCGCCCCTCGGCGATGTCCGACGTCAGGCTCAACGCAATGCTTTTCCAGACCGGAGTTTTGCTCATGTCACCAAATCTTCACAGTATCCCGGATTGCGAGTCGCTCCGGTCGGGTGTAATATTTGTCTAGTTGTATAGTGCATATAGACAACCCGGCCAAGAGGGTTTGATGGCGGATCAGATGAAAACAGAAGATATCGCGCGCAAGGAATGGATGGGTCTGCTGGCCCGCGTGCCGTCCGAGGCGCTGATGGCGAAATGGGGCGAGTGCAACCTGCACCCCAGTTTTGAGTGGCTTCGTCGACCCGAAGTGGGCGGGGTCATGGTGCGGGGGCGCGCAGGTGGAACCGGCGCGGCCTTCAACCTTGGGGAAATGACCGTCACGCGCTGTTCGCTGGCGCTGGATGACGGGACGGTCGGGCATGGATATGTGCAGGGCCGATCGAAATCGAAGGCGGAAATCGCGGCGCTGATCGACGCGTTGATGCAAACCGGCGCCGCAGAAAAGGTCCGGTCACAGGTGATCGAACCTCTGACCGAAATCATGCAGGTCGCAAAAACCAGCCGCGCGGCAAAGGCTGCCGCCACAAAGGTAGAGTTCTTTGCTCTGGTTCGGGGAGAGGATTGATGACCACGCAACCCCAGTTCGCAGGCGGTTTCAACGATGCGCCCAGTCAGGCCGCGCACGCGTTTCGGGCGGCCATGACAGCGATGGCCCGTCCGGGCGAGATACGATCATTGATCGGCGCACTGCCGCCCGAGCCGCTGTCTGTTGCCGCAGGTACGCTATTGCTGACGCTTTGCGATCCTGAGACCAAAGTTCATCTGGCCGGGGCAGCCGATACACCCGCCGTGCGCCAGTGGCTGATATTTCATACAGGTGCCCCAGTCACGGGCGCTGCCGAGGCGGATTTCGCCGTAGGGACGTGGCAGGATCTTGGGCCGCTGACGGCCTATCGGATTGGAACGTCCGAATACCCGGACCGCTCTGCGACCCTGATCGTTGAATGCGCTGAATTGGTCAACGCAGGCGCAACGCTCAGTGGTCCGGGGATCAAGGATACGGCGCATTTGTCCCTGCCGGATATCCCGGCTTTGCAGGCCAATTCGTCCTTGTTCCCGCTGGGCTGTGATTTCTTTTTCACCTGCGGCAGTGAGGTTGCCGCCCTGCCGCGCAGTACGACAATCCGGTCGGAGGGATAAGCGATGTATGTTGCCGTCAAAGGTGGTGAAAAGGCCATCGAAAATGCGCATTCCTGGCTGGCCGAGGAACGCCGGGGGTCAACGGAAGTGGCCGAGTTGAGCATCGCGCAAATCCGCGAACAGCTTTCTTTGGCCGTGAACCGGGTCATGGCCGAGGGGTCTCTGTTCGACCCCGATCTGGCGGCCTTGGCGATCAAGCAGGCGCGGGGCGATCTGATCGAGGCGATATTCCTGATCCGTGCATACCGAACAACCTTGCCCCGGTTCGGGTATTCCAACCCGGTCGCGACGGAGGATATGGCGTGCGACAGACGAATCTCTGCCACCTTCAAGGATGCGCCGGGCGGACAGGTTTTGGGGCCGACCTTCGACTACACACACCGTTTGCTGGATTTCAAACTGGCGGCTGAGGGGGAGGTTTCCGATGCGCCGAAGGGTGCGCCGCGCGATGAGCCGACGCCGCATATTACGGAATTTCTGCAAGGCGAGGGGATCATTCAGGATGAGCCCGCAAGCGATGAAACCCCTGACGATCTGACCCGGCAGCCGATGGAATTTCCGTCCAACCGTCCGTTACGGCTTCAATCCCTGACGCGCGGCGATGAGGGGTTCGTGTTGGGCATGGCGTACTCGACCCAGCGCGGATACGCCCGTAATCACGCGTTTGTCGGCGAATTGCGCATCGGCAAAGTCGCGGTTGAGATGGACATCCCGGAACTGGGTTTTGCCATCGACATTGGCGAGGTTGAACTGACGGAATGCGAAACGGTCAACCAGTTCCAAGGCTCCAAGACCGAACCACCTCAGTTCACGCGGGGTTATGGGCTGGTCTTTGGTCAGTCCGAGCGCAAGTCCATCGCGATGGCTTTGGTCGACCGCTCCCTGCGCTGGGAAGAGTTGGGCGAGGACAACCTGGGCGCCCCGGCGCAGGACGAGGAATTTGTCCTGAGCCACGCGGACAACATTCAGGCCACAGGGTTCCTCGAACATATCAAACTGCCGCATTACGTGGATTTCCAGTCCGAGTTGGAGTTGGTCCGAAAGCTGCGTCGTGAGGCCGAAGAGCGCATCACACCAAAGGAGGCAGCGGAATGAGCGAATACAATTTTGCCTATCTGGACGAACAGACCAAGCGCATGATCCGCCGTGCCATCCTCAAAGGTCTGGCAGTGCCCGGCTATCAGGTTCCTTTTGCCAGCCGTGAAATGCCGATGCCCTATGGATGGGGCACGGGCGGGGTGCAGGTGTCGGCTGCAACGCTGACCCCGGATGACACGTTCAAGGTGATCGACCAAGGCGCGGATGACACCACGAACGCCGTTTCGATCCGCAAGTTCTTTGAGAACACGGCAGGCGTCGAAACCACCGAGGAAACCGAAAAGGCGAGTGTCATCCAAACCCGCCACCGCATCCCCGAGGCCAAGCTGCGCGAGGATCAGATCCTCGTTTATCAGGTGCCGATCCCGGAACCCCTGCGTTTTCTGGAGCCGCGCGAGACCGAGACGCGCAAGATGCACAGTCTTGAAGAATATGGGCTGATGCATGTGAAACTGTACGAGGACATCAGCCAGCATGGGGCGATTTCAACCTCATACGCCTATCCGGTGAAGGTGTCGGGGCGATATGTGATGGATCCGTCTCCGATCCCGAAATTCGACAACCCCAAGCTTGAGATGGACGCGATCCAACTGTTCGGGGCAGGGCGCGAACAGCGTATCTATGCCGTACCGCCACACACCAAGGTCGTGTCTCTTGATTTCGAGGATTACCCATTTGAAGCGACAAAGGCCGACCACCCCTGTGATCTGTGTGGGGCCGAAGACAGTTATCTGGACGAGGTTATCACCGATGATGCGGGCAGCCGGATGTTCGTCTGCTCTGACACCGATTACTGTCGGTCCCGGCGTGAGGCGGGCCACTCAGGTCGCATGACCAAGGAGGTTGCAGCATGACCCCTCTGCTACAAGTCAAAGACATCGAGAAACGATACGGAACCCGGATCGGGTGCTCGGGTGTCTGTTTTGATCTTTACCCGGGCGAGGTCATGGGAATCGTCGGTGAAAGTGGCTCGGGCAAGTCGACTTTGCTGAATTGTCTGGCCGGTCATCTGGAGCCTGACGCGGGTCAGGTGATTTTTGATACGCGCGCGGACGGACCGGTGGATACGGTGACCATGTCGGAACCCGAACGGCGGATGCTGGGCCGGACGGACTGGGCCTTTGTTCATCAGCACGCCCGCGACGGGCTGCGCATGTCCGTCAGTGCCGGTGGCAATATTGGCGAGCGCCTGATGGCCGTCGGCGACCGTCACTATGGTCAGATCCGCGACCGGGCGATTGATTGGCTGGGTCGTGTTGAGATTGACGGCAGCCGCGTCGATGACCGCCCAACGGCGTTTTCGGGCGGGATGCAGCAACGGTTGCAAATCGCGCGCAATCTGGTGACCGGCCCGCGGCTGGTGTTCATGGACGAACCGACAGGAGGGTTGGACGTGTCCGTTCAGGCCCGGCTGCTGGACCTGTTGCGCGGTCTGGTCCGCGAGATGGGGCTGAGCGCCATCATCGTCACCCATGATCTGGCCGTGGTGCGATTGCTGGCGGACCGGCTGATGGTGATGAAGGACGGCCACGTGGTCGAGGCGGGTTTGACCGATCAGGTTCTGGACGATCCGCAACATGCCTACACGCAGTTGCTTGTTTCGAGCGTGCTGCAGGTTTGAAGGAATAAGGCAATGATTGAACTGATCGGTGTGAACAAGAGCTTTACCCTGCACAATCAGGGCAGCGCGGTCATTCCAGTGATGGAGGGCGCGACGCTCAAAGTTTCGCCCGGAGAATGCGTCGCGCTGACAGGGGCGTCCGGTGCGGGCAAGTCGACCCTGATGCGGGTGATCTACGGTAACTACCTGGCGGCGTCCGGGCAGGTTCTGGTCGGTGGCTTGGATGTGGCACAGGCAGAGCCGCGCCAGATCTTGGCGCTGCGGCGCGATACGCTGGGATATGTCAGCCAGTTCCTAAGGGTTGTTCCGCGCGTTCCAACGCTCGAAGTGGTGGCGGAACCGTTGCTTGCAATCGGAACCGAAAAGCGGGTGGCGCTGGATCGGGCGGCCGCGTTGCTGGCCCGGTTGAACATACCCGAACGGCTCTGGCAGCTTAGTCCAACGACCTTTTCAGGCGGTGAACAGCAGCGCGTGAATATTGCACGCGGCTTTGCGCACACCTATCCCGCGATGTTGCTGGACGAGCCGACCGCCTCACTGGACGCGCAGAACCGTGAGACCGTGCTGTCGCTGATCGAGGAAGCCAAGGCGCGCGGCGCAGCCATCGTTGGTATCTTTCACGATGTCGAAGCGCGCAGCCGCGTGTGTGATCGGGAAATCGACGTGTCAGGTTTCACGCCGGGCAAGGCCGCATGACCCGCGCCCCTGTCATAGCGGTTGTCGGCCCGTCCGGGGTGGGCAAGGACAGCGTGATGGAGGCGCTGGTTGCGCGTGCGTCCGGAATTTTAAGAGTGCGGCGCGTGATTACCCGGCCCAAAGGCGAAGAAGGCGAAGATTTTGATAGGGTCACAGAAGAAGCCTTTCAGCGCATGGTGGCCGAAGATGCGTTTATTCTGCACTGGTCGGCGCATGGGCTAAAATATGGCGTGCCCCGTTCGATCGAGACGTTCAGGCAGACCTCGGATGCGGTGCTTGTGAACCTGTCCCGTGCCGTCTTGCTACAGGCGCAGGAGGTGTTCGGCGATTTTCTCGTGATCTCGCTGACCGCCGATCCCGCGGTTCTTGCCCAACGACTTGCAACGCGGGCGCGCGAGAGTGCAGTCGAACAAGAACGGCGTCTGGCGCGCGCCGAAACCAGTTTGCCCTCGGGCCTTGCGCAGGTCTTTGAGGTCGATAATTCCGGCCCGTTGGATCAGACGATTGATACCATTCTGACCCGGCTTCAACCGGAAAGAGCGTAGCGATGGATCATGTGAAAACGCCCATCCTCAGTCTCGCCCACAAGGGCCAAGTCCTCGATCTGAAACGGGTTTGGCAGCAAGGGCGCAAGCCGGTCTTCAAGCGTATTTTGCACCTTGGACAGCGTTGGTTTGTCCAATCGCCCGCTGAGCGTGATGTGAAAGCGAAATGCCTCCATCACGTAGGGATAGCCCCACTGCACGAGATTTGCCTCGTGTTCCGGCGTCAGACCCGCGCCGCGCCGACGGTCCAATTCAGCTTGGGGCGCCGGTGCGCGAAACGCGTCCAGTTCCCGCACGCAACCTGCCGCCATAGCGTTCAGGCCGGTGGTATCTCCGACCGGGCGAAGGGCCAGAAACCGGCCCAGACGCGCAATTTCAAGTCCGTCCAGCACCACG
The DNA here is from genome assembly GCF_056536745.1 of Ruegeria sp. CJ2. Taxonomy (NCBI): domain Bacteria; kingdom Pseudomonadati; phylum Pseudomonadota; class Alphaproteobacteria; order Rhodobacterales; family Roseobacteraceae; genus Ruegeria; species Ruegeria sp. CJ2. The sequence goes on from NZ_JBQFQF010000001.1 coordinate 12,423, forward strand.
GGCGCGCGTGTGGCCGCAAAATCGGCGCAGGCCGCGCGCAAACCTTCGAACGACTGCCCCTGCGCCAGACGAAACGGCGGCTTCAACGTCGCGTGCAGCCCGTATTTGCGTGGAACTTCCGTTACCGAGGACACGTCAACCCCGGCGATGTCCGGATGCGCAACGGCCTGTCCGGTTTCCATATCCCAACCCAGCCATTGGGTCGCAAACCTCGTCCAACCGGCCTCGGCCGGGGGCGCAAAATAGATCGCGTATCGCGTGAATGTCACATTGGCCTCCTATGCGTGGCCTTCCCAATAGCTCAAACCGTGTGAAGTTCAGATGACAGAAGAAATGATCCTTGCCAATGCCACACTCGTTCTTCCCAACGAGACGCGAACAGGCAGCGTTCGGATTGCGGGTGAGACAATTACCGAGGTCGCGTCGGGTGCCGCGATTCCTGCCGGCGCGATTGACTGCGAAGGGGATTATGTCTGCCCCGGACTGGTTGAACTGCACACCGACAATCTGGAACGTCACATTCAGCCGCGCCCCAAGGTCGACTGGCCCCACGCCGCCGCCATCCTCGCGCATGACGCTGAACTGGCCAGTACCGGGATCACCACAGTGTTTGACGCCATGCGCATCGGCTCGATCCCCAGCGGTCAGCGCTATAAGAAATATGCGCGTGATCTGTCCCGCGAGCTTTGGCAACTGCGCGAGCAGGATGCGCTGAAGATCAGCCATTTCCTGCACCTGCGGGCAGAGGTCTGTTCCGAGACACTGGTCGAGGAGCTTGACGAGTTTGACGCAGGCGACCGTGTGGGCCTTGTGTCGCTGATGGATCATACGCCCGGTCAGCGGCAGTTCCGGGACATGACCCAGCTTGAGGCGTATATGAAGGGCAAGCATGGTATGAATGATGACGACTTTCTTCAGCATGTTGCCCAGCTCAAGGCGCTGCGCGAACGTTTTGGCGACAGGCACGAAGTCGAAACGGTCAAGGCCGCCCAGCGCTTTGGCGCGATGCTGGCCAGCCACGACGATACCACGGACGCCCAAGTGCGCATTTCCGCGGGGCATGGGATTACCCTGGCCGAGTTCCCCACGACGGTCGAAGCCGCACGCGCCTGCCATGACCACGGAATCAAGGTGATGATGGGTGCTCCGAATCTGATCCGGGGCGGGTCCCATTCCGGCAATGTCGCGGCGCATGAGCTTGCCGAACTCGGACATCTCGACATTTTGTCGTCCGACTATGTGCCTGCGGCCCTGTTGCTGTCGGCGGCGCGATTGGGCGAGATGTGGGGTGATATGGCGCGCGGATTGCGGACCGTGACGCAGACGCCTGCCCAGGTCGTCGGGCTGGATGATCGCGGCGAATTGCGCGCCGGGGCCCGCGCGGATGTCATTCGGTTCCGGATGCGCGAGGGCGCACCCGCGCTCAACGGTGTCTGGTCGCGGGGACGCCGTGTGGCCTGATCAGGCCATGTAGAACAGATACCGGTCCGGGGCGATGGTGTCCGGACCGCTGATCTGGTCGAACCCCACCAAGGGCTGACCCGAGATCAATAGCCCGCCCGGTCGCATCACCTGTGCTATGAGGGGGCTCAAGCGAGCAGCTTCAGCCACGTCTTCGTCCTTGATACCGCGCCCGAAATCATAGTGTGCCATGGCGATTTTTTGCCCACCTGCGGCCAGCTTGTTGAGCATGGGTTCCGCTTCTCCTTGCAGAAAATCCTCTGCTGGCGGAGTGCTGGACGGGTGGCATTGCAGAACCCGGTCCATCACCCAGATGCGGCGGTTCGGCAGGATTTCCCTGAGGTGGTCATAGGTTCGACCGTTTCCCAGACCCATGTCCAGAACGTCCCCGGTCATGTCGGATATCTGTTCGGCGGCCCAGTTCAGCCCATCGCGTTGGGCCGTCAGGCGGCGCAGCATGGAATCCAGTCGGCTCATACGGGTCTCCGTCTCGTGTCGTTTCGCTGCGCGGTCCAGATGACGGCAGGCCCATCCAAAAGCCGGTGCAGCAGGTCTTGTGTGAATGTCCAGATGTCTTCGTCATGAACAAGGTGATGGGTCAGAACGCCAAATGGTTCATCGTTGTCGGCGCGCCCCTCGCGGCGATCCCGCAGCAGCTCCACGGCTTGGGTGATCAAGATATCCGGGGCGATCAACCCCCGCGTCCCGCGCCAGTCAATCGGGTCCAGATGCGTATTGACCTGTAGCAATCCTGACACCGGGTAAGCGGTCTTTCGCGGCGTGGCAGTCGACAAAAACTGATAGCCCAAATCGGGCAGTCCTTTTGCCATGTCCGGGGCAATTCGGTTCCATGGCGGTACGAACATCGGGCACAACCGTTCGCCGAATGCGGCATTCAATCGGTCCAGCCCGGCTTGCGCGTCCTTCAGTATTTCTGACATAGGTCGGTGCAGCCGGAACTCTGACTTTTTCTCGTCCTGCGGCGCGTGGTTTTGATGTGCCCATCCATGAACGACAGGGATCAGAGAGGGATTGTTTAGGACATGACCTGTCAGCGCGTCGTCAGCGTCCCGCGGAATGACCGCTAGATGCACTGGCACACCAAGCCGATCCGACAGGGCCGTCAGGCGATCAAGCTGTGGAGTGGTCGAAACCGCGTCGTCGTCACGCCACCATAGAGGCAGCGACAGGCCCGTGCTGTGCCAGACCTCAAGCTCGACCATCAATGGACGCCAATCGACGATCATTTGCGCTGCTCCAAAAGGGTCTTGGCGATGTCCACAGACTTTGCGGCCCCGTCAAACCCAAAATCTGCGGTTGGCCTGAGAGGAGCGTCAATAACGCGGCTCACCGCCATCGCCAACGTGTCGCCGTTCAGGTCCTGACTTGGCAGAACGTCGATCGCCGGTAAGTTAGACAGGCTTTCTGCTCGCAGCGTCTGCTCAACCTCTTTGCCATCATCGAAGGGCACGAATACCGCGGGTGTTCCCGCCTGAAGGATGTCGAGCGCGGTGTTATATCCGCACATGCTGACCGATGCCGCCGCATGGGGCAGCATCTGGCGGAAATCGGGTCGCACCTTTTCGAGGGTTACGGGGGCGTCGCCAACGTATTGGGACAGGTGATCAATGCGTGCGCTCGCGTCCTGTCCACCGACCAGCAGGCGCCAGCGCCTGTTGGACATCTTTCGGGCGGCTTCGATGGCCGCACGAAAGATCGGTTGCCCCACCGATCCCCCTCCGGCGCTGACAAGCACTTCGCCCTGACCCAGCGCGTCGGGATGCGGATCCGGGGCTTTGGGCGCAACAAAGCCCGTGTAGAAAAGCCGTTTCTCAAGTTGCTTTGAGATCGGCCAGCTTAGATCCAACGGAACGACCTTCTGGTCGGAATGAACCAGAATGCCGTCATAGCTATCCAGTACAATCTGCTCGGTGCGTTCAGCCTTTGAGGGCTTGGATGGCGGCGCGAGAATATCCCGCACTGACCCCAATACAAGGGGTCTGACAGCCAGCTCTTGCGCCGCGTCGAGCGCTGCGCTGAACTCCTCCGCCAAAGACCTGCGCCCAAAGGGGTAAAGCTCGGTGATCAGAATATCCGGAGCGAAGGATCGCATCGCTTCTACCAGCGCCCGTTTGCGCGCCTGCATATAGGTATCGTCCGCAACGTCGCCTGTTTGCGTCAGCAGCCGCGTGAAATCCGTGCCGTCTGACCGCAATGGAGGCAAACCGAGCAATGTTATGCCGCCGCTGTCCAGTTGCGGTGCGGGCATTCCGCCGGACACCAGCAGGACTTGATGGCCGTCTTGCGCAAAGGCCCGCCCCAACGTGAGCGCGCGGCTCAGGTGCCCTGTCCCCAGCAGATGGGTGACGACGATCATCACTTTCATTCGGGATCCTCTGCCCGGATCAGGCGGATGGGCTCGGGGTCAGGGCGCATAGTATCCATATCAACGATATACAGGCGGTTACGCTTGATTTTGAAGGGGGCGGCACCGCTAAAATCCCAACCCCAGGCCATCGCCAGAATGACCCGCATAATACCGATATGGCAGACCGCAACGGTATCACCGTGCAGTGCGTCCAGCCACGGGCGCAAACGCATCTTTACATCTGCGGGGCTTTCCCCGTTCGGAGGGCGAAAATCCCACCCCCAATCCTCGATATGGCGGTAACCGCTGCTTGAATCCTCGATCAGATCGACACCGCGCAGGCCTTCCCAGTTACCCCAGTTCATTTCGGTCAGCGCAGCGGACATCATGGGGTCCTGTCCCGAGACCAACTGTGCCGTTTCTCGGGCCCGAGCAAGTGGGCTGGACCAAATGGCCACCGTGTCCCACGGTTGCGGCAGGCGATAGGTCGACAAGTCCTGGCGCGCTTCTTCGTCCAGTTGGATGTCGCTGCGCCCCTGTATGCGACCGGCGCGGTTCCATTCCGTATGTCCGTGGCGCAGCAGTGCAAGGCGGGTCATTGGCGTCCCTCGATCAACGGGCGTGCGGCTTGCCAGAACCTCTCCGTGGCCGCAGGCATGAGATGTCGCGCGGCTATTCGTTCTCGCGACATACGTCCGATTGATTGGCGCAGCGGCTTGTCATTCAGCAGGTCTTGAAGGCGCGCGGCCAGCGCAGAAGGACCGGATTCAACTGACGGATAGTCACCCGGAGCCAAGACGTCACGAACGCCCGGCCTGTCCTGCGCCACCACCGGCACGCCATTGGCCTGTGCTTCCAGATAGATCATTCCATACGCCTCGTTCACGCCGGGCCAAACCAGCAGGGACGCGGTTTGGTAATGCGCCTGCAACGCGTCCCGATCCAACTGGCCCAGAAACTGTACCTTCGATCCGAAGGGGGCCATCAACGCTTCGACCTCAGCGCGGGCCGGGCCATCCCCCGCTATTTTCAGGGACCAATCGCCCTGTAGATGACCCAATGATTGCGCCAAAATTTCATAGGACGCCAGCTTGTCGCCGTGCCGCATCATTCCGACCGTCAGCATCGGCCCTGCGCAGGCCGATGGGGTCGGCAGCTCTGAAAGTGGCAGGAACGGAGGCAGGTCCACCAGACGTTGGTTTCCAAACCTTTCCCGTTCCAGCGTAATCAGGTCATTGGCGGTGTGGTAATAGATCACCTGCGCGGCGTCGCATGCATTGTGTGCAGCTTGCGCGAACCCGGCCCATGGGCCCTTCAACCGGCTTGTGGCGCGGGTGCTTTCCAATTGCACATAGGGGATGTTGCGGTCTTTGCACACGCTGGGGCCCAGCAGGTCCGGCGCCTTGTAATAGTTGTGATAGGTCACCCACAGCGCCGTATCCGCAGGCAATTCTGCAATCAGCCTCTGCGCCTCGGTCTCGGCTTGGGAGCGCAATTCCTCTTGGATTTTGGCGTTGCCGGTCTTGTCGTAGATCCGCAGGCGCGACACCAGATCAACCGTGTCACCTTGCGCGCCAATAGCCTGCATCAGGTTGCGTGCCATTTCACGGTCACCAGAAGGCACCGGGCTGTCCGGTGATTTCATCGGAGTGTAAAAGGCGACGCGCGCCATCAGTCCGGGCCTGCGCCAAGGGCGCTGAGCCGTTCGGAAAGACGCGCGATGCCCGGATCCATCCGAAACTCGGCGATGAGCCGGTCATAGGCGGCGTTTGCCATCGCTGCGGTTCCGCCGGGATTGTCGGCCATCTGGATCATGGCTGCGGCGAGGGCCGCAGGATCATCGTCGGACAAGACGCCGTGCCGTCCGGATTCGATGAATTCCGGAATCGCCGAGACGGGTGTGGACAGGATGGGCAGGCGCTGGGACGCGGCCTCCATCAGTACGTTAGGCAAGCCGTCCCGGTCCCCGTCCGACGCGATGCGGCTGGGCAGCACAAATAAGTCGGCCTCGCGCATCGCCGCGATGACTTCCGGTTGGTCGCACGCGCCTTTCCACGTGATCCGATGCGCGACCCCGGCGGCCCGGGCGCGATCCCGCAGAACTTTTCCCAAAGTCCCGCCACCGATATGCGTCCAGCGCCAGTTCAACTGGTCTGGCAGCATGGCAAAGGCGTCGATCAGGCGGTCGAACCCCTTCTTTTCGACCAACCGACCTACGGACAGCATATGGAACGGATCGCCCGCGACGCGGGGCGTGCGATCTGGCGGGGGCGGGAAGCGTGTCAGGTCCAACCCGTGATAGATCAGATCGACCCGCTTTGGATTGTCGGCCAGACTACGCAGGTGTTCTGCGCCAACGGCGGTACAGGTCGCGCCAAATGCAGCACCGTGCGTGCTGGATTGCAGCTTTTCGGACTTTTCCCAATCGGGCGATGTCCAAATGTCCTTGGCGTGGGCGGAAAAGCTCCAGGGCAGGCCACGCATGATGGCTGCATAGCGGGCGACGGATGACGGCGTATGCATGAAATGGGCATACATCGCCCGCGTCGTCTGCGGCAGCTCGGCGGCCAGAACGCATGCCTGCCCAAAACGTCGAATGCGGTTATGCGTTGGGTCGCGACGCAGATCGGCACGCCAGACCCGATAGGCTTCGGCATAGCCGGGCAAGTTTTGGGCAAAACGCCTGGCGGCCCAGACGCGATCCGGCTCTTGGTAGAGGTATTCGGGCAAGTAATGCACCTGCCCCTTGAACCGATCATGCAGCGGGTGGCGTTTCACATCTGTCGGATGCCGCAGGGACCAGATGTCAAAGCGATGACCCGCATCCTGCAGGGCAACCAGTTCCTGCGCGATGAACGTCTCGGACAGGCGCGGCCACCCTTTGACCAGCACCGCCAGTTTCGGAGGCTTGGACGTCATCCGGTGGCCCGTTCCCGCTCACCACCCAGCAGGGCGTCGACCCGGCTGGTGACATAGTCCAACCCATCCAGCAGCCCGTCCTGAATGGCCTGAGAGGGCAGCGGTTGCTGCGGCAATGCGCGGATCGCCTGAACCATCGCGTCTGTTGTCAGCCCGTCCCGGCTTTCGTCCAACATGCGTACCAGCCCAAGACCTTCGGCACGCGAGGCGCGGATCCACTGTTCCAGCCTTGGCGTGGTGCGCGGAACAATGACCGCGCGTTTGTCGAAAGACAGGACCTCGCAGAAGGTGTTGTAGCCCCCCATGCAGACCACGCCGGCAGCCCCCGCAAACAGCGTTTCGATTTGGGATTCAAAGCCCACCGCGGTCACACGGCCATTCAGGGCGGCGACTCGGGTTTCAAAATCTTCGCGCAATTCACCGGACAGGAAAGGGCCATAGACCAGCACGGCACGCGGTGAAAGGTTCGGATCCTGTTCGTAGGCGGACAGGACAAGATTGACCATGGCTTTGCCGTCGCCACCGCCGCCCGGTGTGATCAGGATATAGGGCTGTTCGGGCGGTTCGCCCACGGGCCCCAGATCGCGGCGCAGATAGCCGGTCCAATGGATGCGAGACTGCGCGGCCGGGCTGAGCGGCAAGCCACTGGTGGGATCATAAATCGACCGCAAGCCATAAACCCAGATTTCGTCATAGTATTTTTCGGTCGCGGTAACGGCTTCTTTCCTGTCCCACTCGGCTGCGAGAACTTCGGGCTCATCCAGAACGTCGCGCAATCCCAAAACCAAGCGCGTGTCCTTGGTCTGGTACAGCGTTTCAAGCGTTGGCAGCAACTCGCCGCGAAATCCGGTGGGCTCCTTGTCAACAATCAGGACGTCGGGTTCGAACTGCTGGACCGCGGTCTGAATCAAACCTGCCCGCAGTTCCGTCACCTCTTCAATGCTCATGCCCATCGTTTGCGAGGCATAGGACCCATCGGCCCGCTTCGTCACCCCGGGCAGGCGGACATGATCCACACGGCGCGGAAATGTAAATCGTCCCGCCACAGGCGATCCCGTCAGGATCAGTGCCGAGGCGCAAGGGTCGGCCTGCGTGATGGCCGAGGCCAAGGCACGAGACCTGCGCAAATGGCCCAGACCAAACGTATCGTGGCTGTAGAACAGAATGCGGGGCGCACGGCCAGTTGTATCTTTTTGTCTTCCTAGGCTCATGCTTTCGCCTGTCTTAGTGTCTCGGTGCAACTCCGCGCGCTTGCACCTGTATCGTATATGTTTTTCGTGCGCTTGCAAAAACTCGGTTGAGATGACCCGAAACCGGTAAGCATTGCGATTTAGCTACATATTAGTTGAGATTTGCCAGATATTCCCTGTCTTACATCAAACGCAGAGCGCAGGCATAAGTTTGCAGTCTGCCTGACGGGTCATATGCAGTTTTTGCAGGGTTGAAAACACTTCAATTGGGGTCGGTGCGCCCGAGACACGAATAGACACGATAACGAGAAGCGCGAGGCTGAATATTTGAACACCGCGTCGCGCTTCTGTAGTGTTTTGTGCAAATGCCGAACTGGATAGAACACCTGATGAAACTTAGACTTTTTGCCGTTCTCGCCCTGTTGGTCTGGATGATGCCAATGGTTTTGGCAAACGGGGCTGCGGCGCAGACCTCGCTTATTCCCGGATATGGCGCAGCCACAAGCACCACCGAAGACACGACAGACGAAAGTGATCTTGCCGCCGCAATTCGTTCGGCCACTGAAAGCGGCGCCAGTGTCATCGTGATCGACAGCGCAGGTCAGATCGTTTCAACCGGTGCGCAACAGGACGCCTCGGCCGAGGCTGCGCCGCATGATCCGATGGCCGAAGGCTCGCAACTTATGAAGGCTCAGGAACGGTTTTCGAAATTCCGAGAGTCGATGGTCTCGCGGCTCGAGGCGTTGCCCTATTCGATATTCGAAGTGCAGTACATTTTGCGGCAGACCAGCCCGGATGGGCGGATTCAAACCTATGTCGAGGTTCTGCTCTGGAATGTCCTGTTCCTGCTGCTGGGGCGTTGGCTGTCGACCGAGATTTACGGCAAGCGCATGGCCAAGAAGATCGTTGTGGCGCGATCCAAGGAAAACCCGCAGGGCTATCGCGAAAAGATGCCCTTTCTTGTGTTTCGGTTCTTTATGGGTGTCGGGGCCACGATCTTTGCGATGCTGATGGCGCTGATTGTCGGGTATCTGTTCTTCGGTGAGGCTGAAGATATCTCGATCCAGTTCACGGTCACGGCGATATTCACGGCCTTCTTCCTGTCTCGGACGGTGTCGGACCTGTGGCGCATGGTTCTGTCGCCGTATCTGAGCCAGTACCGCCTGCCGCCCTTTTCCGACCGGGATGCCAAACGGCTGTATATCTGGGCATCCGCATTGGCGACCTATGACATCACCGTGGTGCTGTTTTCGACATGGGTTGCGGATTTTGGCCTGAACTACAACGTCTATGCCATGGTGTATGGTGGCCTGACGATGATTGGCGCGCTGGGCAATGTGCTGATGATCCTGTTCAACGCGCGCGCTATCTCCAATGCCATCCGTGGGGGCAGGGCGCCGGATCAGGTGTCGTGGATTTTGCGGTTTATCTCGTTCGCCTGGGCCCCGGTTCTGATCGTTTACATGGTGTTTAGCTGGTTCAAGCTGGCGGTCGATCTGGTGCTTGAAAACGACAACTCGATTCCCATTGTCGCAAGCAGCTATGCCATCTTCATGTCGGTCGTCATTGCCTATGGCGCGATGAACTACCTTCTGGAACGGTATTTCGACCGCAATCGCAAGATTGAAGAGATGAATGCCGAGGCCGAGCGGGATGAGGCTCCCGAAATCATTGACACACCGCTCGCAGAACAGCGCAAGCACTCGATCGTGACGTATGAGGATTTGGCCCGGCGCGTTGCCGGTATTCTGGCCTTTGTCGTTGGTCTGTACGCACTGGTGGTGATCTGGAACCCCGATGCAAGCTGGAGCGAAGACTTGCCCATCGAGCGTGCCCTCGACGTGATGGTCATCCTGTTCATCGGCTATATCCTGTTCCACTTCTTCCGGGTCTGGATCGACAGCAAGATTGCCGAAGAGATTGACGATGGCGGCGGCGAGGCTGAGTTGGGCGACGAAGGGGGCGAAGGTGGACAAAGCCGGTTGGCCACTTTGCTGCCGCTGTTCCGTGGGGCGATCCTTGCCGTCGTCGTCGTGACCATCGCGCTGATTGCCCTGATGGAACTGGGCATCAATGTCAGTCCCCTGTTTGCGGGTGCGGGCGTTGTGGGTCTGGCCGTGGGCTTTGGTTCGCAAACGCTGGTGCGGGATATCTTCTCGGGCGCGTTTTTCCTGATGGATGATGCGTTCCGCAAGGGCGAATATATCGACATTGGCGATGTGAAAGGGACGGTCGAGAAGATCTCGGTCCGGTCGTTCCAACTGCGCCACCACTTGGGTGCGCTGAACACCATTCCCTTTGGCGAGATCAAGGTTCTGACAAACTACTCCCGCGATTGGGTGATCATGAAGCTGCCGCTACGTGTGACCTATGACACCGACGTTGAAAAGGTGCGCAAGCTGATCAAGAAACTGGGTCAGGAATTGCTGAGTGACCCGGTGATTGGCGATAATTTCATCCAGCCACTGAAATCTCAGGGCGTGATCGAAATGCAGGATTCCGCGATGATCATCCGGGTCAAGTTCATGACCAAGCCGGGGGACCAATGGCTTGTGCGCAAGAAAGTCTATCAGGATATCCGTGAGCTGTTCGCCCGAGAAGGCATTCGCTTTGCCCACCGCGAGGTTACGGTTCGTCTGGCCGATGAAAAAGGGGCTGAGGACCTGACACCCAAACAGCGCGAGGCCGTCACAGGCGCAGTGCAGGCTGCGATTGACGAGGATTACCTCGACGATATCGGTCCGGGCGGTGGAGATGATCGCTAGGGGCGGCTCCCGCCCCTTTGGGTTGCGTCTCTGACGAGACGCCGCCCAAGGCGTTGGGCCGGGCCGCGCGTGCCGCGCGGCGGGGGCGTTATGACTTAGATGTTGACCAGATGGGTTGGGATGAACCCAGCTTTGACGCAGGCAGCGGCCAAGTCATGTTTGCCGTCCCCACGCGGAGGGCGGGTTTCAGTCGGTGGCCTTTGCCCCAGCCCGAGTCCTCGGGCCTGTCAGAGAAATCGGTGGGCTTGGCCTGTGCGATTTCTTCTGTGGTTTCGGACTTGGCGAGGCTTGCCAGCAACTCGGCTGTACGAGCCAGCGACAACCGGGCCTGCATGACAGAACCGTCCGACGCGCCCTCGGCCAGCGCAGACAGAACGGCTGCGGCCATCAGATAGCCGGTTGCGTGATCCAGCGCCTGTACAGGCAGTGGCGTCGGCTTGTCGGCTTTGGCCCAGACGCGCCCTGCATCGGCGATACCGCTGCTCATCTGTACAAGGCTGTCAAAGCCGCGCCGGTTGGCCCACGGTCCCTGCCAGCCATAAGCGTTCAAGGTGACTTCGACGCGGTTCGGGGCCAGTTCGTCCCGCTTTGCCTGTGTCAGGCCAAGCGCGTCCAAGGCACCGGGCCGGTACCCGTGAACAAACACGTCGGCCTGCGACAGCAGAGAGTGCAATTTTTCGATGCCCTTTGGGGTTTTCAGATCCAGATAGGCGCAGCGTTTGCCCAAGGAGATATCGGGAATCACACCGGGTTCGTCCCAGTCCGGCGGGTCGACGCGCAAGACTTCGGCCCCGAACCCGGCCAGGGTGCGCGTGGATACTGGCCCGGCCAGCACGCGGGTCAGATCAAGAACGCGGAGGCCCATCAGCGGGCGCTCTGCCGTCGCCTCCGGCCTGTCGCGCAAGGTAATCGGACGGGGGTTGGTCCACCCGATCAAGGGATCACGCGAGACGGCACGCCCCTGCGGATGATCCAACCAGTCCGAGCGGCTGCGCATGGCGGCGGCCACGCCACCCTCTGCGACGATTGCAGTTTCGAGGTCAGCAATCGCCCAGGTTTTCACGGCCTGCGATACGGCCTCGCGCTCTGGCTTGGCAGCTACAACGTTCAATGCCGCCGCCCGGTGACGAGGCAGGTTGGTATGCAGCCTGATCCACCCATCGGCGGCCTGATAATCCCCGGCGATGGCGTCCCAGAGGTTTGGCATTTCCCAACCGTCCGGCTTGAAGGAAAACCCGTACCAGAGAGACGCCAGCCGGTGATCAACCGAAACCTCTGGCGCACTAGGGGCAAGGTTTAACGCAGCAATCAAACGGGCCAGCTCCTGACCCACAGCGGCGAAACTGGCGGTTGCCAGTTCTGACACCGCATAGAGGCTGGGCCGCGCACCTGATCCCGTTGTCAGATAGCCATCTGATGCGGGAAGGGCAGAGATCAGGGTCATTGCTGATAGGGGTCCAGACTGTCCCGCAGCCCATCGCCCAGGAAGTTGAAGGCCAGAACCACAACAATGATCGGCAGCATCGGGATAGCCGTCCACGGGTAAATCTCGATTGAGGCCAGGTTCTGCGCGTCATTCAGCATCACACCCCAACTGACGGCAGGAGCCCGCAGTCCAAGGCCCAGGAAGCTGAGCGCCGTTTCCCCAAGGATCATGGCCGGGATCGACAAGGTGGCCGAGGCAATCAGGTGGGACATGAAATTCGGCAGCAAATGTTTGCGGATCACCCGGCCCGAGCTTGCGCCCATCATCTCGGCGGCGCGGACATATTCCTCTTCCCGCAGGGACAGGAACTTGGCGCGCACGGATCGTGCAAGACCGGGCCAATCGAGTATCCCGAGAATGATCGAGATGATGAAGAACACCGCGACCGGGCTCCAATTCGACGGCACCGCAGCCGACAGCGCCAGCCAAAGCGGAAGTTCCGGGAGAGAGCGTAGAATTTCGATCACACGGTTGATAACCCAGTCGATCTTGCCGCCAAAATACCCGGCCATGGACCCGAAAAGGATACCGAGGAAGAAGGAAACAGAGATACCGATCAAGCCAACTGTAAGCGAAAGTTGCGCGCCGTATAGAATTCGGCTGAACACGTCGCGGCCCAGACGGTCAGAACCCCACAGGAACAGCGTTGCGCCCTCGGGCGCGCAGAACAGGTGCGTATCGGTTCGGATCAGCCCTGCCAGCTTGTACTCGCTCGCTTCGCACAAGAACCGGATTGGTCGCGGGTCTTCCGTATCGGGAATGAACTTCCACTGGAATGTCTCAAGATCCGCCTCGGCGACGATTGGATACACATGAGGACCGATGAATTTTCCGTCGTGGAACCAGTTGATGCTTTGCGGTGGGGCGTAAAGGTGTTCGTCGTTACGCTCATTCGGGCCATATGGGGCGATGAACCCCGCAAACGGCAACATCAGGTAGCACAGTAACAAAAAGATGCCAGAGATCAGACCCAGCTTGTGTGTCCTGAACTTGCGCCAGACCAGAACCCAGTTGGGGGCGTCCAGATCCGCGCGCTCGAGCTGTTGCAGGGCGGCATCCGGATCGAACGGAGCGTCGTCGACATAGCGGCCGTCAGATCGTTTGCTCATGCCTCGCGTCCCTCATAGCGAATGCGCGGGTCCAGCATGACCAGCAGGATATCAGAGATCATGGTCCCGATCAGGGTTAGCAGTGCCACGAACATCAGAATAAAGGCAGACAGGAACTGGTCCTGTGTTTTCAGCGCCGTCAGAAGGGTGGGGCCGATGGTCTGCAGACCCAGAACGACCGATACCAGAACCGAGCCGGAAACCATTGACGGCAGCAGGTTACCGATATCCGCCACGAACGGGTTGAAGGCCACGCGCAGCGGGTATTTTGTCAGCATCCGCGACGGAGACATCCCCTTGGCGATAGCCGTTTCCACATAAGGCTTGCCCAATTCATCCAGCATATTGGCGCGCAGGCGTTGCATCATGGCTGATGCGCCGGACGTGCCGATTACGAATGTCGGGACAATCAGGTGAACCAGGATGGACTTCATCTTGTCCCAACTCATGGGCTGGCCCTCGAAGGACGGGTCCATGAGGCCGCCGATCGGCAAGTTGAAGTAGCGGTGGCCGTAATAGAACAGGATCAGAGCCAGCAGGAAGTTCGGCGTGGCCAGTCCAAGGTAGCCAACAAAAGCCGAGGTATAGTCGATCCACGTCCGGGACCGCGCAGCCGCAATGACGCCAAGCGGCAAGGCAACCGCGTAAACAAACAGAATGGCGGCAAGGTTAACCACGACGGTCAGCCATAAGGTGTCGCCGACGATTTCGGCCACAGGGCGGTCAAATTCAAAGGACCAGCCGTAATTGCCCTGTATCAGGCCCTCGAACCCGTGGGGGCCGGGCCAGAAGCCCATCCAGATCAGGTACTGCTCCCACATCGGGCGGTCCAATGCGTATTCCGTGCGCAGAAACTCGGCCTTGGCCACGCCCGCAGACTGGCCCGATGCCTGAAGCTCGGCGATCTGGTTGCTGAGATAGTCGCCGGGCGGAAGGTTGATGATCACGAAGATCAGCACCGACACCACCAAAAGCGTCAGCAGCATCGTGAAAAAGCGATACACCGCATAGCGCAGCATTACCATTTAGCTGCTCCTGTCAGTCGGCGAAGAAAAACTCGTCGGGACGATGTATACCAAAATGAGCACCAGGTTCCCACGCCCACATTGCCTGCTCGGGCACGTTGCGCAGCCGGTTCGAAACCACAATGGGCTGAGGCGCGCCGTTCAGGATACCGATCGCGTACAACTGATCCGCGTGTATCTTCAACATTTCGCTCCACGCGGTCTGCCGTTCATCGTCCGTCTTGGCGATCTGCCAATCATGGGCCAGCTCCATCAGGCGCTGTGCTTCGGGCATGTCGGGCGGCTCACCGGCTTCGCCACCGGTCTGATAGTACTGCCCCCATTTGGGCCAAGCCAGAAACACCTGATCGGTCGGCGCCAGATACGCGGGTGAGGTATGGAGCTGCGGAATTCCGTCATCCCAACCAAACCAGACCGAGGCCATCGTGTTCCCTGCAAACACCCGGTTCCGAAGAATATCCCTGTCCAATGGGCGCATCACAAGGTCGACGCCGATCTCGCGCCATGTATCCGTGACGATCTGCAGCGCGTTCTCAACCTCTTGCCGTTCGCCTGCCGTTTCAATGATCAGCTCCATCGGGCGTCCATCGGGCAACAGGCGGATACCGTTCTTGTCACGCTCGGTCAGGCCAGCCTCATCCAGCAGGGCATTGGCTTGTTCAATATCGTACTGGGCCCAAGCCTTTGCGTTTTCTTCGTCATAAAACGGCGACGCGGGCAGAACGGACATTGCGCCGGGTTGAGCCAGTTTGAAATAGAGCGCTTGATTGATCGTCTTTCGGTCGATGGCCAATGACAAAGCGCGGCGCACCCGCACGTCGCGCAGAACCTCGCGCCATGCATCATCTGCGAAATTCAGGTTGGGATAGATTGCGATTTGCGACGCGACCCCGGTTTTCCAAAGCAAGGTTTTGTAGTCGCCACCGGCCTCGCCTTTTTTCAGGATCGAGGCATCGCGAAACGCCAGGCCACGTCCTTGCAGATCGGTTTCGCCCGCGTTTGTTTTCGCGGCCACCAGTCCGGGGGCGACGATCTCCATCTCGACAACGTCGATATAGGGCAGTTGCATGCCCTTGCTGTCGATGCGGTGATAATAAGGGTTGCGCACAAAATTGTGCCGGATCTTTTTGCCCGAACTTGCATTCAGCCATGGCTGCAACGTGGGCAGTTGGTGATTGTCGAACTTGTAAAGGTTGTCCAGCTTGTTGTGCAGCGCCGCCCAGCTTTTGACGCGGGCATCCTCAACCTGAAAGGCCAGTTCATCGGCATCCGCGAATTTCTCATGATATTGCTTGAGGAATTCTGAAGGCCGGTAAATGAAGGGTGGCCGGGCCTGCGCCAGCGATTGCAGAAAGTCAGGGTTCGGATCGTCCCATTCGTACACGATGGTCGTTTCGTCCGGGAAGCTGACGGTTGGCGGCTTGCCCTCGACAATCAGGAAATCAGGCGGTCCGGACGGGCTGAGCAGTTCGTTGTTCGCTACGTCCTCCCACCAGTACCGAAAGTCCTCGGACGTGAATGGTGAGCCGTCCGACCATTTGTGACCTTCCCGCAGGCGCAGCGTGAACTTGCGGTTTCCTTCGTTTTCAAATGACGCGAGCAGGTCCGGGACAATCTCGTAGTTTTCGTCAAATCCAACCAACCGGGCATAGCCGTAAACGACCATCTGGCGAATGTCCTTGGACCGCGTCACCATCGTGCGCAGGGTGCCGCCGGGTGTGCCAAATTCCCGCCCCTTTGCAGCAAGGTCCACGACCAGCGGTTCAGCGGGAAGCCGTTCCTCGACGGGGGGCAGGTTGCCGGCGCTGACCTCTGACTGCCAGAACGGGCCTTCAACGGGGGTCGGTGTCGCGGCCAGTGTCGGCATGGAACACAGGGCCGAAAAAGCGGCTGCCAGTAACAGGGGGCGAGTGGTCTTAAACATGGCATCGTACCTTATGGCCGGGCTCCATCTCTACCAGCGAAGGTATCACGGAGTCGGTAAATCGGAAGGCGTCATCCCAACTGTCTGGTGAACCAGCGCCCAAAGCAACCAAATTCAGGTCAATGGGCCGGTTGATGTCGGGTTCCGGCTGAGCGGCAATCAGCGCCTTGGTGTAGGGGTGGCGGGGATTGTAGAACAGGGTCTCGGGTGGGGCTTGTTCAACCACCAGACCCCGGCGCATCACCGCAACTTCGTCAGCGATACGTGCCACGACCGCCAAGTCGTGGGAGATGAAGAAATACGACAGGTTCAGGCTTTCCTGCAGATTTTCCAACAGGGTCAGGATTTGTTCCTGCACCGACACGTCCAGCGCCGAGGTGGGCTCGTCGCAGACGATGAGTTGAGGGTCCAGCATCATGGCGCGCGCGATGGACAGGCGCTGGCGCTGGCCACCGGAAAACGCGTGCGGATAGCGTTTCAGCATGTCGGCGTTCAAGCCAACACGTTGCAGCATTTCGGCGGCCTTGTC
This sequence comes from Ruegeria sp. CJ2, assembly GCF_056536745.1. Taxonomy (NCBI): domain Bacteria; kingdom Pseudomonadati; phylum Pseudomonadota; class Alphaproteobacteria; order Rhodobacterales; family Roseobacteraceae; genus Ruegeria; species Ruegeria sp. CJ2. The sequence goes on from NZ_JBQFQF010000001.1 coordinate 29,199, forward strand.
CTTTTGTTCTACAGCCGAGCCGATGTTGTGGATTTCCAGCGGCTCGGTCATGGCGTCCTGAATGCGCATGCGCGGACTGAGCGAACTGTAGGGGTCCTGAAACACCATCTGCGCCTTGCGTTGAAAGGCCGTGCGCTGCGCGCGAGACATCTGGTGAACAGTAATCGGGTCCTCGTCCGGGGACGTGCGGAAAAGAACCTGTCCGCCCGGATCGGGTGGTTCTGCGCCAAGGGCTATGCGGGCGGCCGTGGTTTTGCCAGAGCCGCTTTCGCCCACGATGGCCAACGTCTTGCCGCGCGCAAGGTTCAGGTCCACGCCGCGGCAGGCATGTATCAGCCGTTCCCCCTGCCACCCTTTGCTCGAGCGCATCGTATAGGTCTTGGACACGTCCTTCAGTTGCAGGATCAGGTCCTCATCCGGCATTGGGATGCCGACCGCATCTTCGTCCGGAATTTCCGGGGCCGCGTTGAACAATTGCTGTGTGTATGGATGTGCCGGATCGGTCAGGATCGGTGCGGCCTCTCCGGATTCCATGACGCGGCCCTTATGCATGACAACGACCTGCTCTGCCATATTCGCAACCACGCCCAGATCGTGTGTCACGAGGATCAGCGCCATTCCGGTTTCGCGCTGAAGTTCTTTGATCAGCCCCAGAACCTGCGCCTGAGTCGTCACGTCCAAAGCGGTTGTCGGTTCGTCGGCAATCAGCAGCTCTGGCTTCGAAACCATCGCCATTGCGATCATCGCGCGCTGCCGCATCCCGCCCGACAGTTCGAACGGATAAGAATCATAAGCGCGCTGGGGATCGGGAAAACCGACCCGTTCGAACTGCGTCAGAACCTCTTTGCGCGCCTGTGCCTCGGACGCGCCGCGATGCAGCCAAAGGACTTCGCTGACCTGATTTCCGATCTTGTGCAGGGGCGACAGGGATCGCATCGGCTCCTGAAAGATCATCGAAACACGGTTGCCTCGGATATCCCTCATCTGGCGTTCGCTGATCCGGGTCAGGTCTTCCATTCCCTTGGAATCATTCAGAGTAATCGTTCCACTGCGAATTTGCGCAGTACGGGGCAAGATGCGTAACGCGGCCCTGCACGAGATCGTTTTCCCCGAGCCAGACTCTCCAACCAGTGCAAGTGTCTGTCCGGCTTCCACATCGAAGTTGACGTCTTTGACCACAGATTCGCCCGCACCAAAACCGATGCTGAGGTCTCGGACAGACAACAACGCAGTCATGCGGGTTTTCCACCCGTCTGGCCGTGGGTTTTCATCGGCTTAATCAACTCCCCGTGTTTTTTGTCGCAGTTTCGCGCGGTTGGACCCGACTAGTCAAACCCGTTCTTATGCCGAAATGTCGCGGAAACGTGAATCTGGGGCCTATTTGCCTACACAAAGCCTTGAGGATTTGCCATCAAATGCGATGTCGGCCCCAGCTTTTAGGTTGACAGCTATCAAGGAGAGATTTCCCCGTGTCCGATACCCAAAGCCGCCTGGATTTGTTCATTGACCGTATGGTTTCACAACGCGCCTGTCTGGACCACGCCATTGCGCAGACAAAAGGCATGCCGGGGCCTGTGTTTGAACTGGGGTTGGGCAATGGGCGTACCTATCACCATATGGTTCAGTACATTGCGGATCGGCCGGTCTATGTTTTCGAACGCGCCGTTGCCTCGCACCCCGATTCAACCCCGCCAGAGGATCTGGTGATCTTGGGGGACGTACGGGAAACGCTCCCTGCGGCGCTGGATCGCTTTGGTGCGACGGCCAGCCTGATCCATGCGGACCTTGGTGGGCACAACCGGGAAAAGAATGATGCGTTTGCGCGCCTTGTGTCCCCATTGATCGAACCGCTTTTGGCCGAAGGGGGGCTGATGGTGTCAAGCGACCGGATGTATTTTGAAACCCTGACCGAATTGCCGTTGCCGGCAGGGGCGGTCGAAGGCCGCTGTTTCGTTTATCGCCGCTAACTGGCTGAAAAGGATTTTCTGATGCTGTTTTATGATTGCTCCACCGCGCCGAACCCACGCCGCGCACGGATGTTCATCGCCGAAAAAGGGCTTGAGATTGAGACCCGCGACATCTCTATCGCCAAGGGCGAGCAACTGAGCGAGGAATTTCGGGCCGTCAATCCAAACGCCACAATTCCAGTACTTGTGACCGACGAGGGGACCGCGCTGACTGAGAATCTCGGTATCGCGGCCTATCTTGAGGCGCGCTTTCCCGAACCGCCCTTGATGGGGCGGACACCGGACGAAAAAGGGTCGGTTCTGATGTGGAACAGTATTGTCGAGCAACAAGGCGGCGCGCCGATTGCCGAAGCGCTCCGCAACACTCACCCGGCGTTTGAAGGCCGGGCCATACCCGGACCGGTGAGTCACGCTCAGATCCCCGAACTGGCCCAGCGCGGCACAGCGCGAGTCGCGCGGTTTTTCGATATTCTGGAAGACCGGCTTGCCCAAAGTGCTTTTGTTGCGAGTGACGTGTTTACGTTGGCCGATATTTCGACCTTCGTGTTTGTCGATTTCGCGCGCGTGATAAAAATGAAAATTCCTCAGGAAAACAACGCGACTCTGGCCTGGTTTGACAAGGTGGGGTCGCGCGCCAGCGCCCAGCTTTAAAGGACCGTTCTGGCTTGTTGGGTTTTGGTGATCAGAACTGTACAGAAATGTCTAGACAGAAGTGAACAGTGCGTCTAGCGTCCCTTGCGAGTCATGCAGGGGAGTGCAGGATGAAATCTCAGTATCGTGTTGTGGTCATCGGGGGCGGCGTTGTGGGCGCCTCGGTTCTGTATCATCTGGCCAAGTTTGGCTGGTCGGACGTGGTGATGCTGGAGCGGCGACGTCTGGCATCAGGGTCTTCGTGGCACGCGGCGGGTGGTATTCACGCCTTGAACGCCGACCCGAACATGGCGGCGTTGCAGGCCTATACGATCGATCTGCTGAGTGAGATCGAAAAGGAATCTGGCCAGAATATCGGTCTGCACATGACCGGAGGTCTGACTTTGGCGGGCACGCCCGAACGGTGGGAGTGGCTGCAAGCGAATTATCGCATCTTCCAATCCATCGGCATCGACGATTGCGAGTTATTGTCCCCTGAGGAGGCGCAGAAGCGCTGCCCGATCATGTCCACCGATGGCGTGCTAGGCGCAATGTGGGCGGATCGCGAGGGCTATATCGATACGACCGGGACGGTGCAGGCTTACGCAACAGCGGCCAAAAAACGCGGTGCGGAGTATTACGAGGAAACCAAGGTCGAAAGCCTGACACAGACGGCAGACGGCTGGCAGGTGGTGACAGATAAGGGCACGATCACCTGTGAGCATGTGGTCAACGCGGCGGGTCTTTGGGCCAAGCAAGTGGGGCGCATGGCCGGGGTCGAACTGCCGGTCTCGCCGCTGAAGCATCACTATCTGATCACCGATACGGTGCCCGAGGTTGCGCAGGCAGAGTTTGAGATGCCGATGACCGTGGACCTCGAAGGGTTCACTTATATGCGGCAGGACCAGAAGGGGGTGCTTGTCGGTATCTACGAGGTCGAGCATGAACACTGGGCCATGGACGGCGCGCCTTGGAACTATGGCGAGGAACTGTTTCAGGAACAGCTCGACCGGATCGAGAATGAGCTGACTTTAGGCTTTGAACGCTATCCGTCGATCCAGAATGTGGGCATCAAGACATGGGTCAACGGCGCGTTTACCTTTGCGCCAGACGGCAACCCACTGGTCGGGCCTGTGCCCGGCAAGCGGGGCTATTGGTCGGCCTGTGCAGTGATGGCCGGGTTCCTGCAAGGGGGCGGCGTCGGCAAGACGCTGGCCGAATGGATGATCCATGGCGAACCCGAGGCCGATGCGTGGCCCATGGACGTGGCCCGCTTTGGCGACTTTGCACAGAACAAGCGGTATATCCGCGAGACGACGGGGCAGTTCTATTCCCGCCGCTTCGTGATGACCTATCCGAACGAGCAATTGCCCGCAGGCCGTCCACTGAAAATGGCCCCTGCCCATGATGCGATGACTGAGGCCGGGTGCAAATGGGGCGTCAGTTGGGATCTGGAAGTACCGCTCTATTTTGCGCCCAAAGGGTTCGAGGAGACGCCGACCCTGAAACGCTCGAACGCGCATGACATCGTGGCCGAGGAGTGCAAGGTGATCCGTGAGGGCGCCGGCCTGATGGATATCTCCGGCTTTTCGCGGTTCGAGGTCAGCGGCCCCAACGCGCAGATCTGGCTCGATAAGGTGATGGCCTCGAAACTGCCAGCACCGGGGCGTGCCAAGCTTGCCCCGATGCTGGGCGAAAATGGTCGGCTCAAGGGTGATCTGACCGTGCTGAACTGGGGTGATGGCACGTGGTGGATTATGGGCAGTTATTATCTGCGGGCCTGGCATATGCGGTGGTTCGACGACCACATGATCGACGGTGTTACCGTTCGCGATCTGGGCGAGGAGTACTGCGGGTTTGCTGTCGTTGGCCCGAAATCTCAGGCCGTGGTCGAGAAACTGGCCGAGCAGGATATCTCAGGTCTGAAGTTTATGGGCTGCGGGGATTTCGACATCGGTTTGGTGCGCGCCCGCGTCGCTCGCATGTCGGTCACCGGTGAACAGGGGTATGAGATTAACTGCCGTTACGGTGATCACATCAAGCTACGCCGCATATTGCTTGAAGCCGGGGCAGACGAAGGCATTCGCGAATGCGGCTTCAACGCGATGCTGTCGACCCGCCTTGAAAAGAGCTTTGGGATCTGGTCGGCAGAGTTCACACAGCTTTACACGCCAGGCATGACGGGCATGGATCGCTGGATCGACTGGGACAAGGAATTCGTCGGCAAGCAGGCGGCACTGGCCGAACGCGATGGCAATGGCCCCGCGCAGGTTCAGGTCACGCTGGAGGTTGATGCGCTGGATGCGGACGCCAGCGGGTATGAACCCGTTTGGGCAAATGGTGAGCGGGTCGGGTTCGTGACGTCGGGTGGATATGGCCATTACACTGGCAAATCGTTGGCGATGGCGCTGGTCAACCGCGAGAAGGCAAATCCGGGGACTGACCTGTCGGTTCATGTGGTCGGAGTAGAGCGCCCCGCGCGGGTGATCGCGGCATCACCTTATGATCCGCACGGCAAAGCGATGCGGGGCTAATCATGGAAACGCAACGCGGCAGACGCAGACGGGGACGCGGGACCGAGGCGGCCCCCGCGCCCAAGCGGGATGTGAATTATCGCCAGCTTAGAAATCCCTTTCCGCCGATGGAGGTTTTCCCGGCGGATCAGATCGCGGACATGCACGCCTCGGCCCTGCGTCTGTTGCAGGAACTGGGCATCAAGGTCCTGCTGCCCGAAGCGCGCGTGCTGTTCGCCAAAGCCGGGGCAAAGGTGGATGAAGACAGTCAAATGGTCTTTATCGGCGCGGATATGGTCGAGGCCGCCGTCGCCTCGGCCCCCAAAAGCATTTCCTGCCGGGCGGGGGCGCGGCATCGGGACTTCACGCTGGAACTGGGATCATTGGTCTTTCAACCCGGCGCAGCGGCCCCCAATGCCACTGATCTTGAACGCGGACGTCGGCCCGGATCGGGGCGGGACTATCTTGAGTTCCTGAAGCTGACGCATCATTTCGACGTGTTCCAGATGATCTCGCCTCTGGTTGAACCGCAGGACGTGCCGGTCAATCTGCGCCACTATTTTACCACGCGCGCGCAGATGGAACTGACGGACAAGTTCCCGTTCTTCTTTGCGCGCGGAACACCGCAGGTGATGGATTGCTTTCAGATGCTGGCCACCGCAAGGGGCCTGTCGGATGACGCATTCCGATCGGACGCGCAGTGTTACACGATCATCAACACCAACAGCCCGCGCACGCTGGATATCCCGATGGCGCAGGGGTTGATAGACTTTGCACGCCATGGCCAGATCTCGATCATCACGCCGTTTACATTGATGGGGGCGATGGCCCCGATCACCGTGGCGGGGGCAATCACGCTGTCCCATGCCGAGGCGCTGGCCGCGCTGACCCTGACGCAACTGGCCAACCCCGGCGCGCCGGTTTGCTATGGGACGTTTACCAGCAATGTGGATATGAAGTCCGGCGCGCCCGCCTTCGGGACGCCCTCGCATTTTCAGGCGTCGCTGGCGGCCGGTCAGTTGGCGCGACATCTGGGGCTGCCGTGGCGGTCGGCGGCGGGGTCAGCCTCGAACATCAACGACGTGCAGGCGGCGAATGAAAACCAGTTTGGTCTGTGGGGCTGTCTGATGGCCGGGGCGACGGTGATCATCCACTCGGCCGGGTGGCTCGAAGGGGGGCTGACCGTGTCTTACGAGAAACTGGTCAGCGATGCCGAAGTGCTGAATATGGTGGCCGAGCTGTGCAACGGTGCGCAGGCCGGAGCATCCGAGATCGGGTTTGACACAGCGTTGCGCGAAGTCGACCCAAGCGGTCACTTCTTTGCCACCAGTCAGACGATGGAGCGCTATAACACCGAGTTCTACCAACCTCACCTGCATGACTATGCCAATTTCGGAACTTGGGTCGAGCGCGGGGCCGTCGATGCCAATCACCGGGCCACCGGCGTCTGGAAGGACATCCTTGCCAATTTCCAATCCCCCGTCCAGAACACGGACCGGCTGGGTGATCTGCACGCGTTCATCGCCCGACGCACAGAGGAGGGCGGCGCGCCGCCCGAGAGTTGAATGAGCAGTAAACCAATCCTCCACCGTGATGACCCCAAAGCCGAACCGCTGGTCGGCAATATCAAGGTCACGCGCGATGACTGGCTGAACGTGGCGATGGACGTTCTGATTTCGGATGGCGTGGATCAGATAAAGGTCCTGAATCTGGCCGAACGGATGGCCGTGTCCCGCTCGTCCTTCTATTGGTATTTTAAATCGCGTCAGGAGTTGATGGATGCATTGCTCGAACGGTGGCAGGCAACCAATACCGCCGGGTTGATCCGACAGGCCGAAGCACCGGCGGACACCATCACTGGTGCGGTGTGCAATGTGCATCGCTGCGTGGTGAATACGGACCTGTTCGATACGGCGCTGGATTTCGCGGTGCGCGATTGGGCGCGCAAGTCAGGCAAAGTGCGCCGCGCGCTGGATCAGTCTGACGCCCGGCGACTGAAGGCGCTGCACGCAATGTTCGCACGCTATGGCTATTCCGAGATCGAGGCCGAAACCCGCGCCCGCGTGCTGTACTATATGCAGATCGGCTACGATCTGGCGCAACTGAACGAACCCATGTCTGTGCGGATCTCGATGGTGCCGCATTACCTGTACGTCTTTACCGGGGTTGAACCGCGACCCGAGGAAATCGAAGAATTCAGCGCCTATTCCATGCGCTACTGGAAAGGAGACCCAGCATGAGCCAACCAGACGCAATCATCATCGGAACCGGAGTAATCGGTGCCGCCATCGCGTTCGAGATGGCCAAGGCGGGCTGGAAAACCCTGTCTCTGGATCGAAACAGTCAGGTTGGCCACGGCTCGACTGCAGGGTCCTGCGCGATTATTCGGATGCACTATTCAACCTTCGATGGAACGGCCTTTGCGTGGGAGGGATATCATTATTGGCGTGATTGGGCCGCGTATCTGGGCTTGCCCGAGGACGCAAACCTCGCGCAATTCCGCGAGACCGGGTGTCTTGTGATGAAAACCGACGCCAATGGAATGTTGGAAAAACACATGGCTAACAGCGCCGATCTGGGCTGTCCGTTCGAGGAATGGTCGCCTGACAAGATCACGGAACGCCTGCCGGTGTATTCGCTGGAAAGCTACGCACCCGCGCGTCGAATGGACGACCCTGACTTCGGGCAACCGAACGGGCGAAAGATGCGGGGCGGGGTGTTCTGGCCTCAGGCAGGATATGTCACCGACCCGGCACTGTCGGCGCAAAACCTGATGGACGCGGCAAAGCAACACGGGGCCGAGGTGCGTACAGGGGCCGAGGTTGTCGAGATACTGGTCGAGGACGGACGTGCTGCGGGCGTCAAACTGACCTCGGGCGTGGAAATCCGCGCCAAGGTGGTCGTAAATGTTGCGGGGCCAGGTTCGGCGATCGTGAACAAGATGGCGGGTGTGCTGGACGACATGACGATTGAAACCCGCCCCTTGCGGCAGGAGGTCGTGCATGTTCCGTCTCCCGAAGGGTTCGACTTTGAACATGACGGTACAATCGTCTCTGACAGCGATATTGCCCTCTATTGTCGGCCCGAGCATGGCAACCACATCCTGATCGGCTCGGAAGATCCCGAATGTGATCCGCATCAGTGGTGCGAGGATGACGTTCACTATAACCACGACTTTACGGATCAATGGACGACACAGGCCATGCGCTACGCGCAGCGGGTGCCCAGCCTTGGGATTCCGTCGAAAACGCGCGGTGTCGTGGACTTGTACGATGCGTCCACCGACTGGATTCCGATCTATGACAAGTCCAGCCTGCCGGGGTTCTACATGGCTTGCGGCACCAGCGGGAACCAATACAAAAACGCGCCGATTGCAGGTAAGATGATGGCAGCCCTGATCGACTATTGCGAAGGTGGTGCGGATCACGATGCCCAGCCGTTGCAGTTTGAGCTGCCGTATATCAAACGCTCGATTGATGTTGGGTTCTACTCACGCAAAAGACCGATCAACGAAGAGAGCAGTTTTTCGGTTCTGGGCTAAACTCGGTTCAGCCGATATGGATGAGCGGAAAACAGAGCCGTCAGCTTGTGCAAAGCTGGCGGCCAATCAAAAGGCAGACCAGCGTTCTAAGCCGCGAACTTCACCCAGGCCCAAACCATGGCCACGTAGGTCAAGTTATGCAGGCACTGATCCAACCCGGCGGCGCGCCAGAACGCGGCCTGGGTTGGCATAAGTTGTTTCTTGTCAGAATAGCTTGCCTTCGCAAAGTCGATATTGAAATGCACGACCCATTCCAGCGCAGCAATAATCAGGATAAAGGACCACGGCGCGCCAAAGATCAAAAACACCAAAACAGACCCCACAACATGCACGGCGGCATGCTGAGCGCGTCCCATATGGAAATACTCGCCACGCCCCGCCAGCATCTTGGGCGTTTGGAGATAATAGTCCGCAAACATGTGTTTGATCTGCAAAAGACAGAGCATCAAAAACACAGCGCCTAAATTGGCAGGCAAATTAGACCTCCCGATATCGTCCTGTGAACAACAGTATGTGCATATTTATGGTTGCGCAAATGATCTTGTTCACACTCGGCAATTATCTGATCAAATTGGAAACTATTTGCGTATTCTTACGCGATTGCGGTAAAATCACAAAGTTGGATTTGCAACGCACACGTCAGGATCGGATCAGTGATCCGCAACAGGGGCAGGTTCCATAGAACGCACTATTTTCCGGTTTATTTGGAAGTACTCGAAACGCGACCAGCTTATCCTTCTGGCCGTGACCTCGACGTTGTTTCCGCTGCTTTACCTGACGCTGGAATTGCCCAAACGTATCATCAATGACGCGATCGGTGCCTCCAGCCCTGTTGTTGACGTCCTGGGTTACAGCCTGCCGCAGACGACTTTTCTGATTATCCTGTGCTTTGCGTTTCTGGCAGCGGTACTTGCCCATGGCCTGATGAAGATGCGCATCAACACGATGAAGGGCGTTCTCAGCGAACGTATGCTGCGGCGATTCCGGTATCAGTTGATCAGCCGCGCCCTGCGCTTCCCGCAGCCCTATTTCGAACGGGTCAGCCAGGGCGAGATGGTGTCCATGGTCACCGCCGAAAGCGAGCCGATGGGCGGCTTGATGGGGGACGCGATCAGCCAGCCGGTTTTGCAAGCCGGGCAGATGATCACAATTCTGTCCTTCCTGTTCCTGCAAAGCGTCTGGTTCGGGCTGGCGGCCGTTGCCTTGATCCCGGTTCAGGCATGGCTGATCCCCAAACTGCAGCGCCAGATCAACCTGCTCAACAAACGCCGCATTCAGGAAGTGCGCGTTCTTGCCGCCCAGATCGGTGAAAATGCGGCCGGGGCGTCGACGCTGCGGGCCAATGGCGGCTGGCGGTATCGCCGCGCCATGATCTCGGATCAACTGGGCCGTCTGTTCGGTATCCGGTTCGAGATTTACCAGAAGAAGTTCTTTATGAAGTTCATAAATAACTTCATCTCTCAGCTGACGCCGTTCATGTTCTATCTGGTCGGTGGCTTGCTGGTGCTGCAAGGGTCGGTTTCGCTGGGTGCCCTTGTCGCAGCACTTGCGGCGTATAAGGATCTCAGTTCTCCCTGGAAAGAGTTGCTGACCTATTACAACCAGACGCAGGACATGTCGCTGCGCTGGGACGTGGTGATAGACCGTTTTGCCCCGCCCGGCATGCTGGATGAAAAGCTGTTCGAGGACGACCCAAAAGAACGCCCTCATTTGAACGCCGATGTTGTTCTGGATCATGTCTCGGTGCGGGACATGGACGGCAATCAGGTTCTTGACGATCTGAATCTGACCTTCCCGGGGGGTAAAACCATCGGCATCGCCGCCCCAAGTGAAGAAGACCGCCGCGCGATTGCAGAACTGCTGACGCGTGAAATCCTTCCCAGTGCAGGTCGCGTCGGTATCGGGGGGCATAACCTGTCTGGCCTCCATCAAAGCGTTGTTGCCACTCGGATCGGTTACGCGTCGTCCCGGCCTGTGATGTTTCAGGGAACGCTGGGCGACAACGTCATGATGCCCATGCGGTTTAAACCACTGTCGGACAAAACGGATGATCCCGGATTTGCCGAAACGCAAAGGGCTGGCAACAGTCGTGACCCGTTCCAGACCGAATGGCTGGACCCATCTCTGGCCGGGGTTGAGAGCGCGGATGCGCTGCGTGACTGGTGGCTGCAACTGATTGACGGGATGGGGTCTGGCGCTGCGCTGTTCCAGCGCGGATCAGAGCAGGTTTTTGATGTCGAGGAACATCGCGAGCTGGCCGAAAAACTGGTCGAGCTGCGCCCGATCGTCCAACAAGCCGTGCGTGATGCAGGTCTTGAACAGCAGGCGCTGGTTTTTGACCGTGATGCCTATAACGCGGCTTTGCCAGTTGCCGAGAACCTTCTGTTCGCCACGCCGCGCGTGCCTGTCACGCAGGAACTGTTGGCCCGTCAGCCCGTCTTTTTGGGTCAACTGCGTGAGCTGGGGCTGGATGAAACGCTGGTCAACCTGACGCGCGACGTGGTCGATATGCTGCGCCAGATCTTTGGTCTGGACGGGACCGACCACCCTTTGTTCCGCAAGCTGGGTCTTGAGGTTCAAACCTACGAAAGCGCGGTGGAATTGCTGGAGCGGACCCGCGACGAAGGTGTATCGGGGCTGGACGACGACCAGCTTGCCAACCTGCTGGCCGTTCCGGTTGTCATATCCGCCGAACAGATCGGACCCGCGTTCACGGAGGAGCTTAAGAACCGCATCCTCGAGTTGCGGCACAGTCACTCTCACAAGCTGCTGGAAACGCTGCACGACGTATTTGCCCCTCTGGATGCCGAAGCATTTGCACCGGGTCTGACGGTGATGGAGAACGCCCTGTTCGGTAAAGTCAGTCAAATCGGCGGGGCACGCTCGGACGAGGTGCGCAAGCTGATCGTCGATGTGCTGGACCAAAACGGTGCGCGCCCCTTGGTGGTCGAACTGATCTATGACGTGCCGGTTGCCTTGGGCGGCCAGAACTTGCCCGCAGTGTTTGCCGAGCCGCTGGCCTTTACGCGTGCGACGATCAAGAAGCCGGACATTCTTATTCTGGAAAACGCGTTGGCAAGCTACGACATGGCAACTCAGGTCGCGGTTTATAAGAACCTGCGTTCATTGCTGCCCGATACAACGGTCATCTATCTGAATGATCAATTCGACAATCCCGGCGTATTCGACATGTATGTCGAAATCAGGCAAGGTCGGGTTGTTTCGGATGAAGGGCCCGCGGACGTGGAGGAAGACAGTGCAGCCTCGGCTGACCTTGCGCGCAAGTTGCGGGCGCTAGAGCAGACGCCCTTGTTTTCCGGTCTGGACCGACGTCAGTTGCGCCTCTTGGCATTTGGAGCGCGCTGGTTCGATGCCAAACCGGGCGAAGTTGTATTCCTGAAAGACGATCAGCCGACAGATGGCGCGTATGTCGTGCTGGAAGGAGAGGCCGGGCTGTACCTGCCTCAGGCGGGCGGGCCGGATCAACTGATTGCGACGGTCGGCGCTGGTGCTTTGGTAGGCGAACTGGGGTTGATCCGAAAAGAACCTCGCGCCCTAAGCATGATTGCGGAAACGGAACTGTCCTGCCTGCGGATCGGTGAAGAAGAATTTCTGGCCGTTGTCGAAAACGACGCGGCAACCGCGTTCAAGTTGTTGCAGGTTATCGCGGGATACGTATCGAACTAGGCTGCTCAGCTTTCGGGTTTACAGAACAGGTCGTAAAGCAGGCCGATCACTTGTGCGGTGTTGCCGTCCTGAAGCGAGTAGTAGATTGTTTTCCCTTCGCGGCGGGTCGAAACCAGACCTTCGCCACGCAACCGCGCAAGCATTTGGCTAACGGCCGCCTGCCGCGTCCCCAGAAGCCGTTCAAGCTCGCTGACGGATTTTTCGCCGTCTCCCAAATGACATAGGATCATCAGGCGGCCTTCATGCGCCAACGCCTTGAGGAACGCCGCAGCATTTGCGGCGCTGTCCTTCATATCCGACAGGGCGTCGTCGGTGTCCTGAATGTTGTCTTCTTCGAGCGTCACGCGCAGCCTGTTCGCAACTGGGGGTTGGTCCAATATGCCCTAGATCGCGGGGGCTTGTCACCCCTCGGTTGCTGGTGCACCGCCCTGAAACGCGTTTCCGTTGACATAGTCGCAGGGTTCTTCCTGCATTTGCAGGTGCAGCCCATCGCCCGTGAACGGATGCGCGCGGGCCAGTTCCTCGTCCACGTCGATCCCCAGGCCGGGCGCGGTTGGGGCTGTAACGAACCCGTCCTCGACGCGAAGCGTGCCTTTGATCAGGCTATCGTGAAATGGCGTTTCGATGGTTTCCAACAGCAACAGGTTCGGGATTGACGCTGCCAGTTGGATATTGGCGGCCCATTCTATCGGTCCGGCATATAGGTGTGGGGCCATCTGCGCATTAAACACTTCGGCAATGGCCGCGACCTTCTTCATCTCCCATATCCCCCCCGCGCGACCGAGGGCAGGTTGCAAAATCTCAGCCGCACCCGCCCGCAAAACAGCGCCGAATTCAGCCTTGGTTGTCATGCGCTCTCCGGTCGCGACAGGGATGCGGACATTTCGGGCGACGCGGGACATGTCTTCGATCATGTCGGGCGGGGTCGGTTCTTCGAACCAAAGCGGGGCATAGGGTTCCAAAGCCTGACCCAAGCGGATCGCGCCTGCCGTGTTGAATTGACCGTGGGTGCCAAATAGCAGGTCTGCCTTGTCTCCCACAGCATCACGGATCGCCTTGCAGAATGCGACGGACATTGAAATGTCGGTCATCGCAGGCATGTGGCCGCCGCGAATTGTGTAGGGGCCAGCTGGGTCAAACTTTACGGCCGTGAAACCACGCCGGACCATTTCGACTGCACATTCCGCGGCCTGATCTGGAGCGGTCCAGAAATCGGTTAGGGTATGCTGTGGCAGGGGGTAAAGATATGTGTAGGCCCGGATGCGCGGGTTCATCAACCCGCCCAGCAAGGCATAGACAGGCCGATCCCGGTCTTTGCCAAGGATATCCCAGCACGCGATCTCAAGGCCCGAAAACGCGCCCATCACGGTCAGGTCCGGGCGCTGGGTAAACCCACTGGAATAGGCGCGGCGGAACATCAGTTCGATATTCTCGGGGTTTTCGCCCATCATGTGCCGTTCGAACACATCGCGGATCACATGGCGCATCGCCTCAGGGCCGACCGATGAAGCATAGCATTCCCCCCAACCGGTGATCCCAGTGTCGGTCGTGAGCTTCACGAGAATCCAGTACCGCCCGCCCCAGCCCGGAGCAGGCGGTGCGGTGACGATGATATCGAGGTCCTGCAGCTTCATCCCGGTTCTCCCCGCGTTGTGTCAGGCCCTGTCGAACACAATGACATTGCGTTTGGCCGATCCGGTTTTGGTGTCCGCGATCGCCTCGTTGATCTGGTCCAGAGACCAGCGGCCCGAGATCAGTTCGTCCAGTTTCAACCGGCCCTGTTCATACAGGTCGATCATCCACGGTATATCACGCTGAATGACTACGTCGCCCATCTTGGACCCGATCAAGCCCTGGCCCAAAGCGGCCAGAATGACGGGTTCATAGCTGGCTGTATCTCCGGAATGGGGCATGCCGATCATGACGGCTTTGCCTCCGCGCCCCAAGTATCTGACAGCTTGGTCATAAGCGGGGATCGCGCCAACCGTAATCAGAACGGCATCGGCACCGCGCCCGCCCAACGCTTTGTAGGCGTCTTTCCACGGAGCCTTGGATGTCGCCAAAACGCCATCGGTTGCGCCGAATTCTTGCGCGATCGCAAGTTTTTCTTCGGTCATGTCGACGGCGACAATGCGCCGAGCCCCGGCGATGCGGGCCCCCTGAATGGCGTTCAGTCCGACGCCACCCGCGCCGATGACCACGACATCCTGACCAGCGCGCAGACCGGCTGCATTCACGGCGGCACCGACCCCTGTAATCACCCCGCAAGACAACAGGCTGGCCACGTCTTTGGGCATGCCTTGCGGGATTTTGACAATCTGCCGGTGACTGACCACCACTTTTTCCGCAAACGCACCACAGGCCATCGCCTGTTCCAGCGGCTCACCCTTTGAGGTCTTCAGTGGACCCTTGACCGTGTCGTATGGCGTTTCGCATATCGTCGGCTGGCCACCTGCGCAGGACGGGCAGGACCCGCAGGCCCGGATCAGCGTGACAACGACAGCGTCGCCTACCTTGAATCCGTCGGTGGAACTGCCGACTGCGGTGACGAGTCCAGCGGCCTCATGTCCGTATACGGCAGGCAGAAATCCACCCCACGCGCCGCTTGCATATGAGATGTCGGAATGGCAGATCGCCACTGCGTCCAAGGTCACCTCAACTTCGCCCGGTCCGGGTGGCGCAAGTTGCACATCTTCGATCACCAATGGTTCGTTGAACGCGCGGCATACGGCGGCCTTGATCGTCTGCATGGCTTCCCCTCGTTTCGTTTGGATCACGGTGGCGCGGTCGGGGACGCTCTGCAAGACGGAAACCGTCATTTAAGGGTCGTTGTTACACCTTGAGGGGGCGCGCCCGCAAAAACATGATAAATCCAACGATCATCAAAACCATTGCCAGCAGGAACGGAGCCCCCGGCAGATATAGTGCGGCTCCGGGTTTGACGAACTGCGCAAACACGCTGGTCATCAACAGCGGCGAAATCACCATCGACAGGGCGTGCAGCGATGTAAGAACGCCCTGAAGTTCACCTTGCTGCGAATCCGGCGTCGCGCGCGACATCTGCGCCTGCAGCGCAGGTGTGACAACCGCCCCGAGCGCCGTGATGGGGATAAAAAGCAACGCGATCAATCCGTTCGTGAGAAAACCCAACACCAGAAAACTGACAATCTCAAAAGCCATGCCGCAGATAATGGTAACACGTTCGCCAAGATATCGGGTCGCGGGGCGGATCAATCCACCTTGCACGGCGGCCATTCCAATCCCGTAGACACCCAGAGACAGGCCGATCATCTGCGCGGACCAGCCGAAACGCTCGGTCGTGAAATAGGCCCAGATTGCCGGGTAGACATAGATCGAAACCGAATAAAGGAAATACACCCACAGCAACGGCCGAATGCCCGGCAGTTCAGCGATTGCGCGCAGTGAATTGACAGGGTTGGCGCGGCGCAGGCTGAAGGGTCGACGGGTTTTGTCAGTGACCGTTTCCGGCATGACAAACACCCCGATGATGAACGACAGTGAAGACAGTATTGCCGCGGCCCAAAATGGCGCGCGGGTTCCGTATTCGCTCAGCAATCCGCCAATCACGGGGCCGAGGACAAAGCCGACACCAAAGGCGGCCCCCAGCAGACCAAAGTTGGCCGCCTTTTCTTGCGGCTTCGATACGTCGGCCATGAATGCCGCAGCGGTTGAGTGGGTGGCAGCCGTTATGCCCCCGACAATCCGACCGGCCAGCAACAGCCAGATGCTTCCGGCGACGGCCATCACGACATAGTCCAGTGCCATGACAAACAGGGACACCAGCAGAACAATGCGTCTGCCATAGGAGTCTGACAGGTTCCCTAGAATGGGGCCAAAGACAAATTGCATCGCAGCGAATGAGGTACTGAGGATGCCGCCCCAGATCGCGGCACTTGCCAGCGTTCCGCCCTGAACTTCGACAATCAGGTCGGGCATGATTGGCAGAACCAGACCGATACCCATGGCGTCGATCATGACTGTCAGCAGGACAAAAAAGAAAGGCAGGCGCATGGCAACCGGGAAAAGGACACGTTGGCAGGACCTTAACCACAGTCGTCTGACAAGGAAAATCCCGGTTTAAGAAAATCTCAGGGGCTGATCGGAAACGAATTTGCTATTTCATCAAGGATTTCGGCCAAACGGCCCGGATGAGAAAAGAACGGAGAGTGCGAGCTGTCGATCACGTATCGCATGTGCTCGGGCGCGGCATGGCTCATTTGTTCCTGGTACTCGGTTGGAACCGTGCGGTCATCGGAGGTGCGGATATAGGCCTTTGGAACCTGCCCGAATTTGTCACCAAGTGGCAGCGGCGTATCCTGAGGTGCAATGGCCTGTGGGCACAAACGTGCCAGGGCGTAGGGCACCGTGGCGGGTGGGCAGTCGTGGTAAAACAGCGCCTGAACGCAATCTGGTTTGACAGAATAGGACAAACCATCCGCGGATTTTTCGACCGCGTCGCCGATTGTCTGCCTTGGTGAATTCCGGCGCATCTCGATCATCGACAGACCATCTTGGGGCACATAAGCGCACAGATACACCAGTGCTTTCATGCCTTTCGGGTTGGCCTCGGCTGCTGCACTGATCGGATAGCCGCCCCAGGAATGCCCGACGACAATCGTCTGTGGGGAACTGGCGGACAGAACAGCATCGCGGCAGTTTTGCAGCGTGACCTCTGAAATCGGTGTCGGGTCCGAGCCGTGGCTGGGCATGTCAATCGCGCGGGCCGAGTGGCCCAGATGTTCCAGCGCCGGGATCGCGTCGCGCCAGCACCACGCACCATGGCACGACCCGTGGACCAAAAGGAAATCCGCCAAAATACCGCTCCTTCAAAATACGTCTAAATAT
This sequence comes from Ruegeria sp. CJ2, assembly GCF_056536745.1. Classification (NCBI taxonomy): domain Bacteria; kingdom Pseudomonadati; phylum Pseudomonadota; class Alphaproteobacteria; order Rhodobacterales; family Roseobacteraceae; genus Ruegeria; species Ruegeria sp. CJ2. The sequence goes on from NZ_JBQFQF010000001.1 coordinate 46,403, forward strand.
GTCCTATGTCGGCCATGAACCGCTGAAGCAGGGCCGCGTATTCGACAGGTTGTTCAACACAAGGAAGATGGCCAGCCCTCCGCATCAGCTCGAATCGCGAGCCGGGGATCAGGTCGATGGTTTCGCGTACCAGATCGGGCGGGGTCGAGCCGTCTTCGCTGCCGGCAATTCCAAGCGTTGGCAATCTCAGGCCGCTGGTCGGCGTGTAGAAATCGGTGCCCGAGATGGCGGCGCAACAGCCCAGATAGCCGTCCGCAGGCTGGCGCACCATCATGTTTCGCCAAAGCAAGTGGTCCGGGGACGCTTGAAACGGCTTTGAAAACCAACGCTCCATCGTGGCGTCAGCCAGCGCTTCGATCCCGCCCTCACGCACGGCGTTCATCCGGTCCTGCCAGATTGAGGGCGTGCCGATCTTTGCAGCCGTGTTCGACAGGACCAAGGCGCGAACCTGATCCATGCGTTTCACGGCAAGCCCCTGCGCAATCAAGCCGCCGATGGACAGACCGACAAAGACACAATCCCGAACCTTAAGAAGATCCAGCAGTGCTTCGGCGTCGCGGATCAGCGCCCCCATCGAATAAGGCGCGGGTGGGCAGGACGACAGGCCGTGCCCACGCTTGTCATACCGGATGATCCGAAGGCCCGGTGGCAAATGTCGCAGCATGGCATCCCACAGGCGCAGGTCAGTACCCAGAGAATTGGCGAAAACCACGGGTGCGCCATTTGGGTCACCGTCGACCCGGTAATGGATGCCAATATCTCCGATCTCGGCGATCTGCATGACTTAATCCCCATTCGTCACACGTGGAATTCACAATCTGACTTATCCTGCGTCCGCTGTCAGGTCAGGAATTCCAGTGCTTTCCCAAAGACTTCGGGGTCCGTATTGCCCCCCGATGCAACAACTATGACCGCGTCGCCCTTGATTTCATCGCTGCGGAAAAGGGCCGAGGCCAATGATACTGCACCGCCCGGTTCCAACACAATCTTGAGGCGCAGAAAGGCAAGCGCCATGGCCCGCATCGCTTCGTCTTCGGTGACGGAAAACCCCGGGCCGCACAACCTCTTTAAGATCGGAAAGGTGATTTGGCCTGGTTGCGGTGTCAGGATCGCATCGCAGATATTCCCCGACGACGCGGCGTTGTTCTGTATGTGCCCAGCCGCCAGAGAGCGTTTCACATCGTCGAACCCCTCGGGCTCGCACGGCCGGGCGCGCAGACCCGGGGCATGCCCTTCAAGCGCCAGCGCGATTCCTGACGTCAGCCCGCCACCGCCACAACACACCAGAACATCGGCTTGTTCGACACCCAAGGACGCGGCTTGGCGTGCGATCTCAAGGCCGGTTGTGCCTTGGCCTGCGATTACCTGCGGCTCATCATAGGGGCGGATCAGGGTCAGGCCGCGTTCAGACGCAAGCGCCTCGCCAATGTCTTCCCGGCTTTCATTCGCGCGATCGTAAAGAACAACCTCGCCGCCCAACGCGCGGGTGTTGTTGATCTTCAACTGCGGCGCATCCGCCGGCATGACAATGACCGACGACGTGCCGTGCAAAGCAGCGGCATGCGCAACCCCCTGCGCGTGGTTCCCCGAGGAATAGGCGATCACACCGCGCCTGCGATCCGCTTCGCCGATGGCCGAAATCGCCGACCACGCCCCGCGAAACTTGAAGCTGCCGGTGTGTTGCAGGCATTCCGGTTTCACCAGAACACGACGCCCCGCGATCTCATCCAGAAACGGAGAGGTCAGAATCGGAGTTTCCCGAACGTGGCCTTTTAACCGCTCGGCCGCGGCTTCGATCATGTCAAGCGAGCTCATACAGCGTCCAGTACCTTGTGAATGAGGTCAAGCGATTGAGGTTCGTCCAGAAACGGGGCGTGCCCGCGATCCGGTATCTCTGCCGAGATAAGACCGGGGTGGCGCTTGTGCATTTCCGTCAGCGTTTCTTTGCCAAGAATATCCGAATTCTCGCCCCGTATCACACCGGTTGGCGTGTCATGAAGCGCCTCGAAGAACATCCACATATCCGGGACGGCCCCTGTCGCCGCCTGTTCCAGCAACGCGGTGCGCAGCGCAGGGTCATACCGCATCGCAAGCCCGTCACCCGTCTGTTCATACTGGATTTCGGCCTGCTGTCGCCAACGCTGCAAAGGGACACCGGGGAAGGTCGGCTCCATAAACTGCTGCAGGACCTTTGCGGCGTCGTCATAGGTCTTGGATACGGGCTGTTTGCCAACGTAGTCCATGATCTTGGCGATGCCCGACAATTCCAGAACCGGGCCGACATCGTTGAGAACCACCGCCGACAAACGCTCGGGGTGGCTGGCGGCCAGCGCCATTGCGATCAAACCGCCCCGGGATGTTCCGATCACCGACACCTTGTCGAGGCCGAGGTGGTCCAGCAATTCGATCGCGTCGTGGGATTCGCGAAAAATGTTGTAATTCATATAGTCCGGGTCGCGGTCCGAGTTGCCGCGACCGCGGTAGTCCATTGTGATCATCCGCATACCCGTCAGATGCGGTGCCAGAAACGAAAAGTCCCGGCTGCAGCGGGTCAGGCCCGCCAGACAAAGCACCGGCTGGCCCGCGCCGTTGTCATCGAAATAGATGCTTCTGCCATCCGTTGTGGTGAAAAAAGTCATTCAAGTCCAGCCAGTTGGGGAATCGTCGTCAGGTCGGTCAGAATATGTGCGGGTTTCCATGGCAAGCGGTCCATCGGCTCACCCGCTCGGTTGACCCAGGCGGTGGTAAAGCCATAACCGGATGCCCCGGCTGCGTCCCACCCGTTGGAGCTGACGAACAGGATTTCGTCCCGCTCGCCGCCGAACCTGCCTTGCACAAGATCGTAAACGCTTGCGTGGGGTTTAAAGACGCCAACGCTTTCGACCGACAGGACATCGTCCAGCACGTCCCCGATGCCTGCGGATTTTACCGCGCCGTCAAGCATTGGGGGGGAACCGTTGGATAGAATGGCGGTTTGCAACCCTCCGGCCTTCAGCGCGCGCAACATCTCGGGGACTTCGGGATATGCCTGCAACTGCCAGTACAAGTCCAAGAGCCGTTGGCGAAGCGTGCTGTCTCCGTCAAGGCCGGTTGCCTCAAGCGCCCAATCCAACCCGTCTTGCGTGACATCCCAGAAATCTGCGTGGGCATCCGCTACAGCACGCAACCAAGTGTATTGCAACTGCTTCAAGCGCCAGTAATTGGCCAGTTCCGGCCATTTCTGCTGCAATGCTTCAAAGCCGGGTTCGGCAGCAGCCTGACGTGCGGCCGCCGCGACGTCGAACAGCGTTCCGTAAGCATCGAAAACACAGGTTTTGATCGGCATGTGATCCCCTCAATTCGTCCGGCGCAGGTTGGCAAAAGAGCGAAGGGTTTACAATGCCGTGTCACACCCTAGGGTTGGCCGCTCATTCCTTTTTCAGGCCGGAGGCCAATATGACCGCAATCAAGCAAGGCGACACGGTTCGCATTCACTACACCGGGACGTTGTTGGACGGCAAAGTCTTTGACAGCTCGGATGGGCGTGACCCGTTGGAATTCGTTGTCGGCTCGGGTCAGATTATTCCCGGTCTGGATAGCGCTATGCCAGGCTTGTCAGTGGGTGAAAAGAAGCGGGTCGAGATCGCTTGCACGGATGCCTATGGCCCGATCAACCCCGCGATGCGTCAGAGCATTCCGCGCGAAGGCATCCCGGATGACATTCCGCTGGAGCCGGGTTCGCAGTTGCAGATGCAGGCCCCCGACGGGCAGGTGTTGCCGGTGACGGTGGTCGAGGCGAACGACGCGACAGTCACGTTGGACGCAAACCACCCGCTGGCGGGGCAGGACCTGGTTTTCGATATCGAGGTTGTGTCGATAAACTGAGCCCACGCAAGGTTCGGCTTGGATCAGCCTGTCACCAGGCTGGTCCAGGACTCAAATGCAGCGCGAACATGCGGTTGCGTGAAGAATACAAACAGCATCAGCAGCATTGTCAGGGTCAGCAATGCGGCGCGACCGCGAACCCCCAAAAAGCCCTGCTTTCGGCGGAAACGGGAAACGCGCGGGCTACTTGCGATAATATGTTCGGCTTTGCTCATGCCGCTATCACTGCCGGTGAAAGATGGTCAAATCTTGGCACCGGCAGGGAAAGTTCGGGTCACATGTGATCGGGCTGGGGCATGCCCAGAACGTGGAAACCGCCATCGACGCGGATGATTTCACCCGAAGTGCATGCGCCGGCATCGGATGTCAGGTAGACAGCAGTGCCGCCCACAGCCTCGAGCGTCGCGTTCGAGCGCATCGGCGCGTTCTGGTCGCAGAACTTATAGGTCTTGCGCGCACCGCCAATGGCAGCGCCAGCCAGCGTCTTCATCGGACCGGGCGAGATGGCGTTGACGCGGATACCCTCGGGGCCAAGATCGTTGGCCAGATAGCGCGTCGCAGATTCCAGCGCGGCCTTGGCCACGCCCATGACGTTGTAATTCGGAACGACACGGTTCGAGCCTTGATACGTCAGCGTCAGCAACGTACCGCCATTGTCTTTCATCAACGGATAGGCGCGGCGCGCGACCTCGATGAAGGAATAAGCCGACACATCCATCGAGTGTTTGAAATTCGCCCGTGTGGTGTTCAGAAAGCGGCCCGTCAGTTCGGATTTGTCCGAATAGGCAATGGCGTGGACCACGAAATCAATCGTCGGCCAGCGTTCGCCTAGCTCACCAAACGCACGGTCCAGCGATTCGTCATCGGTGACATCCGCATCGACCATGAAATCGCTGCCGAGGCTTTGAGCCAAAGGCTCCAGCCGCTTACCGAATGCTTCGCCCTGATAGGTGAATGCCAGTTCCGCGCCAGCCTCGTGCATGGCCTTGGCAATGCCCCACGCGATCGAGCGGTCATTCGCAACGCCCATGATCAGGCCGCGTTTGCCCTTGAGAAGATCCGACATCATATTCACCCGTTATACTTGGACAGAACCATGGACCCGTTCGTGCCGCCAAAGCCGAAGCTATTGGTCATGACACTGTCCAAACCTGCATTTTCAACCACTTGTGTTGCAATTTCACCGGGCAGGATGCCTTCGGCAAGAGTGTCGACGTTGATCGACGGCGTAATGAAGTCATGGTGCAACATCAGCAGGCAGAAAATTGCCTCGAGCGCACCTGCCGCCCCCTGCGCGTGGCCCGTCATCGACTTGGTAGATGAAATCGGAGGCACGTTGCCTTCACCAAAGATACGCCGCACAGCTTCGACTTCGCCAACGTCTCCGACCGGGGTCGAGGTTCCGTGGGCGTTGATATAGCCGACCTTCCGGCCCTCGGGCAGGGTGCCCAAGGCCAGACGCATGGCGCGTTCACCGCCCTCGCCGGACGGGGCAACCATATCGTGGCCGTCAGACGTTGCAGCATAACCTGTGACTTCGGCATAAATTTTTGCGCCTCGGGCCAGAGCGTGATCCAGATCTTCCAGCACGACGATGCCGCCGCCGCCCGAGATCACGAATCCATCGCGATTCTGATCAAACGCGCGCGAGGCTTTCTCGGGCGTGTCATTGTATTTTGACGACATCGCGCCCATTGCGTCGAACAGGCAGGACAGGGTCCAGTCCAGCTCTTCACCACCGCCAGCGAACATCACGTCCTGCTTGCCCAGCATGATCTGTTCCGCCGCGTTCCCGATGCAGTGCAACGAGGTCGAGCAGGCCGACGTGATCGAGTAATTGATTCCCTTGATCTTGAACGCCGTCGCAAGGTTGGCTGAGATGGTCGAGCACATGCACTTGGGTACGGCGAATGGCCCGATCCGCTTGGTTGCGCCGTTTTTCAGCACAGTCTGATGCGCTGTCAGCATTGCGCTGGTTGACGGACCGCCCGAACCTGCGACAAGACCTGTGCGCGGGTTCACGACCTGATCTTCGGTCAGACCGGCATCAGCGATCGCCTGCGACATGGCGATATGCGCATAGGCCGCGCCGGGCCCCATGAACCGCAGCGTGCGCTTGTCGACATGCTCGGACACGTCGATTTTGAGCGACCCGGCGATCTGGCTGCGAAAGCCGTGTTCAACCATCTGGTCATTGGCCTCGATGCCGGACTTGCCAGCTTTGAGAGAGGCCAGAACCTCTTCGGCATTGTTCCCGATGGAGGACACGACCCCCAAACCGGTGACAACTACTCGACGCATTTGCGTGCTCCTTATTTCGGCCCGGTCAGGCTTAGGCTTCAGATAATACGACCTTCATATCTTTGACGTCGTAGATCATTTCACCGTCCGCTTCGACGATTCCATCCGCCACGCCCATGGTCAGGCGCCGTGTCTGGATCGCTTTTTTGAAATCAATTTTATAGGTCAGCATCTTGCGGTCCGGGCGCACCATGCCGGTCAGCTTGACCTCGCCCACACCTACGGCCATGCCGCGCCCCTGCCAGCCGCGCCAGCCCAGGTTGAAGCCGGTCAGTTGCCACAGGCCATCCAGTCCCAGACAGCCGGGCATGATCGGGTTGCCGGGAAAGTGGCAGTCAAAGAACCACAGGTCCGGCGTAATATCGAATTCGGCCAGAACGTGGCCCTTGCCATGCGCGCCGCCATCGGCCGAGATATCGGTGATCCGGTCCATCATCAGCATCGGCGGGGCAGGCAACTGCGCGTTACCGGGGCCGAATAATTCGCCACGGGCGCATTTCAGCAGATCGTCCTTGTCAAAGCTGCTCGGGAATTGGGCCATTCTGCCGCCTCTCCTGCCAGGGGTCTGTTCGTTTAATCTGGCCTCGTCTAGCACCCGTATGCAAGGTCCTGCAAGAGCGGTGGCCTACATGATGTTGTGTTCAGACTATTCTTGCGAATGAATTTCATTTGAAATTACCTGACCACAGCACTTATATATACCTCAGCACAACTAAGGTATCGGATTGATGACACCTGAAAGCCAGAGCATTGCCACGAATTGGTTGGTTCACGCCGGACTGCGTCCGACGCGTCAGCGGGTGGCGTTGGCCGAATTGCTGGTGGGTGATGGCCGCCATCGCCATGTGACCGCCGAAAGCCTTTTTGAATCGGCCAAAAAGAACGGTGACGCTGTGTCTTTGGCGACCGTTTACAACACGCTGCGCGCTTTCTGCGATGCAGGGGTTTTGCAAGAAATCACAGTGGACGGGTCGAAAAGTTATTTCGACACCAACACCCACGATCATCCTCACTTTTTCTGGGAGAATGAGGGCCGCCTGAGCGATGCGCCATCAGAAGAACTGGTGATTCAACGCCTTCCTCAAGCGCCTGAAGGCGTGGAAATCGCGTCTGTGGACGTCGTTATTCGCCTGCGGAAGAAATAACCTCACGTCAAAAATTCGGTCAGAAATCGCACTGCCTTACCCGTTTGCGGGGCGAGCGGTCCTGTGCCAGAACCACGGGTATCGCTGAGGGCGATCCCTAAATTGTTCGTCGTGAGATCGCGCTGAATTCCCAGCGAGGCAGCTTTGTGCGCGACCATCGTGTATTGCCCGATTTGCCGAAGCAACTCCAAGAAATGCCGGGCCGCTAATGGCAAGCCGCCATGTCTGCCAAACACATAAACATACGCGTCCTGAAGCCGGGGAAAATAAAAGTGAAATTAAGTCCAAATTTGAAAGATATGATTTGAACAGAGGATTGATCCATGCGCAGATCGTCGAACTACTGGCACGGAGACTGAGCAGATGCACCCATTGGTAACACAAGACATGATTGATGCCTATCAGCGCGATGGGGTGGTTCTGATCAAAGGTCTGTTTGCCGATTATGTCGACACCCTGCGGGAAGGGATCGAGGTTAACATTGCCGAGCCTGGACCATATGCGTCCGATAACAAAAAGCAGGGCGAGACGGGGCTGTTTTTTGACGACTATTGCAACTGGTCGCGGATCGAACAGTTCCAGGAGGTCGTCCACAACTCGCCCGTGGCCGAAGTTGCAGCGGATCTGATGCAGTCTCAGTCCGTGCAGATGTTCCATGATCACGTGCTAGTCAAGGAACCGGGCACCTCGATGGCCACTCCGTGGCATCAGGACGGGCCGTATTACTTTGTCGAAGGCCAGCAGACGATCAGCTTCTGGTCCCCGCTGGACCCCGTGACGCAGGCGACATTGCGATGCGTCGCCGGATCGCACCGGTGGGAGAAAGAGGTGCTGCCGACCCGCTGGGTCTCCGAAGAAGGGTTCTTTCCCGATGAAGGTCAGTACATCCAAGTCCCTGATCCCGATGCAGAAGGCATGAAGGTCATCGAGTATGAGATGGAGCCGGGCGACGCGGTTGCCTTCAACTACCGAACTCTTCACGGCGCGCGCGGAAATCATTCGGACAGCCGCCGCCGCGCCTTTTCATTGCGTCTTGTTGGTGACGATGCGCGCTATGTCGAACGTCCCGGTCGCACGTCTCCTCCGTTTCCGGGGCACGACATGCAGCCCGGCCAGCGGCTGCGAGAGGATTGGTTCCCGGTTCTGCTCAGACGTTAGGCGGGTGGATCAAAACCACTGACCGGTTTCGATTAGCCCCAAATCCAGCAATTGTCGTGACGACCACTCAAACGGGGCGGAGTTGCTCCAGCGAAAGCACTGGATATTGCTGTTTGAACCAGCGTTGATTTTCAACGCTTTTGCCGCGCGAAACGAGCAGATGGCGGCGGTCAGGTTGTGATGCCACGGGCAGGAATAGGTATTGTATTCCGGCGCGTTGAACGTGTGATCCGGCCTGAGGTCCAAGCCCGGTTGCGTTCTGAATATGGCGATTCTGTCGATGCGGCGGCGCTCATATGGGATCTGGTCTTCGAACCGCCACCGCAGGCCGCCGGACATGTCCAACTGACGCTCCAGCGGATGCCCATCGGCGTCGTGGCGGGTGTGGGCATAATAACCGGTCTTGTCCAGCAGGGCGCAATCGGGGGCTACCCCATTCGGCGCAGCCGTCAGATCATCCGCGTAGAGGTCAACAACATGGCATAGCATGGAATTTCTGCGCTCTTCCGCATGGAATGCCAGCAACTCGCCAATGGTCCGCGTTTCGCAAAACGGATAGAACAGGTATTCGGTGTTATAGCAGTAATATATCCAAACATCGGGCGCGGCCTTCATGACCTTGTTGATCGTCTCAAAGACCGCTGTGCGCGGCGCGCATGTCAGGGTGACGCGGTGAATGCGGTCGGCAAGGGCAGGGTCCAGAGAAAACTCCTGTGGCATGAACGCGACAAGAGATTTGAAGCCCAGATTCAGGTGGTGATGGATGGTGCCGTCGACCTCAACATCGTCTTCAGCAAAAATCAGTGCGACGGGGCTTTTCGCAAGGGCCTCTGCGCCCGTTCGCAGGAAGGAGTTGAGAGAGTCGTACTGCATGGCCCGTCTGATTTCGTCCAACTGGAGTTTTTGGCCAAAATCGGGTAATCGCGCGGGCATTGCAAGCGGCGTTCGTAAGGTATAGACGACGCCGATCCCGCGAACGCAAAGGCTACACCCATGTCGGAACCCAAAAAGCTGTACATCAAGACCTATGGTTGTCAGATGAACGTCTACGACAGCGAGCGTATGGCCGAGACGATGGGTGGTCAGGGATATGTCGAAACAAAGACACCTGACGATGCGGATATGATTCTGCTGAACACCTGTCACATAAGGGAAAAAGCGGCTGAAAAGGTCTATTCCGAGTTGGGCCGTTTCAAGGGGCTGAAAGCCGAAAAGCCTGATCTGAAGATCGGCGTCGCAGGCTGTGTTGCGCAGGCCGAGGGTGAAGAGATCATGCGCCGTCAGCCTTTGGTCGATCTGGTAGTCGGGCCGCAAAGCTATCACCGGTTGCCCGAGATGGAGGCCAAAACCCGCGAGGGTGCCAAGGCGCTGGACACCGACTTCCCCGAGGAAGATAAGTTCGAAAAGCTGAAAAACCGCCCCAAGGCCAAGCGCGGCCCGACGGCGTTTCTGACCGTGCAAGAAGGCTGCGACAAGTTCTGTGCCTTCTGCGTGGTGCCCTATACCCGTGGTGCCGAAGTCAGCCGTCCCGCCGATCGCATCATCCGTGAGGCGCAGGATCTGGTCGAACGCGGCGTGCGCGAGATTACTCTGCTGGGTCAGAACGTAAATGCTTACCACGGCGCGGGGTCGAACGGGGATATGACCTTGGCGGGTCTGATCTGGGAATTGAACAAGGTCGATGGATTGGAACGTATCCGCTTCACCACCTCGCACCCCAATGACATGGCCGATGACCTGATCGAGGCGCATGGGACATGTGACAAGCTGATGCCCTATCTGCATCTGCCTGTGCAGTCAGGCTCGGACCGGATTCTGAAGCGGATGAACCGCAGCCACACGGCTGACAGCTATCTGCGTCTGATCGAACGCATCCGCGCAGCGCGGCCCGATATCATGATGTCTGGTGACTTCATTGTCGGCTTCCCCGAAGAAACGGATGCAGACTTCCAGGCCACGTTGGATTTGGTCGAGCAGGTCAGATACGGATATGCGTATTCGTTCAAGTATTCCACGCGCCCCGGAACGCCTGCGGCCGAGCGGTCTCAGGTTGATCCTGAGGTGGCGGATGACCGCCTACAGCGGCTTCAGGCCATGATCACGCAGCACCAGCGCGAAATTCAGGATGCGATGGTCGGACGAAATGTGCGCGTGCTGTTTGAAAAAACCGGCAGGCTGCCCGGCCAGATGGTCGGAAAATCCGAGTATCTTCATTCGGTTCACGTCTCTGACGCGGATGTCGGAATAGGTGAATTGAGAGACGTGCAGATCACCAGCTCAGGCTCAAATTCGCTAGCTGGCAGGTTGCTGTAACGCGCCACTTTTTGTGTCGTTGCGTCATGGTTGAATCTTATAGAAAAATTTACCCTTGATTTATTACTTGGAACTATGTTCCGAGAAAAGTCAAAGTTTTTAGGGGTATACGGCTTTGGCCGCCCCGGAGCCCATTGTTGCTTTGTCCCGTATTTTGGGGCGTAGCTATGGAGAGTGCGAGTGAAAGTTCTGAAGTTTTTTGATATACCCAAGTTCAAGCTGCCTCTTTCTGCTTTGGTTGCATTTGTGTTTCTTTCCGGCGCGACAGCGGCTGGCAATCTTGATGAAGGCGTTTCAGATCCTCCCGTCGTTAGCCCCAAGCGTTTCGATAGCGACGTCAGTGCGTTTTATCTGGGCTTGACCGGCGGTTACGCGACCAGCGGAACGGACCGGTTCGGTCTGACCACACCCTCCAATACATTTGCAATTGGCGAACTGGACCTGAGCGGTTCTTACGGGGGTGTACGGGCAGGCTGGCGGGGCATTCTTCCGGCCAAGCAAGGCCGCGATTATGTCTATGGGTTCGAAATCGGATATGATTTCGGGTCCCTGGATGACGACGTCACAACGCAAATCGGTGGCTTCACCGTGAACGGCGGGTCCGAAGTCTCGGACGTCATATCGATTCGCTTCCGAAATGGCCTTACCAACAAAAGCGGCACGGTGCTGTATTTCCTTTCGATGGGGTATGTGAACGGTGACGTCGAAACCACGAACAGCTTGACCCTTGGACCTGCGGTTCAAAGTTTCGAAGAAAGCGACTCGCGCAATGGCTTTTCGGCCAGCATCGGCGTTGAACATAACTTAAACGCCAATTGGTCGATTACTGGCGAGTATGAATACGTTCAGTTTGATTCCAAGGACATCGTCTTTGAAAACGGATTCTCGACCAAGTCGACACCGCGCTTTCGGGGGTTACGATTTGGTCTGAACTACAGGTTCTAAAGACCATTATTTACGGCTGTTCCGGGCCCGTGGGCTTTTTTTATCCGGCCGGTGATCGGCGGTTTTGACATCAGTTACGGAAAATTTGAAACTGTGGCTTGCACCCACCAAGAGATGTTGTCTACGCTCAAGGTGAAACGCCAAGACAGGAGAACGGATTGGCCATCGGTGCCCTGAACCCACCGCAGAATGAAATGCCCCAGCGTGAGGCGTTTGTTGAATTTCCAGACAACCGGTTGTTGATTGATCTGTGCGGCGAATATGACCGCAATCTGACCGATATTGAGCATAAATTATCCGTTCAGATTGTTCGGCGCGGGAACCAGTTGGTTGTGATGGGTGAGGAAGAAGCCCAGAAGCAAGCGATTGAGGTCCTTCAGGCCCTCTACACCCGTCTTGAAGGCGGGCGCGAAGTCGAAGCCGCGGACGTTGACCGCGAGCTCCGTATGGGGGGATCTGAGAAAGGCACCGGAAGCCGCGACGGTGACCAGCTTGAAATGTTCAAGGGTGGCACGGTTGAAATCAAGACCCGCAAAAAGCTGGTTGAGCCCCGTACCGACGCGCAAAAGGCTTATGTGCAATCCCTGTTCAACAACGAACTGGCCTTTGGGATCGGTCCGGCAGGGACAGGTAAAACCTATCTGGCCGTTGCTGTCGGCGTGTCGATGTTTATAGGCGGGCATGTGGATCGCATCATTCTCAGCCGTCCTGCGGTCGAGGCGGGTGAGAAGCTGGGTTATTTGCCCGGGGACATGAAGGACAAGGTCGATCCCTACATGCAGCCGCTTTATGACGCGCTGAACGATTTTCTTCCCGGCAAGCAACTGGCCAAGCTGATCGAGGAAAAGCGAATCGAAATTGCACCGCTTGCCTTTATGCGCGGCCGAACGCTGGCGAACGCTTTCGTTGTTCTGGACGAGGCGCAAAATGCCACGACCATGCAGATGAAGATGTTCCTGACCCGACTGGGTGAAGGCAGCCGGATGGTGATCACCGGCGACCGTTCGCAGGTCGATCTGCCACGCGGGGTCCAATCAGGGCTGGCCGATGCCGAGCGTTTGCTGAAGACGATTCCAAACATCAGCTTCAACTATTTCACGTCGAAGGATGTTGTACGGCACCCGCTTGTCGCCGCGATCATCGAAGCGTATGAGGCGGACTCGGGCCGTGAAACCGGATAGTTTCAAAGACCCGGCCTCGGGACTTTGGAAGTGACAGAATGAATCTCGAACTATCGGTTGAAGATGCCCGATGGCAGGGGCTGGAGCCTTTGGCCATGCGCGCAATCAAGGCGGTATTGGAACAATTTGAGCTGGACTCGGAGCAGTGCGAGGTCAGTGTGCTGGCCTGCGGCGATGCCCGCATTGCCGAATTGAACGCCGAGTTTCGCGAAAAACCGACGCCGACCAATGTTCTGAGCTGGCCAGCCGATGATCTGGCGGCTGAGGTCGCAGGTCAGGAACCGGCATTGCCGCGCGCAGACTTCACCGGAGAAATTGCGCTGGGGGACATCGCAATATCCTATGATACCTGCGCGCGCGAAGCTGCCGAAGCGAGAAAGACCATAGATGATCACGTGACGCATTTGTTGGTTCACGGAACATTGCATTTGCTGGGATACGATCACATTCGTGACCCCGACGCCACTTTGATGGAAGGTGTCGAGGTCGAGATACTTGGCAAACTGGGTATTGATAACCCATATATAGTTTAATACGGGCCCGTTCGGGCCGATCATTTGGAATGGGAAAATGGGCGATACAGACGGCAGTTCTATGGCGGCGCAGGGCGCGCAACCAAAGGACGGCGACAATGACATAAGAGAGAAAACGGGTTTCTTTTCTCGAATAGTGGATGCGTTCTCGACCCAGAACGACGAAGAAGAAGCTGCGGCCAATGGGCACGAGGTCGACAAGAGCCAACCTCGGGGCATGATCAACCTGCGGCGCATGCGTGTCGAAGACGTAGCCATCCCTACCGCCGAGATCATTTCGGTATCCTCGACCATAACCAAAGACGAACTGGCGCAGGTTTTTCGGGACAGCGGGTTGTCGCGGATACCCGTTTATGAGGGGACGTTGGATACCCCGCTTGGGTTTGTACACCTCAAGGATTTTGCGCTGACGCACGGGTTCAACGGGACGTCCTCTGAATTTGATCTGGTGTCGATGCTGCGAACCCTGTTGTTCGTGCCTCCGTCTATGCCGATTGGTGTTTTGCTGACCAAGATGCAGACGGAACGGCGCCACATGGCGCTTGTGATCGACGAATATGGTGGCGTTGACGGGTTGCTGACGATCGAGGATCTGATCGAACAGGTCGTCGGTGAGATCGCAGATGAACATGACGCAGACGAGAGCCAGCTCTGGGTGCAGGAGAAACCCGGATGCTATGTGGTTCAGGCCCGTGTCCCGCTGGAAGAATTCGAAGCCGAAATCGGACGCTCGCTGACCAGCCATGAGGATGTCGACGAGGAAGAGATCGACACTCTGGGCGGTTTGGTCTTCATGCTGTCGGGTCGTGTACCTGCGCGCGGAGAAGTTGTTCTGCACCCCGAAGGGCCAGAGTTCGAAGTCCTGGATGCCGACCCGCGCAGGATCAAACGCTTGCGTGTCATGTTGCCGGATATCGTTGCATGAACCCTGCCCAGGGCTTGCCCAATCGGTTGAGGCTTTTGGCTGCGGCGCTTTTGGGCGTGGCGACAGCGTTTGGGCTTGCGCCTTACGGGTTTTGGATTGCGTCCATTGCCGCTTTGCTTGCTCTGGCGCCGCTGTATCTGGCAACGGAAACACGGGCGCAGGCGGCTTGGCTGGGGTGGGCCTTTGCGACTGGCTATTTCGCTCATGCATTAAGCTGGATCATTGAGCCGTTTCTCGTAGACGCGGAACGACATGCTTGGATGGCCCCTTTCGCGCTCGTGTTCATGGCCGGAGGGCTGGCGCTGTTCTGGGCACTGGCCTTTTGGCTGGCGCGCCGCCCTGGGCAGGGCGTAGTTGGTCAGGCTGTGTTTCTGGCCATCGCGATATCCTTGGCTGAATGCGCGCGCGGGTATGTGTTGACTGGATTTCCATGGGCTGGACTCGCGCAGGTTTGGGTTGGCACATCACTCGCTCAGGTTTTGTCACTGGTTGGTCCCTATGGGGTGGGCGCGCTGACGCTGCTGGCGACACTGCCTATGGGAGCCGCACTGACACAACGATCCTCGTTTGCGGTGCCTGCGTGCTTGTCTGCGGGTGTGGTGTGTTTGGCCTTTGGCTACGCTGCTCTTCGGCCCGAAGTGACCGAAACAAGGCATGTTGTGCGCCTTGTTCAGCCCAACGCGCCGCAGCACCAAAAATGGGACCCGGATTACGCACCGCTGTTTTTTGCGCGCCAGATTGAGTTCACGGCCGCGCAGCCAAAACCGGACCTGATTGTCTGGCCGGAAACCTCGATACCGGCGTGGTTGGGCAGCGCGCAACCCTATCTGGACGTCGTCGTGGATGCAGCCCAGGGGACGCCGGTTTTTCTGGGCATTCAACGCGGGGATGGACCCCGGATCTACAACTCAATGATCTATCTGGACGAGGACGGCCAACAGCAAGGGCTGTACGACAAACATCATCTGGCCCCGTTTGGAGAGTATGTGCCGCTTGGCAACCTCATGGCGCGATTTGGTATCTACGGAATGGCCGCAACAACGGGCAACGGGTTCAGCGCCGGGCCGGGTGCGGCCTTGATGGATGCAGGGGGGCTGGGCAAGGCACTGCCTTTGATTTGTTACGAAGCGGTCTTTACCCAAGATGTCCTGTCCGCTCCGGGGCGTGCGGATTTCCTGTTACAGATTACCAATGACGCATGGTTTGGAACGCGATCAGGTCCCTATCAACATCTTGCACAAGCCCAGATGCGGGCCATTGAGCAGGGATTGCCCATGATGCGTTCGGCCAACACCGGCGTATCCGCAATGGTCGATCCGCTGGGCCGCGTTACTCAGTCTCTTGCGTTGGGGCAGGCAGGTTATGTTGACGCTGTTCTGCCCAAGCCTTTTGCCGCGACGCTTTATTCAAGGCTTGGGGACGTGCCCATCATTCTTTTGCTTGCCGGATTGTTTGCGCTGTTTTGGCGCAACGCTCGGCGAGAGGGCGCTTAATTTCAGATTGACCCGGTGATTTAGCAGGCGTATCCCCTCGGATGCCTGTCACAACGGCTTCCTGGCGTGACGGGGAAATCTTAATGGAGCACTTTCATGTCCCGACAGAACTACACTTTCACTTCGGAATCCGTATCCGAAGGGCACCCGGATAAGGTTTGCGACCGGATTTCCGATGCCGTCCTAGACGCCTTTCTAAATGAAGAACCCGAAGCGCGCGTGGCGTGCGAAACTTTCGCCACGACCGACCGCGTCGTCATCGGCGGAGAAGTAGGTCTGTCTGATCAGGAAAAACTGCACGATTACATGGGCCGCATCGACGAGATCGCGCGCGCCTGTATCAAAGATATCGGTTACGAGCAGGACAAGTTCCACCACGAAACGGTCGAGGTGACGAACCTGTTGCACGAACAATCCGCCCATATCGCGCAGGGCGTTGATGCATCGGGTGACAAGGACGAAGGCGCGGGCGATCAGGGCATCATGTTCGGCTACGCCACGACCGAGACACCCGCACTGATGCCGGCCCCGATCCAATATTCCCACGCGATCCTGCGCCGTCTGGCCGAGGTGCGTAAAAACGGCAGTGAACCCGCGCTGGGCCCGGATGCGAAATCGCAGCTATCGGTGGTGTATCGTGATGGCAAGCCGGTGGGCGTCAGCTCGATCGTTCTGTCAACACAGCATCTGGATGAAGCGCTCAGCTCGGATGATATCCGCGCGATTGTTGAGCCTTATATCACCGAAACCCTTCCCGAAGGCTGGCTGTCGGCTGAGACAGAATGGCACGTAAACCCTACCGGTAAGTTCGTGATCGGCGGACCTGACGGCGACGCGGGTTTGACGGGCCGCAAGATCATAGTGGATACCTATGGCGGTGCAGCCCCTCATGGTGGCGGTGCGTTCTCGGGTAAAGACCCGACCAAGGTGGACCGCTCGGCCGCCTATGCCGCGCGGTATCTGGCCAAGAACGTGGTGGCCGCAGGCATGGCAGACCGCTGCACCATCCAGCTGAGCTATGCGATTGGCGTCTCCAAGCCACTGTCGATCTATTCGGATACGCATGGCACCGGCCAGATCGCGGATGCCGAGATTGAAAAAGCCGTCGGGCAGGTCATGGACCTGACCCCGCGCGGCATTCGCCAGCACCTGCAGATGAACAAGCCGATCTACCAGCGTACGGCCGCTTACGGTCATTTCGGCCGCGAACCCGACGCCGACGGCGGTTTCAGCTGGGAGCGCACCGATCTGGTGGGTGCCTTGAAATCGGCCATCTGACCTAAACCCAAATGTGCGCCCATTCGGGCGCGCTCTTCTTCTGTTGAAAAATACTTCGGGGGGTCGCTATTGGTTGCGCCATTGGTCCGAGAAACCAATGGCGACGGGCTGGCCCCCACTGCTACTCTTGCCACATAGCTGAACGCACAGTATGGCACGCCCCATGAGCACCGAGACCCCCCAACGCCCCCGCAGAAACTTTTATGGCCGCTTCAAGGGCAAGACCCTCAAGCAAAGCCAAAAGACGTATCTGAGCGAAGACCTAGACGCCCTGTCCCCCGGCGCGGTCGATTGGGACTCGAACCCCAACCGCGATCCACTGGACCTGCAGGCGTTGTTTGGTGGGCGGGACGTCTGGCTTGAGGTCGGGTTCGGAGGCGGTGAGCATCTGGTGCATCAGGCCGCAAGCAACCCCGATATCGGTATCATCGGGGCCGAACCCTACATCAACGGCGTCGCCATGTTGTTGGGCAAAATCCGGCAAGCCAGGGTTGAAAACCTCGCCGTTCACCCCGGCGATGCGCGTGATCTGTTTGACGTGCTGCCCGAGGCCAGCATCTCGCGCGCCTTCCTGCTCTATCCCGATCCGTGGCCCAAAACGCGGCACCATCGTCGCCGCTTTGTGACGCAAGAACATCTTGAGCCACTGGCGCGGGCGCTGAAACCGGGTTCGATCTTTCGGGTCGCGACGGATATTCCCGATTACGTCCGCCAGACGCTCGAAGAAGTGCCGCGCGCCGGGTTCGAATGGCTGGCGGAGCGCCCCTCTGATTGGCGCGAGCCTTGGGGCGACTGGATTTCCACCCGCTACGAACAAAAGGCCCTGCGCGAGGGGCGCAACCCGCATTACCTGACCTTCCGCCGCAAAGACTGATTGCCGCTGGACCATCTGGCCCCAATTCGCTAATCGGCTAAGGCACTGATAGCGAAAACAGGAGCCCCCATGTCCGGACACGGCACGCCCATCCCGATGACCTCGCATCCCTGCGGTCCGCTGACCGGCACGGCAGAGGTGCCCGGCGACAAGTCTATCTCGCACCGGTCGCTGATTTTGGGCGCGATGGCGGTGGGTGAGACGAAGATTTCCGGCCTGCTCGAGGGCGAAGATGTTCTGGACACCGCCAAAGCCATGCGCGCTTTTGGCGCCCAGGTAACTGACCACGGCGGTGGCGAATGGACAGTGCATGGCGTGGGCGTCGGCGGCTTTGCCGAACCGGATCAGGTGATTGACTGCGGCAACTCGGGCACCGGGGTGCGGCTGATCATGGGCGCGATGGCGACCTGTCCGATCTCGGCCACGTTTACCGGGGATGCCAGCCTGAACAAACGTCCCATGGCGCGGGTGACGGACCCGCTGGCGCTGTTTGGTGCGCAAGCTGTTGGTCGCTCGGGCGGGCGCTTGCCGATGACCATCGTGGGCGCGGCCGACCCCGTGCCGGTGCGGTATGAGGTTCCGGTTCCGTCGGCACAGGTGAAATCCGCCGTGCTGCTGGCCGGTCTGAACGCGCCGGGCAAGACCGTGGTGATCGAGAAAGAAGCCACCCGCGACCATTCCGAGCGGATGCTGGCCGGGTTCGGCGCTGAGATTACCGTTGAGGACACTGATGAAGGCCGGGTGATCACCCTGACGGGTCGGCCCGAGCTGAAACCGCAGGTGATTGCCGTGCCCCGCGATCCGTCCAGCGCAGCATTCCCGGTTTGCGCGGCGTTGATCACACCGGGCTCGGACGTGCTGGTGCCGGGTATCGGCCTGAACCCGACCCGCGCCGGGCTGTTCACCACGCTGCGCGAGATGGGCGCGGACCTGACCTATGAAAACGAACGCGAAGAGGGTGGCGAACCCGTTGCCGACCTGCGCGCGAAATACTCGCCCAACATGAAGGGCATCAACGTGCCGCCGGAACGTGCGGCCTCGATGATCGACGAATATCCGGTTCTGTCCGTGGTCGCGGCCAACGCCACCGGCACCACGATGATGGGCGGCGTAAAAGAGCTGCGCGTGAAGGAAAGCGACCGGATCGACGCCATGGCCCGTGGTCTGCGCGCCAATGGCGTGAGTGTGGATGAGGGCGAAGAATGGTGGTCGGTCGACGGGCTGGGCATCGGTAACGTCCCCGGCGGCGGCACTTGCGAGAGCTTTCTGGATCACCGCATCGCCATGTCCTTCATGGTGATGGGGATGGGTGCGAAAACGCCGGTCTCGGTGGATGATGGCGGCCCGATTGCGACCTCGTTCCCGATCTTTGAACCGCTGATGGCGGCGTTGGGTGCCAAGGTGGACCGCACGTGAGCTTCACGGTTGCCATAGACGGGCCAGCGGCTGCGGGGAAGGGCACGATCTCCAAGGCGTTGGCGGCGCATTTCGGGTTTGCACATCTGGATACCGGGCTGCTGTACCGCGCAGTGGGGCGCCGGACTCTGGACGGGATTGAACCCGCTGCCGCTGCCCAAGCTTTGACCGCAGAAGAGTTGGACCAAGGTGATCTGCGCACCGCTGAAATCGCGCAGGCCGCGTCAAAGGTGGCCGTGATCCCAGAGGTTCGGTCAGCACTTGTGGACTTTCAGCGCAGTTTTGCGGCCCGGCCCCAAGGTGCTGTTCTGGACGGGCGCGATATCGGGACGGTGATCTGCCCCGAGGCAGAAGTTAAGCTGTTTGTCACTGCCAGCGCCGAGGTCCGGGCAGAGCGGCGATATCTGGAACTCAGCGCCAAGGGGTCCGACACAACGCGGGCGCAGGTACTGGAAGATGTCCGCGAACGCGACGCCCGCGATGCCGAGCGCAGCACGGCCCCTATGAAACCCGCGGAGGATGCTGTGCTGCTGGATACGTCGAACCTGAGTATCGAAGCGGCGTTGGCCGAGGCGATCGCCATCGTTGAAGACGCCAAGCGCAAGGGTTCCTAGAACCTTGAATGGACTCACGATTTTGGGAACGCTCCTCACCAAGCTTTGTTTGGTCAGGCAGCTTAGGGCTGCGTAGGATGGATTGGTAATCCGCAGGAGCGATACCATGATCCGATTGACCTTAGCTCTGATTTTTCTGGCCGGAAGTCTGGCTGCGCAGGAAGTCGAACCACCCATGACCTATGAGCGTCTTGGGAAGATAATCTTTGCGCTGGATCCGGACGCGCAACCCCAAGGGCCGGGTTTCCAAATGACCGTGTCGGATGTTTCGGTCTTGGTGATCACGGATATCAACGCGGACCGGATGCGTGCAATGGTTTCCATCAGCAGCGCCGCGGATTTGTCTGCTGCGGACCTTCAGCGCATGATGCAGGCGAATTTCGACAGCACTCTGGACGCGCGTTATGCCATTGCCAATGGCACGTTGTGGGCAGCATTCATTCACCCCCTGTCCAAACTGGACAAGGACCAGCTGATTTCGGGGCTGGCCCAGACCGTGAATATCGCCAAGACATATGGCACCCTGTATTCAGGCGGCGCTGCTGAGTTCGGAGGGGGTGACAGCCATGACCTTCAACGCGAATTGATAGATGAACTGCTGAAGAAGGGCGAGGAAATCTAATACGGGCGCAGAGTTTACGTAGTTCCAAAAGCTGGATTTTCGAACAGGAACCCGCGTGTGGAATCGGTCAAAACCGGGGGCGTATTCACGATTTCTCGCGGGGTGCTAAGCCGGGGTGGAACGGAGAGACCATCACCGATTGTCACATGTTTGAACACGCTGACAACCAAGGCGGCCAAGGCCCTAGCGAGGTGTCGGAAAGCTGGTATAGTCCCCTGAAATATTGAGGGGGAGAGCTAAATGAACAATCGTTTGCGTAAAATCACTATCGTCGGCGGCGGCACTGCAGGTTGGATGACCGCGCTGATCCTTGAGATGGTGTTTTCTCGCACGTCAGCGCCAAAGGACCGACCGCGCATCTGCCTGATCGAAAGCCCGAATATTTCGACAGTGGGTGTGGGCGAGGCCACCGTGCCGCGCATGCCGGTTACACTGCGGCAGGCTGGGATCGCCGAACGGGATTTCTTTCGCGAGACGAACGCGTCATTCAAGCTGGGTGTGAAGTTCTGCAACTGGAACAACAACGCCAAGGGCAATCGCATCGACTATATGAACCCTTTTGCCCATGGCCAGATGCTGGAAGGGCTAGAGGCGGCCGAATATTTTCTGCGCTTTGGCAACGGGGATCGGGATTTCACGCAATCTATCTCGCCGCATGACGATCTGGCCCGCCTGTGCAAAGGCGCGCGGCCACTGGGCGCGCCGGAATTCGAACAACGGTTCGGCTTTGCATACCACCTGGATGCGGTGAAGTTCGCGGGGATGCTGACCAAGGTTTGCACCAAGCGCGGTGTCGAACATATTCAGGATGAGGTTCAGGCGGTTGAACTGGATGAACAGGGCAATGTCAGCCATCTGATGCTGGAGCGTAAAGGCCGCCACGATATCGAGATGGTTGTGGATTGCACCGGGTTCCGGGGGTTGATCATCAATCAGGCTCTGGGTGAGCCATTCATGGATTACTCGGACTACCTGCCCAATGACCGGGCCATGGCCCTGCAGGTCGAACATCCTGACCCTGAAAAGATCGAAAGCGCTACGCGCTCCACCGCGTTGGGGGCCGGTTGGACGTGGCGGGTGCCTTTGTTCAACCGTGTCGGCACCGGCTATGTCTATTCCTCGGCGCATCGGACGGATGACCAGGCGGCGGATGAATATCTTGAATGGCTGGGCGACAGCGGCAAGGGCCTCACGCCGCGCGTGATCCCGATGCGGGTCGGACGGGTGCGCAATGCCTGGGTCAAGAACTGTGTGGCCATTGGTCTGTCCGGCGGGTTTATCGAGCCGCTGGAAAGCACCGCGATCCATATGATCGACCACGCGGTGCGTTGGTTCGCCGAACATCTGCCCACTCAGGCGATCGAACCGTCCTTGCGGGCGCGGTATAACCGGCAGATGGACAAGCTTTATAATGAGGTTCTGGAATTCATCTGTCTGCACTACCGTTTGGGCAACCGCACGGACGATCAGTATTGGATCGACGCCCGGACCGAGATGAAAATACCCGACCGGTTGGCCGAGAACCTTGAGCTGTGGCAGCACCGCTTGCCGATGCAGCACGATGTCGAGTTCGCGACGCTCTTTGATCACCGCGTTTATCAGACAGTGCTGTTGGGCAAGCAAGTCTACGATACTGGCTATGGCACTGGCATTCGCGATCGGGTGCGGCCTTTGAAAAAGCCGATCTGGTTCCAGTGGTGGAAGGGCGCAAAAGTGGACCTTGCACAGATTCTCAAATCCATGCCGGATCACAAGACCCTGCTGCGTGATATCCGAGGAGAGCTGGAAAAGCCCGCCTTCGGCAAAGCGGTCGCGGCGAAGCCGACGGTTGCGATGCCGGGTGCGAAACCTGCGCCGGTGGCCGTCCAGAACATGCCCAACTTCGCTGAAATCCAGAGCGGCGCAAAGGATTTGCAGTTGTTCTAGAATTTGCCAGTGAGCCGGGCGGTGAATTTCGCCCGGCCGCTGGGTCATTTGTCAGCAGGTA
Source organism: Ruegeria sp. CJ2 (assembly GCF_056536745.1). NCBI lineage: Bacteria > Pseudomonadati > Pseudomonadota > Alphaproteobacteria > Rhodobacterales > Roseobacteraceae > Ruegeria > Ruegeria sp. CJ2. Next base: position 69,052 of record NZ_JBQFQF010000001.1, read on the forward strand.
TTGCAGGTTATAGTGTGCATTGCCCGTTATAACTTGCAGCGCCTTGGCGAACCCGCTATAGAGCGCGCGTCGACAAGGCGATTTGAGCCATAAAACAATGAGACGAGCAGGGTCGGAACTAACCGGCCCTCTTTGTTTTGCGGCATATGTCAGGTCGTCTGACCAATCCATTAAGACCGGCGGAGACAACCGCTCGGCCAGCAAAAACGTACTGTAAAGGAAAACAACGCCACATGGCTAACGCATCCATGGAGGAATTCGAAGCCCTCCTTAATGAAAGCTTCGAAATGGACACACCCGAAGAGGGTTCTGTTGTCAAAGGCAAGGTTCTGGCGATCGAAGCCGGCCAAGCCATCATCGACGTAGGCTACAAAATGGAAGGCCGCGTTGATCTGAAAGAATTCGCAAATCCCGGCGAAGCTCCTGAAATCGCTGTAGGTGACGAGGTCGAAGTTTACCTGCGCGCCGCAGAAAACGCCCGTGGCGAAGCCGTCATCTCGCGCGAGATGGCCCGCCGTGAAGAGGCATGGGACCGTCTGGAAAAAGCATATGCCGACGACCAGCGCGTCGAAGGTGCAATCTTTGGTCGCGTCAAAGGTGGCTTCACCGTCGATCTGGGTGGCGCAGTTGCGTTCCTGCCCGGCTCGCAGGTTGACGTTCGCCCCGTGCGCGACGCTGGCCCGCTGATGGGTCTGAAACAGCCGTTCCAGATTCTGAAAATGGACCGTCGCCGTGGCAACATCGTTGTGTCGCGTCGCGCCATCCTGGAAGAATCGCGTGCCGAACAGCGCGCCGAAGTTATCGGCAACCTGTCCGAAGGTCAGACCGTCGAGGGTGTTGTCAAAAACATCACCGAATACGGTGCATTTGTTGACCTGGGCGGCGTAGACGGCCTGCTGCACGTCACCGACATGGCGTGGCGTCGTGTAAACCACCCGTCCGAGATCCTGACGATCGGCGAAACCATCAAGGTTCAGGTCATCAAGATCAACAAAGAGACCCACCGCATCAGCCTGGGCATGAAGCAGTTGCAAGAAGATCCGTGGGATCTGGTTGCTGCCAAATACCCGCTGGGCTCGGTCCATCAGGGTCGCGTCACCAACATCACCGACTACGGCGCGTTCGTCGAGCTGGAAGCCGGTGTCGAAGGTCTGGTGCACGTCTCCGAGATGTCCTGGACCAAGAAAAACGTCCACCCCGGCAAAATCGTTTCGACCAGCCAGGAAGTCGACGTCATGGTTCTGGAAATCGACGGCGCCAAGCGTCGCGTGTCTCTGGGCCTGAAGCAGACTCAGCGCAACCCGTGGGAAGTGTTTGCAGAAACACACCCCGAGGGCACCGAAGTCGAAGGCGAAGTCAAGAACATCACCGAATTCGGTCTGTTCATTGGTCTCGAAGGCGACATCGACGGCATGGTTCACCTGTCGGACTTGTCCTGGGACGAGCGTGGCGAGGATGCGATCCAGAACTACCGCAAGGGCGACATGGTTTCGGCCGTCGTTTCGGAAGTTGACGTCGAAAAAGAGCGTATCTCGCTGTCGATCAAAGCCCTGGGCGGTGACAAGTTCGCCGAAGCCGTGGGCGGCGTGAAGCGTGGCTCGGTCATCACTGTCGAAGTCACCGCGATCGAAGATGGCGGCATCGAGGTGGAATACGAAGGCATGAAATCCTTCATCCGCCGTTCGGACCTGTCGCGTGACCGTGCCGAGCAGCGCCCCGAGCGTTTCTCGACCGGTGACAAGGTCGACGTCCGCGTCACCAATGTCGACAGCAAGACCCGTCGTCTGGGCCTGTCGATCAAGGCACGCGAAATCGCCGAAGAGAAAGAGGCCGTGGAACAGTACGGTTCTTCCGACTCGGGCGCGTCGCTGGGCGACATCCTGGGTGCAGCGCTGAAGTCCGGCGACTAAGCCCGGGCAATCAGCCAAAACCAAATTCACGGCCTCGCGCATATGCGCGGGGCCGTTTTTGTTGCGAATCAATATGTTCCAAAAATTGCGGCCAGTTCGTGCATCACGCTCTCAATTCGAGCCAATTTCCCGTTATCCGGCAAAAAATCGCGTGAGTTTTCAGCAAAATTAAGGCTTTGCGCCCAGAGTCAACATTCCCCCAATCCGGGTTTCTTTCTATACTGTTCAGAAGACTAGACATGGTTAACCGGTCGCCTGGGAGGGTAGCGCACATGATCCGTTCAGAACTGATTCAAAAAATCGCCGACGAAAACCCGCATCTCTATCAGCGTGACGTTGAGCGTATCGTGAATACAGTGTTCGAAGAAGTTACGGACGCCATGGCGCGCGGTGACCGTGTTGAGCTGCGTGGATTTGGCGCGTTTTCGGTCAAGCAGCGCGACGCCCGTGTCGGACGCAACCCCAGAACTGGTGAGACTGTTCAGGTTGAAGAAAAATGTGTTCCATTTTTCAAGACAGGTAAGTTGCTAAGGGATCGTTTGAACGGTAAAGCCTAGGCCATGATGCGCTACCTTCGATATGCTTTTCTGGCGATCCTCGGGATTGTCCTGATCTCAGTTTCTCTTGCCAATCGCGAAGCCGTGGAATTAACGCTGATGCCGCAGGCCTTTGCCGACCTGCTTGGCTTTAATTTCAGCGTGTCGCTGCCTTTGTTCCTTGTGGTTCTGGGCGGCGTGGTTGCTGGCCTTGTCATCGGTTTCCTGTGGGAATGGCTGCGTGAGCACAAGCACCGCCGCGATGCGACCGCCAAGACAAGCGAAGTCCGCAAGCTTGAGCGTGAGGTCAAGAAGCTTAAGAAAAAGCAGAACGAAGGCAAAGACGAAGTTCTTGCGCTGCTGGACGAAGCCAGCTGAGGCCAACTGATGCCGGATATTTCCGTTAAAATCTGCGGCCTGACCGCACCGGATCACGTGCGCGCTGCGGCTGAGGCCGGAGCGCGGTATCTTGGGTTCAATTTTTTCCCGAAATCCCCCCGGTATGTCTCGCCCGAACAAGCGGCTGCGTTGATGCAGGCCGTGCCGGTTGGGGTGGCTAAAGTGGCCTTGGTGGTGAACGCATCGGATGAGGAACTCGACAGCATCACCGAGGTTGCCCCGTTTGACATGTTGCAGTTGCATGGGTCCGAAAGCGTTGATCGCGTTCGTGAAATCAAAGCGCGCTATGGTTTGCCTGTGATCAAGGTGATCGGGGTGGCGGACGCCGACGATTTGACCGCAATCGACGAATACAGCGAGGTTGCAGATCAGCTTTTGATCGACGCCAAGCCGCCCAAGAATGCGGTCCTGCCGGGCGGCAATGGGCTGGCCTTTGACTGGCGGCTGTTGGCCGGACGCAAGTATTGGCGCAAACCGTGGATGCTGGCAGGTGGTCTGAACCCGGACAACGTGGCCGAAGCGATCCGCATGACGGGTGCGCGTCAGGTCGATGTGGCCTCTGGCGTGGAAAGTGCGCCCGGCGTCAAGGACCCTGCTTTGATCAGTGCGTTCATCAAGGCCGCTCAATAGCGCTGCTCTGGGTGCCGTGACGTACGTTTTGCCATGGCAAATCCCGCAGCTACCTCCTATGAACAACGGGTACGACGATGGAGACAGCCATGGCCAACGATCTTTTCAATTCCTTCATGTCCGGCCCCGATGAGCAGGGACGTTTCGGCATCTTCGGGGGGCGGTTTGTCAGCGAGACGCTGATGCCTCTGATCCTGTCGCTGGAAGAGGAATATGAGAAGGCCAAGGATGATCCGACCTTCTGGGCCGAGATGGATGATCTGTGGGCCAATTATGTGGGTCGCCCCTCGCCGCTGTATTATGCGGAGCGTCTGACCGAGCATCTGGGTGGCGCGAAGATCTATCTCAAGCGCGATGAGCTGAACCACACCGGTGCGCATAAGATCAACAACGTGCTGGGCCAGATCATTCTGGCGCGGCGCATGGGCAAGACCCGGATTATCGCGGAAACCGGGGCAGGGCAGCACGGTGTAGCTACGGCCACGGTCTGCGCCAAGTTCGGTCTGAAATGCATTGTTTATATGGGTGCCCATGACGTACAGCGTCAGGCCCCGAACGTGTTCCGTATGCGCCTGCTCGGGGCCGAGGTGATTCCGGTCACGTCCGGTCGTGGCACGCTGAAAGACGCGATGAATGACGCGCTGCGCGACTGGGTGACCAATGTGCGTGATACGTTCTATTGCATCGGCACCGTGGCTGGGCCTCACCCCTATCCGGCGATGGTGCGTGATTTCCAGTCGATTATCGGCAAGGAAGCCAAGGAACAGATGATGAAGGCCGAAGGCCGTCTGCCCGACACGATCATCGCCGCCATCGGCGGTGGGTCGAACGCGATGGGCCTGTTCTACCCGTTCCTTGACGACAAATCCGTCAACATCATCGGTGTTGAGGCCGGTGGTAAAGGCGTGAATGAAAAGATGGAGCATTGCGCGTCGCTGACCGGCGGTCGCCCCGGCGTGCTGCATGGCAACCGCACCTATCTGCTGCAGGATGACGACGGGCAGATTCTTGAGGGTTATTCGATCTCGGCCGGTCTGGACTATCCCGGTATTGGCCCCGAGCATTCGTGGCTGAATGACATTGGCCGGGCCAACTATGTCTCGATCACCGATAAAGAGGCGCTGGAGGCGTTCCAGCTTTGCTGCGCGACCGAAGGCATTATCCCGGCGCTCGAACCCAGCCACGCGCTGGCGCATGTAATGAAGATTGCGCCGGAACTGCCCAAAGATCACCTGATCTGCATGAACATGTGCGGGCGCGGCGATAAGGACGTGCAGACCGTGGCGAAGTATCTGAACTTTGACATGTCGGATACCGAAGGGCGCTCGGCAGACTGACCTTTTTTCGACTAAAGAACGGCGCGCCATCTGGCAGCGCCGTTTTTGCATCCGGAATTCGCAAAAGTTGGGCAGGCGATCCCTGCCTGACCCGTTAGTCCGGTGCCGCTTTCTCCTGTAAGACGCGCAACGGCACTACGTCCAATGCCCTCTGATGTGTTGCCTCAAGATGCACCATGGGGGCGCACCCTTCGTCGTAAGCTTGAAGAAACCGCCCGGCGCAGAGGCACCAGCTGTCGCCCGGTTTGAGACCCGCAAAGTCGAACTCGGGGCGCGGTGTACTGAGGTCGTTTCCAACATATTTCGAATACGCAAGGAATTCGGCCGTCATGACCGCGCAAACGGTGTGACTTCCCTGATCTTCGGGGCAGGTATTGCACGCCCCATCCCGAAAAAACCCGGTCAGGGGATCGCGAGAGCAGGGGGCCAGAACACCCCCCAGAACATTTATGCTGTCCTGCTTCTGCATGACGCCATCTTACAGGCTTTGCGCAATTTTGCGGAACATTTCGATATTTTCTTCGTTCACACCCGCATCGCGGAAGTTGCGGTCCGCCCCGGTTGAAACGATCAGAACATCGCGGGCTTGGTCGAAATAGATATATTGGCCGTAAACACCACGCGCCATGAACTCACCTTCTTGCGCGCCGACCGGAATCCACCATTGATAGCCATACCCGATTTTCCCGGCCTCAGTCGGTGCGCTGGGGGCAACGGCCTCGGCGATCCAGTTGGCAGGGATCAGTTGCTGGCCGTTATGTGACCCATTCTGTAAAACAACCTGCCCAAATCGAGCAAAGTCGCGGGTGGTGAAGTTCAATCCCCCCAGCACGAACGCGACGCCAGCGCCGTCCGTGACGTAATAGCCATCTTGCTCCAACCCGAGCGGTTGCAAGATCCGATCCGTTAGAAGGTCAGCAACGCTGCGGCCGGTCGCGCCACGGATCACCATTCCGATGACATGGGTGTCAATCGAGACATACTGCCAGGTGTCGCCCGGTGTGGTGAAGCTGTCCTGAAGCGAGGCCGCGAAATCGTCCAACTCGCCCCCCAGCGCAAGCACCCGGCCCATCCGGTTAATGTCTGAATCGTAATCCAGATAGTCTTCGTTGAACGTCACGCCGCTGGCCATGTTCAACACATTGCGGATCGTGGCACCGTCATAGGCTGAGCCTTCCAATTCTGGCGCGTATTTTGTGACCGGATCATCAAGTGAATCGATCGCGCCCTCGGTCAGAAGGATGCCCAAAAGGGAAGAGAGATAGCTTTTGGCAACTGACCATGAAATGCGCCGATCATCCGGCCCGGTGCCCAGATAATATTCCTCGAACCGGATCTGCCCATCCTGCATCACCAACAAAGATGTTACGGTGCGGTCCTCGATCCAGCCGTCGGTGCCTTCGGGCAGATCGAAGCCCGGACCGTAAGGCAACTCCCATGTCGGACCGTCCCCGCGCGGTAGGTCAACCTTTAGAAAGGCCTCGTCCATATGAGAGAAATTGTGAACGATCTTGTCCTCGGCGAACAAGCTGTTAACGGCCATCAAGCGATGGATTTCTTCGCGTTTCCAAAAGCCTACAACAACCGCGGCCAGCACCAGCATCAAAACGACGCGAAGCACCCACTTCAAAAAGGTTCTCATCCATTTCCTCCCATTCTCGGGTGGCATTGGAACGCGATTGGAAGATATCCGCAAATGATACGTTGCGGCAGTGTCGGTACGTCTATTTGAATTTGTCCAACAGCCGTTGCATGGCCGAACGGTCGTCGGGTTCCGCCTGTACCTCTGATTGAGGGATCGGCTTGGCGGTTGGCTTGGCAGACTCAGAGGAGGACTTGGAAGACCGTGGCGGGGCTGTGCGCAAGGCGACAGCATTCATGAACTTGCCGCCCTCTCCACCTGCCAGATACCCGGCACCGTCGGACACGCCGCGCAGAACGTCGTCCAGCCAGTCGCTGTCGGCCTTGGCGAAGTCTCCCAGAACGTAAGGTGAGACCATTTCCTTGCGTCCGGGGTGGCCGATCCCCAGCCGCACCCGATCATAGGCCGGGCTGATATGTTCATGGATCGAGCGCAAACCATTGTGGCCAGCATGTCCGCCACCCGCCTTGACCCGAACTTTACCCGGTGCAAGGTCAAGCTCGTCATGGAAAACGGTCACGTCGGTCGAGTCGAGCTTGTAGAAGCGCATCGCTTCGCCAACGGACTGGCCCGAACGGTTCATGAAGGTCTGAGGTTTGATCAGCAGGACTTTTTCACTGCCTAAGCGCCCTTCGGAAATTTCGGCCTGGAACTTGGATTTCCACGGCCCGAACCCGTGATCATCGGCGATCCTGTCGACGGCCATAAAGCCAATATTATGCCGGTTTCGGGCATATTTTGATCCCGGATTTCCCAAGCCGACAAACAGCTTCATTCCTACGTCCTTACTTTGCGCACCGATCTGCAATTGGTTGATGGCATGGATCAGGGGCAGTTTTCCAGCCCGTTCAATCCAAAAGAAAAGACGGGACCCTAGGGCCCCGTCCGGAAAATCTGGAACTGTGTGTCCGGATTTATTCTTCAGCTTCTTCCTGGCCGACGACTTCAACCTCGTCTGGTGCCACTTCGCCCTCTTCACCTTCTTCATCGTCGCTGGACGACAGTCCGGTCGGTGCCGAGATGTTGGCGATCACGAAGTCACGGTCGATGGTCGGCTTGGTACCTGCAGGCAGGTCGACGGCCGAGATGGTGACAACGTCGTTGATGTTCAGACCGGTCAGATCAACGGTGATCTTCTCGGGGATTTCACCCGCGGTGCACATCAGTTCGACTTCAGGACGGACAACGGTCAGAACGCCGCCCTTTTTGATGCCGGGTGCTTCTTCTTCGTTGACGAACTCAACAGGGATGAACAACGCGATCTTGGTGGTCCGACGCAGGCGCATCAGGTCCAGGTGGGTTGGCAGGTCTTTGACGACGTCACGCTGAACGTCGCGGCAGATGACGCGGACGTCTTCGTGGCCTTCAACCTTCAGGTTCCACAAGGTCGACTTGAACCGGCCCGCTTTCAAACGCTTGAACAGAACGTTGAACGGGATGTTGATCGGCAGCGGATCTTTGTCACCACCAAATACAATGCCCGGAACCATGCCGTCGCGACGCGCTTGACGAGCGGCGCCCTTGCCTGTCCCCGTCCGTTCCAGAGCTACGAGATCAGGAATCTCACCAGCCATGTTATATTCTCCAATGTTAGGGCGGGCATCCTCCAAGGCTGTATGCCCGCGTGAAGCCGCGTCCTTAGCTTGATTCACTGCAATTGGAAAGGGCTTTTTGCGGGATCAGGCTTATTGCGAGGCTCTGCCTCGCGCTCCGGGATATTTGGGGCCAGATGAAGCAGGGATCCTTCATTCATCTGGCCCCAAATATCCCGGGGGAGTCGCGGCTTGCCGCGGCGGGGGCAGCGCCCCCTGACCCCGATGGTCAACTTTGCCAGCGACCGCCAAAACCCTCGGGTACCAAAAGGTTATGGCGCCCCAGATCGCCGACATTCCGTTCGCCGCACAATGCCATCGTGGTATCCAGTTCCTTGTGGATAACTTCAAGCGCGGTCGTCACGCCTTTTTGCCCCATTGCCCCCAAACCATAGACAAAGGCACGGCCGATATAGGTGCCCTTTGCACCCAAAGCCAATGCCTTGAGTACGTCTTGCCCCGAGCGAATGCCGCTGTCCAAGTGAACCTCGACATCACCGCCGACCGCATCCATGATTTCAGGCAAAACGCGGATCGAACTGAGTGCCCCGTCCAACTGGCGGCCACCGTGATTTGACACAACGATGGCGTCGGCTCCCAATTTGGCCGCCATTTTTGCATCCTCGGCGTCCAGAATGCCCTTGAGTATTACTTTCCCGCCCCATTGCTCCATCAGCTTCTCGACTTTTTTCCAGTCAAGGCTGGGGTCAAACTGTTCTGCCGTCCACGCGCCGAGGGAGGAAGCATCCGAGACCCCTTCGGCGTGCCCGACGATATTGCCGAATTTCCGCCGATGAGCGCCCAGCATTTCAATGCCCCATGCCCATTTTGTCATCAGATTGGCGATGGTTTTTGCGGTCAGTTTTGGCGGGGCAGACAGACCGTTTTTCAGGTCTTTGTGCCGTTGGCCAAGAATTTGCAGGTCCAGGGTGATAACCAGGGCCGAACAGTTCGCGTCTTTGGCGCGCTGGATCAGGCGTCCGACATAGTCCTGATCTTTCATTGTATAAAGCTGGAACCAGAATGGTTTTGTCGTGTATTCGGCCACATCCTCGATCGAGTTGATCGACATGGTGGACAGGGTGAAGGGAACGCCGAACTCTTCGGCGGCTTTGGCAGCCTTCATCTCTCCGTCGGCGTGTTGCATCCCGGTCAAGCCGACCGGCGCCAACGCAACCGGCATCGCGACGTCTTGACCGATCATTTGTGACGCGGTCGAGCGTCCGGCCATGTCCACGGCGACGCGTTGGCGCAGGCGGATATCCTCGAAATCCGAGCTGTTTTCGCGGAAGGTTTGTTCTGTCCAGCTTCCGCTTTCGGCGTAGTCGAAAAACATGCGCGGAACGCGCCGTTCGTAGATCCGTTTAAGGTCTTCTATGTTCGTGATGACTGGCATGTGGCTCTGGCCTTTTGAATTGGTTCTTTTTTCTTACCAATTATGGAAGAGTGCCGCAACGTCACATATCTGCGGTCCGATGCCGCGCCGACGATGACAAAAAAACCGCGGGTTGTTAAGGCCAGCCGCGGTTGATCTTATTTCCGGACTTGTCAGTATTTTCAGGCAGAATGCGCCCCGTCTGCCAGCGTTCCGACGAAATCAAGGACTTCGGAAACGGGCTTACCCTCGGCGATTTGACTGACGATTGCCGACCCGACAACCGCGCCATCTGCGACCGAAGCGATCGCACGGGATTTCTCGGGCGTGTTGATTCCAAAGCCGACAATGACAGGAAGATCCGTTGCCGCCTTGATCCGGGCAACCTCGGGGCCGACATTCGTCGCTTGCGCTTCGGCGGCACCGGTGATTCCCGTGATCGAGACGTAATACACAAAGCCCGACGTATTTTGCAGAACACGGGGCAGACGTTTGTCATCAGTTGTCGGAGTTGCCAGGCGGATAAAGTTCAGACCCGCGGCCTGCGCTGGCAGGCACAGTTCTTCGTCTTCCTCGGGGGGAAGGTCTACGACGATCAGCCCGTCAATTCCCGCAGCTTTGGCGTCGGTCAGAAATGTATCGACCCCGCGGCTGTAGATCGGGTTGTAGTATCCCATCAGGACGATGGGAGTGGTGTCGTCCGTCTCACGGAAGGCGCGTGCCAGATCCAGGGTTCTTTGCAGGGTCATTCCACCATCCAGGGCGCGCTGTCCGGCCGCCTGAATCGTCGGACCGTCGGCCATGGGATCGGTGAATGGCAAGCCAAGCTCGATCACATCGACACCCGCACCCGGCAGCCCCTTCACGATTTCGAGTGAGGTGTCGAAATCGGGGTCCCCGGCCATAATGTAGGCGACAAAGGCTTTCTTGTTTTCGGCCTTCAGAGCGGCAAACTTGGCGTCGATACGGGTCATCAGCAGTCCTTGCAAACAGGTTCGACCCTGATGTGCAGAAACTTTGCGCGGAAATCAATCCCGCCGGGTCAGATTGGCCTAGAACCCGTAGTGATAACGCAGGAACAGGGCATTCACGCCTGGATTGAAGCTTTCGGTGCTGGCGTTGGACTTGTGCGTTACAGCCAGCGAAATCGCGTTGCCGTTGTCCAATGCGTAACCAACACCCAGAAGGCTTCGAATTTGGAAGCTGCCGCCCAAGTCGTTGTCATCATTTGAGGCGTTGTAATAGCCGGGCATCACACTGAGTTCGGCGAACCACCGGTCCGAGAAGGAATAGATCCCAATCAGACCCGCACCGATATGCGTGTCGCCGTCGACATCAACTGTCAGCGCCGCCCCCAAGCCCGCGCTGAACCGGGTGGCCTCGTGAAAGGGGCGGTGCTGGTATTCCAGTGAAAAGATGGCCTGATCTTCACCATTGCTATCGGAAAAATCAGCATAGCCTGCGCCGAATATTACGGATTGAGCGTGCGCGGACGCTGCGGAAAGCAGGAAAGCGGTGCAAATAAGTAGGAATTTCATAAGGCAACTTCGTCAATCTGTTCGCGTTAGTTCTGACAATGGTTACCTTTGGTCATCAAAATCAAGTCGCGATCAGGACACGCGCATTGACAGGATTGTGATGTTGCAGATCGGACTCGAGCCAAGTTGAGCCGTTGGGTTGCGCATTTCAACGTACCTGAATAGAAGACGCCGTCGTATCGCTTCAGGAGGCCGACATGGGCTTTAAAATGGGAATCGTGGGTCTGCCGAATGTGGGCAAGTCGACCCTGTTTAACGCACTGACCAAAACGGCGGCTGCGCAGGCGGCGAATTTCCCGTTCTGCACCATTGAACCGAATGTTGGCGACGTGGCGGTTCCTGATGACCGGCTGGACAAGCTGGCAGCGATTGCCTCGTCGAAGCAGATCATCCCGACGCGTATGACCTTCGTGGACATTGCTGGTCTGGTCAAAGGTGCCTCGAAAGGCGAAGGGCTGGGCAACCAGTTTCTGGCCAATATCCGCGAAACCGACGCGATTGCTCATGTGCTGCGCTGTTTCGAAGATGGCGACGTGACCCATGTGGACGGCCGCGTGGACCCGGTGGCCGATGCCGATACGATCGAGACCGAGCTGATGCTGGCCGATCTGGAAAGCATCGAAAAGCGCCGCGCCAATCTGGTGCGCAAGCTGAAGGGCAACGACAAAGAGGCGGCACAGCAGGACCGCCTGCTGGCCGAGGCGCAGGCGATGCTGGAAAACGGCAAACCCGCGCGTCTGGTTGAGGTCTCGGACGAAGACGCCAAGGCGTGGAAAATGCTACAATTGCTGACCACCAAGCCGGTTCTCTATGTCTGCAACGTGTCCGAGGAAGAAGCCGCCGAGGGCAATGAATATTCCGCCAAGGTCGCTGAAATGGCCGCCGCGCAGGGCAATTCCCACGTCATCATCAGCGCCAAGATCGAGGAAGAGATCAGCCTGCTGGAAGACGACGAAGCCCAGATGTTCCTTAAGGAAATGGGTCTGGAAGAGCCCGGCCTCGACCGTCTGATCCGCGCCGGTTACGACCTGCTGAAGCTAGAGACCTATTTCACCGTCGGCCCGAAAGAGGCCCGCGCCTGGACCATCCGCACTGGCACTGCCGCGCCGCAGGCCGCTGGTGTGATTCATGGTGACTTTGAGAAGGGCTTCATCCGAGCCGAGACCATCGCCTATGACGACTATATCGCCGCCAATGGCGAACAGGGCGCGAAAGAGGCGGGTAAGATGCGGGCTGAGGGCAAGGGCTACATCGTCAAGGATGGCGATGTGATGCACTTCTTGTTTAATACGTAAGGCGGTGCAATCGCGTCAGTAAATGTGCTATCTGAAACCGGGTTTTGCTAAATTTGGTTGGGTCCGGATGGAAAACGCACACGTCGACGTAAACAAAGCCGTTGTGCAAAGATATATCGACGAAATTCAGAATGGTCATTCGCTCGACGCGATCTCCGAGGTTTTCGCCGAAAATTTCATCGACCATACCGCAAGCGGCGGTGGGGCGTTTGTCGGTGGCATTGAGGGGTTGAAACAGGGGTACGCAAGTTTCCTCAGGGCGTTCCCCGACTTACATGCCAGCGTCGAGGCACTGATCGCTGAGGGCGATAAAGTTGTTGCTTATAAGACGCTTAGGGGAACCCATTCGGATGATTGGTTGGGTGTTCCGGCAACTGGGCGCCGCGTGGAGTTCAGGATTATCAGCATCTACAAAATCAAAGATGGGAAACTGTCAGAGTTTTGGGGGTTACAGGACGAAAACACTCTCAGGCAGCAATTGGAAAACGGCCCTAGGCGTTGACCGGATACGGTACAAAAACGTGTAGAGAATCCGCTGTTTTCTGTCAGAGAACGGGGTAGTGTTGGGCCGATCAATCGTTCGAGATGGCCCCAAATGATCGAAATCCGCGACCTCCAACTCCTCAGCGCCCTTGCGCGGCACCAACATTTTGCCAAGGCAGCCGAGGAATGCGGGATTTCGCAGCCTGCGTTCTCGATGCGCATCCGTAACCTTGAAGACCGGCTGGGCGTCTCAATCGTCCGCCGCGCTAACCGGTTTCAGGGCCTGACCGAAGAGGGCGAGATGATGGTCCGGCGGGCGCGGCGGATATTGGACGACTCCAAGGCGTTGGAGCAACAGGTGCTGGCGGCGCGGGGCGAAATTACGGGGACTTTGATCCTGGGCGTTATTCCGACGGCGATTGCCTTTACCGGACGGCTGATCAAACGGTTGCAGCAGGCGCATCCGCGCATCTTATCGCGGATTGAAACCATGTCTGCGACAGCGATACAGCACCGGCTGGATGAGGGCAGTCTGGATGCGGGCATCACCTATGGCGACAGTATCGGCACCGATCTGCGGCAAGTGCAGCCCTTGTATGAAGAAACCTATGTGCTGCTGGTCCCGTCGCATATGACCGAGGAATCCGGGCCGATTCCATGGGCGCAAGTGGCTGAATTCCCGATCAGCCTGCTTGAGCCGCAGATGCAGAACCGTCGCATACTGGACCGGATTTTCGCCGAACAGGGCCTGCACCCGCATGTGGTGGCCGAAACCAGCGGATTCACCGCCTCGATGGTCATGGCGCGCGAGGGGTTGGCGGCCACTGTTGTCCCGCGCGTTCTTGTGCGCGCGCTGGGCGATTTGCGGGGGACCAAGGTGCTGCCGCTGGTCGATCCCGTTGTCAGCAAACCAATATGTCTGGCGACCCTGACGCGCGAACCGGAATTGCCCACGGTCGAGGCGCTGCGCGCGGTGGTGGCCTCATTGCGGTGATAAGGTGTCGTTATCGTGCGATTGAAATAAGCGATTTGACGATATGTTAGTCTGATGAGACACGGGGCCTCAATCGGAGGGCATCATGGCACCATTAGACACCAAGCCATCAGGCGCACCCAAGGGCGTCTGGAAGTCAGGTAAAGGCAAAGGGCGGCACACGCCCAAAGGCCGTCAGTTCACGGATGAGGCGCAGGCTGAGATTCATCGCCTGTTGGGGGGTCGCCCGCGCCGCCGCGATCTGCTGATCGAATTCCTGCATTTGATTCAGGACGCGCACGGCCATATCAGCGCCGATCATATCGCTGCTTTGGCGGTCGAAATGCGCATCGGTCAGGCCGAAATCTATGAAACCGCCACCTTCTACGCGCATTTCGATGTGGTGAAAGAAAGTGAGACGCCTCCACCCGCGCTGACGATCCGTGTCTGTGATTCCCTGTCCTGCGAAATGGCTGGTGCGCAGCAGTTACAGAAAGCTCTGGCAGATAGTCTGGACCCGGCTGAGGTTCGTGTTGTCCGTGCGCCCTGCATGGGCCGTTGCGACACCGCGCCTGTGCTTGAGATCGGTCACAATCATATCGACCATGCCACCCCCGAAAAGGTGCAGGCGGCGATTGCTGCCGATGATACGCACGCGCATCTGCCTGACTACGAAACCTTTGCCACCTATGAGGCCAACGGCGGCTACGCCAAGCTGAAAGACCTGCGCGACAATGGCGATTGGGAGAAGGTGCAGGATGACATCCTGTCCTCGGGCCTGCGCGGTCTGGGTGGTGCTGGTTTCCCGTCGGGCAAGAAATGGGGCTTTGTTCGCATGAACGAAGGCCCTCGCTATCTGGCCGTGAACGGGGACGAAGGCGAACCGGGCACGTTCAAGGATCGCTACTATCTTGAACGCACGCCGCATGTCTTCCTTGAGGGTATGCTGATCGCGGCATGGGCAGTCGAGGCCGAGACCTGCTTTATCTACATGCGCGACGAATACCCTGCGGTGCTGGAGATCCTGCGCCGCGAGATTGCCGCGCTGGAACGGGCCGGGATTGTTGAACCCGGCTATATCGACCTGCGCCGCGGTGCCGGCGCGTATATCTGCGGTGAAGAATCCGCGATGATTGAATCGATCGAAGGTAAAAAGGGCCTGCCGCGTCACCGTCCTCCGTTCGTGGCGCAGGTTGGGGTCTTTAACCGCCCGACCTTGGTGCACAATGTCGAGACGCTGTATTGGGTCACCAAAGTGTGCCGTGCGGGGCCGGAATGTCTTAACAGCACCGAAAAGAACGGCCGCAAGGGGCTGCGCAGCTATTCGGTCTCGGGCCGTGTGGCGCAGCCGGGCGTGTACCTGCTGCCCGCAGGTTCGACCATTCTTGACGTGATTGATGCGGCTGGTGGCATGGCGGAAGGCCATGTGTTCAAGGCGTATCAACCGGGCGGGCCGTCGTCAGGTCTTCTCCCCTCCCGCATTGACGACGTCCCGCTCGATTTTGACACGTTGCAGCCTTTGGGCACGTTCATCGGCTCGGCCGCGGTGGTGGTTCTGTCCGATCAGGACACGGCCCGCGATGCGGCGCTGAACATGCTGCGGTTCTTCGAGGATGAAAGCTGTGGCCAATGTACGCCCTGTCGCGCGGGTTGCGAGAAGGCGGTCAAGCTGATGCAGGCCGACAAGTGGGACACCGATCTGCTGGAAGATCTGTGTCAGGTCATGGGCGACGCCTCGATCTGTGGTCTGGGGCAGGCGGCCCCGAACCCGATCCGCCTTGTCATGAAACATTTCGCTGACGAAATCTGAAGGGAGACAGAGCCATGCTAGACGCAAGCCCAACCAAGACCGTCACCTTCAACCTCAACGGCGAAGATGTCACCGTGCCCGAAGGCTGGACCATCTGGGAAGCCGCCAAGGGGCAGGGGTTCACCATCCCTCACCTGTGCCACAAACCGCAGCCGGGCTATCGCCCCGACGGGAACTGCCGCGCCTGTATGGTCGAGGTGGAAGGCGAGCGCACGCTGGTCGCCTCGTGCATCCGCCCTGCGGCGGACGGTATGGTCGTCAAGACCGACAGTGACCGCGCCGAGAAATCGCGCGCCATGGTCATGGAGCTGTTGGTGGCTGACCAGCCGGAAGAGGCACACGACACCTCAAGCCATTTCTGGGACATGGCCAAGCTGAACGATGTCTCGGATAGCCGTTTCCCGGCGAAAGAGGTCGAGAAAATCCCGCTTCTGGATGACAGCCACGTTGCGATGCGCGTCAATCTGGACGCCTGCATCAACTGCAACCTCTGCGTCCGGGCCTGCCGTGAAGTGCAGGTGAACGACGTGATCGGCATGGCTGGTCGCGGTCATACGGCGCAGGTGGTGTTTGATCAGAACGACCCGATGGGCGATTCGACCTGTGTGGCCTGTGGTGAATGCGTTCAGGCTTGCCCGACCGGTGCTCTTATGCCTGCCACCGTGCTGGATGACCAGCAGAAGGGCGACAGTAAGGACTACGATTCTGAAACCGAAAGCGTCTGCCCGTTCTGTGGCGTGGGCTGCAAGGTCTCACTGAAAGTCAAGGACGGCAAGGTCAAGTATGTCGAGGGCATCAACGGCCCCGCAAACGAAGGCCGCCTGTGTGTCAAAGGCCGGTTCGGGTTCGACTATATCCACCACCCGCACCGTCTGACCAAGCCGCTGATCCGGCGCGAGGATGCGCCTGCCAAGGGTCTGAATGTCGACCCAAGCGATCTGTCGACCCATTTCCGAGAGGCGACTTGGGAAGAGGCGATGAATCTGGCCGCGACCAAGCTGAAGGGCCTGCGCGAAGAAGACCCGCGCAGCGTTGCAGGCTTTGGCTCTGCCAAGTGCACCAACGAAGAAGCCTACCTGTTCCAAAAGTTCATCCGTCAGGGCTTTAAGCACAACAATGTCGACCACTGCACCCGTCTGTGCCACGCGTCGTCCGTTGCTGCTCTGATCGAGAATGTGGGCTCGGGCGCTGTGACCGCAACCTTCAACGAGATCGAAAACGCGGATGTGGCGATCATCATCGGCTCGAACCCGATCGAGAACCACCCCGTTGCGGCGACCTATTTCAAGCAGTTCGCCAAGCGCGGCGGTAAACTGATCGTGATGGACCCGCGCGGTGTCGGGATGCGCAAATTTGCAGATGAAATGCTGCAATTCCGTCCGGGGGCGGATGTCTCGATGCTGAACGCGATCATGAACGTGATCGTCGAGGAGGAGCTGTACGACAGCCAGTACATCCACCGCTGGACCGAGAACTGGGAGGCCGAGAAAGAGCACCTGCGTCAGTTCACGCCCGAGGCGATGTCGCCGATCTGCGGTATCGAGCCAGACCAACTGCGCCGCGTCGCGCGGACCTTTGCGCAGGCCAAGGCTGGTCTGATCTTTTGGGGGATGGGCGTCAGTCAGCACATCCACGGCACGGATAACTCGCGCTGCCTGATTTCGTTGGCTCTGATGACCGGCAATGTTGGTAAGCCCGGCGCGGGTCTGCACCCGCTGCGCGGTCAGAACAACGTGCAGGGGGCCTCGGACGCGGGTCTGATCCCGATGTTCCTGCCTGACTATCAGACCGTGACCGATGATGGCATTCGCGCCAAGTTCAACAACGTCTGGAACTCGGACGACTTCTCGAACGAGAAGGGTCTGACAGTGACCGAGATCATCGACCAAGCCTATGCGGGCAACATCAAGGGTATGTATATCATGGGTGAAAACCCGGCCATGTCCGACCCGGATGTGAACCATGCGCGCGACGCGCTGGCCAAGCTGGACCTGATGATCGTGCAGGACATCTTCCTGACCGAGACAGCAAACTATGCCGACATCATCCTGCCTGCCTCGGCGCTCTATGAAAAGAACGGCACCGTTTCGAACACCAACCGTCAAGTGCAGCGGGTGCGCCCAGCCGTGACCCCTCCGGGTGAAGCGCGCGAGGATTGGAAGATCACCGTCGAACTGGCGCAGCGGATCGGGCTGAACTGGGATTATACTGATGTGTCTCAGGTCTTTGCCGAGATGAAGCTGACGATGAACTCGCTCAACAACATCACGTGGGAACGGTTGGAGAGTGAGACGATCACCTATCCATCCCTGTCGGAAACCGATCCGGGTCAATCCATTGTGTTCGGCGATGGTTTCCCGCGCACCGATGGCAAGGCAAGGTTCACTCCGGCCAGTGTCATCCCGCCCGATGAGGCCCCGGATGAGGACTATCCAATGATCGCCACCACGGGCCGTCAGTTGGAACATTGGCACACGGGGTCGATGACCCGCCGGTCCAACGTGCTGGACGCGGTTGAGCCCGAGGCGAACTGTTCGATGAACCCCCGGACGCTGAAGCTGATGGGCATTGAGCCGGGCGAGATGATCCGCCTGACCACGCGGCGCGGCTCGATCGAGATCATGGTGCGCGCGGATCGCGCGATCGCCGAGGATATGGTGTTCATCCCGTTTGCCTATGTCGAGGCGGCGGCGAACATCCTGACCAACTCGGCCATCGACCCTTATGGTAAAATCCCCGAGTTCAAGTTCTCGGCCATTCGCGTCGAAAAGATCGAAGACGCGATCGCTGCGGAATAAATGGAGAAGGCGGTCACAGCGACCGCCTTTTTCTTTCCTTGACAGCAGGTTAGATGCGGCCAAACCTATCATCGCTTGGGGTGATGGAGGGTTTCATGGCACGCCGTTTTGTCGATTTGTCCGTTCCGCTGGAAACCGGGATCGTATCCGACCCGCCGATCATGCTGCCCGAAATCGAATACCTGACCCATGACCAGACAGCAGAACAGGTCACGTCTTTCTTTCCCGGCCTGAGGAAGGATGATCTGCCGGGGGGCGAAGGCTGGGCCATCGAGCGCCTTCAGATCGCGACCCATAACGGTACGCATCTGGATGCGCCGTATCACCACCACTCGACAATGAATAAGGGCGAACGCGCGATTACCATCGACGAAGTGCCGCTCGAATGGTGCATGAACCCCGGTGTGAAGCTGGACTTCCGGCATTTCGATGACGGCTATGTCGCGACAGCCGCCGATGTTGCCACAGAGTTGAAGCGCATAGGTCACGATCTGCAACCGCTGGACATTGTGATCGTCAACACGTCCGCGGGAACGCAGTACGGTCAGCCGGACTATCTGATGAAAGGCTGCGGCATGGGCCGTGAGGCAACGCTGTACCTGACGGAACGCGGCGTGCGCGTGACCGGCACGGATGCCTGGAGCTGGGATGCGCCCTTTGCCCTGACTGCACAGGAATACGCTGAGACGCAGGATGCCTCGATCATCTGGGAAGGGCACCGCGCCTCGATGGAGATCGGGTATTGCCACATGGAGAAGCTGACAAACCTTGAGGACCTGCCGCCGACGGGGTTTGAAATCTCGTGCTTTCCTTTCAAGATCAAGGGCGCGTCGGCAGGCTTTGTTCGGGCCGTAGCAATTTTTGAGGAGGATGCAGATGACTGAACCCCTAAGCGGGCATGACGGCCCCTATGATGCGCCGGTCGAAATTCGGGGGTTCCGGGTGCTGCCCGAATGGATCGACTATAACGGTCACATGAATGTGGGTTACTACGGCGTGGCCTTTGATCTGGCGCTGGAAAAACTGATGGTCGAGCATCTGGGTCTTGGCGAAGTGCAAGTGGCGGCTTTGGGGCAGGGACCGTACGTCCTGCAATCTCATATGACGTTCCTGCGCGAAGTGCAGGAGGATGAGTCGTTCTTTTTTCGGATTCGCTTGTTGGATGCAGACCACAAGCGCGGTCACTATTTCGCACAGATGCTGTCAGAAAACGACGGCGAGGTCTGCGCAACCCAAGAGGCGTTGTTCATGAATGTCAGCCATCAAACCGGGCGTTCGGTCGCGTACCCGGACTGGGCGGCGGAACGGCTTGCCAGAATGGTGCGCGATCACGCAGGTTTGGACGCAGCACCACAGGTCGGACAGGCGATAGGGATTCGGCGCGCTTAGTAGTCGCGTTCGAAAAACACCCCGACGCCTGTTTCCCCGCGCCCGTCTACTGTTCCGCGAACAGTGAAATTGTCGGTTACATCGAGGTTCAGGTTCACCTCGGTATCGCCCTCGGTGTTCACGGTGAAATCGGTGTAGAGATTGTCACTCAGATAAGCCCCTGCGCCCAGTCGACCCGCGCCGCCTTCGGTCGCGCCGATATCCACCGAGTCAACACCGGTCGCATCGCGTAGCCCCTTGGTGGCGTCCCCGCCCGCACCGCTGAGTTGTGCAAGCGACGCAGCCATCTGCGCAATGACAAACGGTGACAATTCGGAAAAGCGGTTGCCGAACAGAAGCATCGCCAACGCCTCTTCCGCAGGGCGCTCGGGGTCGGAAAACACGTCCACTTCCGGCGCATCCAGCGGACCGGCGATTTCAATGGTTGCCGTTCCGTCCGACGTGCTGGCCGAAGATTCGAACTCGATATAGGGGGTCAGGTCGCCTTGCAGGGTCACGATACCTTTGGTCAGCGCCAGCCTGCGGCCCAGAATGTCAAAGTTACCGCGGATCAGTTCGATCTGACCGGATGGCACAACCGAGGAGGTGGTGCCGCCAATAAACAGGCGGCCACCCAGTTCCGCGTTCACACCGCGCCCGCGCACAAAGACGGCCTTCGGCGCCAGCAGCGTAATGTCGAGCGCAATGCGGGAATCGCTTGGCGTCGCTTCTTCGTCCACCACAAGCCCTGCACGCTCGCGGGTTAGCAAGCTGGCCGAACCTTCGCCGATATGCTGAATCTCGGGGATTGGTGCGGCGCCTACGGCCCCGGATGCGGCGGCCAGATTGATATTCGTCTCTTCGAACGTAATCTGTCCGGCGACCGAGCTGTTGCCGGCCAAAGCACCGGTCATGGCGATTTGGCCGTTCAGGGTTGTTTCATACAAAAGCTGATCGGTCAGAACGAGGCTGTTGAGCGTTGTCGTGATATTTGCGTTGAACGGTGGCGTCAGGTCTACCGGGCCTGCGACGACAAAATTGCCACCGGCACGCGGCCCGCCGCTGAGGGAAATCGTCGCCCGGCTCTGGGCCAGTTCAACTGACCCGCTGATGCCTGTGATCGTCTGCCCGGCACCGGGAATAGCCAGAGAAGTGCCCGAGGTGGTTATCGTTCCACTCAGCGCGCTCAAAGAGGGTTTCCCCTTCAGCGCCAGATCAAATCGCGCCGTGCCGTCGATCTTGTTGGGGGTGATAAACAGGTTGGCGATGCCGATATTGACCCCGCCGACAGCTTTCAGGTCGGCCGCGCCCGATGCTTCGTCAAACGTGCCGGACACCTGACTGTTGATCTCTGCCGGGCCCTCGGCGGACGTGTCGATTGTCCAGACGCCATTGTCGCGCTTGGCTGTGCCTTTTGCGGCGATCGTGCCGGGAAAATCAGGGGCGAACCGCTCAATCCGGTTGAGCTTTGCGTCAAAGTCCAGATCAGCCGCCCCGTCTGAATCCACGGACCCTTCCAGTGACGCGTATGAACTGTCCGGTCCGCGCAGGTTTGCCGTCCCTTCCAGACCAGAGGTGGTCGGCGCGACGTTCCCTTCCAGTGTCAGCGGGCCGGACAGTGTTTGTGTGATCCGTGCGACGTCGTCCAGTTGAACGAAATAGTTCAGCCCCCCGGATTCGCGCGCGATCTTCCCTGATGCATTGGCAGAAATAGCCGACCCTTGCAGGCGGAAATTGCGAACTTCAAGACCCTGATCCCCGTTCTGGGCGTCCACGGTCAGGGTAGTGCGGCCTGCGACAAGCTTGTCGACAAAGTCGATACCCACCTGAATGTCGTCGGCGTCCAGATTGCCTTGAATATCAAAGGCGCGGGAGGCCAGATCGCCGCCGCCTTGAAAATCGGCGGTTACGGAACCGGTCAGGTCTTGGCCAGCCAGCCCCGAGAAGAGGGATAGGTCTGGTACATCAATGCGTGCCTCGCCTTCGCCCGATGGCTCTCCGGTCGGGTCGGTCACGGTGGCCTGTACCTGTGCGCTGAGGGCCTTGCCATTCACCGTCGCATTGCGAATCTCGATCTGATCGGCAGAGCGCGCGCCGTCCCATTGAATAGTGGTTTGGCCGGTCAGAAGCGGGTCGATATCGGCCATGCCGGTTTGAAGGTTCCTGCCGACCACACTTGCGGTGCCGTCAAACTCCAACGTCTGCACTGTTCCGGTGCCGTCGACTTCGGCCCTAACAGAGCCGCCAAGATCGCGCTGGGCCAGACCCGAGAAAACAGACAAATCCGGTGCGTTGACCTGCGCTTGCCCGTCGATGGTCAGGTTCCCATTCGGCGTCGTGACCACCCCGTTTGCCTGCGCATGCGCCGCTGCGCTGTTCAGTTCAAAGGACCGGATCGTGATGCCGTCAGACCCGCGTTTGCCGTCCAGAGAGATCGTGGTTTCCCCGGTGATCACCGGATCAATATCGTCGCGCCCGGTGGCCAGATCGCTGCCGTCAACAAACAGCGTCCCGTCGAAACTGCCCTCCAGCGGTGACCCTTTCCCTTCGACCCGCGCCGATACCTGCCCCTTGAGGTCAAGCTTGGCGATGTCCGAAAACCGGGCCAGATCGGTTGCGTCAAGCGTTGCCGATCCATCCACGGTCAATCCGCTTGTCAGACCGTCTATCAGTGCATCCAAAGCCAGCGCGTAATCAGACCCGATCAGTTCGAACCCGGACAGATTGAGGGACTGATCGCTGCCATAATCGAATTGCCCGTCCAGCGTGATGCGCTGGCCGACGGCTGTGTTCAGGGCCGGATCGGTCAGGTCGATACCAGTGACACTCGCCTGAACATCCCCGCTGACGGCCAGAGACTCGCCCTGGTCCAGCACGCCTTGTGCGCTGATGCGTGCGTTTTGCAGATTGGCCTGCGGCGACTTGAACGCGTTTGCGGTCAGGCTCAGATCCCAGAGGTTTCCGTTTTTCTGATCATACAGCGCGGAAATCTGCGCCGCCTCAATGGACGTTTCACCGCCAGCGACCGGCAACACGACCGCCTCACCGCCGGGTGGAGTGATGCGGCCCTGAAGGGCAGCCAATTGGAGCGAGCCGCCTTCGGCCAGTGCCAATTCACCTTTTAGGTTCAGCGCCTGTGTGGTCAATTCAAGATCCGACACCTCAAGCGCACCTTCGGGTTTGGTTTGCCCATCTACGAACAGGCGCGTTTCTGTCCCGAAGAACGGGTCAATTTCGGCGGTCAGAAACGGCGTCAGATCGCCGCTCAGGTCTGTCGTAAAGGCGATCCCTTGCTGTGCGCCACCATCAGCCGCACGCAGGCGCACCTGCCCCGAAACGCGTTGTTGGTTGTCGCTGCTCAAGCCGATATCGGCTGTGAAATCTGTCAGCGGACCCGATCCCTTGGCCGTCAGGCCAATCGGCGGGCTGTCCGGGATTTTCAGAGCGGTCGAAATCAACCCGCCAGCGGCCTCGATTACCTGTAGGTCCAGATTGATCTCGCTTGTGGCGTTTTGAAATCCTGCCGTCAGCTTGATCTCGTCCCCTGCGCGATCCAGACGGGTTACATCCAGCGATGTGTCGAGCGTTCCGTCCGCCAAAGACAGGTTGCCGTTGACCGAAAGGTCCGCCGCGACCCCGATCAGAGGTTCGCCCAAAGACACTTCGTCGATGCGAATTTCTCCGATTTCAATCGCGACGGGCAGTTCCGGCAGTTGGAAGGGCTGCGTTTCGGCAGAGGCCGTCGGTTCCTCCGTCGTCGTCGCACCAGGTGCGCGGGCAATGTCGATCTCTTGCGCGGTCAGGGAATTGACCGAAAACCGACCACGGATCAGGGCCAGACGGTTCCAGTCAAGCTGTGCGTCCTTGATGGTCAGCCAGACGCCTTCGTCGTCCGCTACGGTAATTTCCTCGATCGTCGCGCGCGCGCTCAGCGCACCCTGAAGGCCGGTCACCGTCACGTTCTGATTGTCGCCTGACAGCGTGTCCTGCAGAAAATTCTCCAGCATACTGCCGCCGCTATCTTCCTGCGCAATCACGGGCGGCGCGGTCAGGATAAGCGTCGCGGTCAGAACAGGATATGAATATCGCCGTATCAAAATGCCTGTCCGATCCCGATATAAAACTGCAGGCCGTCGCCCGTATCGCCCTGAACAGGCACTGCGAGATCAAGGCGTAGCGGGCCAAATCCGCCCAAATCATACCTGACGCCCAAACCCGCACCGGAATGAGAAGCCGCGGCGCTGGTGACAAAAGAGGACGAGTCCACCACACCATAGTCGTAAAACCCGACAAGCGATATCGTCTCGGTTATTTTTCCACGTACTTCGCCGGACAGACCAAGAAAGGACTTGCCGCCAGCAACTTCGCCTCCAACCGGGATGCCGAGGCTTTCAAAAGGCTGCCCGCGTACGGTGCCGGCCCCGCCCGAGAAGAACAGGAAGTCAGGCGTCACGCCATCCAGCGAGGGGCCAAGGACCGACCCGACCTGAACCCGCCCGGCCAGGACGATGCGCCCCCCGGTGTTCAGACTGGTGTAGCCACGCCCGTCAAAGAAGAACCGAATGCCTGTTTCCGTGCCAGACAGCCCGACGAATGGCATGATCTGAGAATCCAGATAGAATCCACGCGTCGCGCTGACCTTGCTGTCACGTTGGTCCCACTCTGACCGCGTTGGAATAATGAAATAGCGGAACTTGCGACCGTCGCCAAAAGCGTCATCGGCATTCGACCACTGAAAGCCAGCCGAGGCTTCGGCATAAAGGCGATCTGAAAATGTACGCCGCGCACCATAGGCCAGCGACGTGATTGTCACGTTGTAGTTGTCAGTGTTCCGACGTTCGATCAACGCGCTCCAGAACGTGTTGTCGTCCGGACCCAGCCTGTCGGGTTGATCCAGACGAAGACCGATGCGCCCGTCCAAATCCTCGGCCCCGCCGATGTTGCGAAGGGCAGCTTCGAAACGGAGCCTTTCAGCGCGCCGGAAGACATTGCGATGGGACCAGGTTGCGGTCACGTCGATCCCGTCGCGCGATGCAATCTCGAACCCGAACGTCAGGCGGCGTTTCGGCAAGTCCTCGAAAGTTGCGTCAAAATCCAGCGTCCCGTCCGGGTTCGGAGTTTCGTGTTCTTCGATGGAAACCACGTTGAATGTGCCGGTCCGACGCAGGCGTGTTCCAACTTTTTGAATTTGTTCGGGTGAGTAAACCTCGCCCGACGGGAAACCTGCAATTTTCTCGATGGATTCGTGGCGCACATCCGAGTCGCCCTTGATGAACATTTTCCCGAAGGTCAGGCGAGGCCCCGGTGCCAGGTCGACGCGCGCATCCAGCCTGGCCTGCGCGTGTCGCGCGATGACCTGTTCGTCCTCAACCCCGGCCTTGGCATGGCCCGCGTCGCGCCAACCCTGCACACCAGCAGAGGCCGCGCGCTGAATGGCGCCGGTTGTGGCCAACTGGCCCGTTGCGAAATCTTCGGGCAGCTCGGTGTCAGGGGCCAGCGGAACAACGACCGCTTCGCCAAACTTGAAGCTGGGGCCGGTGTTTACCGTGATTACGGCGCGATTGACTTGCGCCGGAACGCTGAGAGAGCTGATTTCCGCAGCTTCCTGACCGTCCAGCTTGATGCTGACGACCGGGCTGAAATATCCCTCGTCATAGAGAATTTGAACGATGGTTCGGTAATCCGACAAAGCGGCTGACAGAATTTCCAGCGGGGTGTCCAGCCCGCGCGACTCTGCCGTCGTCACCGAGGAGGTTTCTTCGATCCGTTTCACCAGCGCAGTTGACGCACCTGGTGCCGTCAAAGTTGTTTCAAGCGCGGCAACGGATGTCGGCAGGGCAAGTGAGAGCGCACCAAGAAGGCAATTTCTCAAAACGGCGTACCGCCCGCTTCCCTGCATCTTTTGGCTCCAACTGCCCCAAGTCGAGTTTTAGGTCACCGTCTTGTGCGATGCGACGGTTCGTTAAAGCCATGTTAGAGCATCAATTTTCGCGCAGGGAAGAGAATTTTTGAACGAACCGGTCGAATTCGCATTTGTGTGGTCGGTCAGTCTCGGACTTATGATCCTACGTTGCGGAACCAACGGATGATGGCTTCGCGATCCTCGGGTTCCATATAGGTCACGTTGGCCGGGGGCATGGCGTGGCTGACGCCCGATTGCAGGTAAATCTGTTTTGCGTTGCGGGCAATGTCTCCTTCGGTTTCCAGCAACACGCCCTTTGGGGCCCATTGGATACCTTCCCACACCGGTTCGCGGGCGTGACACATCGAGCATCGGCCCAGTACGATGTCATGAGCTTCTTCAAACCCATCAGCCGCCGCAAACTTCTGCTCATATGGCGTAAGGGGCTGCGCCTCTGCCTCTTCCAGCGGCTTGTACATTGGTGCAGTCGAAAGCCACATGATCGCGATGAACAGCAATGCGGTGACCAGCCACGTCCACGTGGGATCGCCCGCGCGCGCATGGCGAGTATTGAAGTAATGGCGGATCGTGACCCCCATCAAGAAGACCAGCGCGGCGATGATCCAGTTGTATTCCGTCGCAAAAGCCAGCGGGTAATGGTTCGACAGCATCAGGAAAACGACAGGCAACGTCAGATAGTTGTTATGGGTCGAACGCAGCTTGGCAATCTTACCGTATTTCGGGTCTGGAGTGCGGCCGTTTTTCAGGTCATCCACCACGATGCGCTGGTTCGGCATGATGATGAAAAACACGTTGGCGGTCATGATCGTCGCCGTGAACGCGCCCAGATGCAGCATCATCGCCCGACCAGTGAAAATCTGGTTGTACCCCCAGCCCATCGCCACAAGCAGGACGAACAAAAGCACCATCAGCAGCGTTGGGCGCTCACCCAGTCCTGACTTGCAGAGAAAATCGTAGATCAGCCAGCCGACGGTCAGGGACGCGGCCGAGATCGCGATACCCTGCCACAAGGCGAGGTCCGCCTTTTCCGCGTCGATCAGATACAGCTCTCCGCCGACCCAGTAGACGATCATCAGCAATCCGGCACCGCTGAGCCAGGTCGCGTAGCTTTCCCATTTGAACCAGGTCAAGTGATCGGGCATCCGCCCGGGCGCGACCAGGTATTTCTGGATGTGGTAGAAACCGCCACCGTGGACCTGCCATTCCTCACCATCCGCAGGTCCGGGGATATTGCGGTTCAGGCCAAGGTCCAGCGCGATGAAATAAAAGGATGATCCGATCCAGGCGATTGCAGTGATTACGTGCAGCCAGCGCACAGCAAATGCCATCCAGTCCCAGAACACGGCGAATTCGAACATGAGAGGTTTCTCCGATTGGTTGCCGCCACACTAGGCAAACGCGGTTTTCTTCGGTATTCCCGTATATTGTCAAACTGTATCAAAAAAAACGATAAGATGTCCTATCTCGACAATATCCGAACCTTTGTCAGGGTCTATGATTTGGGCAGTATGTCCGCCGCAGGGCGCGACCTGCGCATTTCGCCTGCGGTGACTTCAGCGCGGATTTCCCAGCTCGAGGATCATCTGGGTGTCCGCCTGTTCCAGCGCACGACACGCAACCTCAGCCCGACCGAGCAGGGGCGGGCATTTTATCCTGGCGCGGTGGCGGTTCTGGATGCGGTTGACGAGGCTGAGGCACAGGTGGTTCACCTGACCGAAGCGCCGCGCGGGTCGTTGTTTGTCGCCGCGCCTCTGGGTGTTGGACGCAGGCTGCTTGCCCCGCATGTACCTGACTTTCTTGAGGAATACCCCGAGATCGACGTTCGGCTGCGCCTGACAGACCGATCCGTTGACCTGACGACCGAAGGGCTGGATCTTGCGTTTTTCATCGGTCAGCCAGAAGACAGCACCTTGCGCATTCGAAAGATTGCGGATTGTCAGCGCGTCCTGTGTGCTGCCCCGGAATACATAAAACGTCGGGGTTTGCCCAAAACCGGATCGGACCTGATTTCGGAAAAGCACGAATGCCTGAACCTGCGCTTTCCGGGTGCTGCTGAATTTCAATGGCAATTGGAAACGCCCGAGGGGGCCAAACGCTTTGCGGTGACCGGTCGGTTTGAATGCGACGATGGGGACGTTCTGACGGACTGGGCCTTGTCAGGGCAAGGCATAGCAATGAAGCCCGTTTTTGAGGTGACGGATCACCTGAAGGCCGGGCGTCTTGTACCCGTCGCCACGGACACGCCTCCGGTTTCCGTCCAGATGGCGTGTCTTTATACACACCGCAGGCATCAGGACCCTAAGGCGCGGTTGTTCATGGACTTCATGATTGCCCGGATCGGGGACGTTGTCCGCAATTCAGAGGTTTGAACCCTCAACTGCCGCGATAGGTTGAGTACCCGTAAGGCGACAGCAACAGCGGCACGTGGTAATGCGCTTCGGCATCGGACATGCCAAACCGGATGGGAACTTCGTCCAGAAACAGTGGTTCTTCTGCGGACTGACCGGTTGTACGTAGATAGTCCCCAGCGAAGAAAACCAGCTCATAAGTGCCGGTCTTGAAGTCGTCCTTGGGCAGGATCGGGCTGTTTGTGCGCCCGTCCTCGTTGGTTTCTGTCTCGGCCAGCTTGCGGCGATTTCCGTCCGTGATTTCGAACAGCTCAATTTTCAGCCCTTCTGCCGGACAGCCGCGCGCAGTGTCCAGAACATGGGTTGTCAGATAACCTGCCACGGGAATCTCCTAATTTCTAATCGTCTCATTGGTTTGCTGTTGCTTATCACACAAAGCAATCATGTTTTGTTTGACACAGTCTGGTTTGAATCCCGAAACTTTGGGAATGCCGAAAGAAATGGAAACAGCGTTCGGATTGATTTGATAATCATCGCTCCGTTTCTGCGGTAAAGCGTAGGTAATGTGACAAAGACAAGACGGAAAACATCATGCAGCCCCCTCGTTACCCTCGCGACATGATCGGATACGGAGCCAACCCACCAGACGCCAAATGGCCGGGTGGGGCGAAATTGGCAGTCCAGATTGTGCTGAACTATGAAGAGGGCGGAGAGAACTGCGTCTTGCACGGGGATGCCGCGTCCGAGGCGTTCCTGTCCGAGATCGTCGGAGCCGCCCAATGGCCGGGACAGCGCCATTGGAACATGGAGTCGATCTATGAATACGGATCGCGCGCCGGGTTCTGGCGCTTGCACCGGCTGATGCAGGACTTGCCGATCACCGTTTACGGTGTCGCAACGGCCTTGGCCCGGTCCCCGGATCAGGTCGCGGCAATGACATCCGCAGGCTGGGAGATCGCGAGCCACGGCCTCAAATGGGTGGAACATAAGGACATGCCCGAGGACGAAGAACGCGCCCAGATTGCCGAGGCGATCCGTCTGCACACCGAGGTTGTCGGTGAACGTCCGGTGGGGTGGTACACGGGGCGCTGTTCCGAAAACACCGTGCGGTTGGTCGCCGAAGAAGGGGGCTTTTCCTATGTGGCTGACACCTATGCTGACGATTTGCCCTATTGGATGAATGTCGGTGGGCGGGATCAGTTGATCGTCCCCTACACGCTGGACTGCAACGATATGCGTTTTGCCACGCCGCAGGGGTTTAACTCGGGGGATCAGTTCTATTCGTATCTCAAGGACAGTTTTGACGCGCTTTACGCAGAAGGTGAGGCGGGTGCCCCCAAGATGCTGTCGATCGGGTTGCATTGCCGCCTGATCGGTCGTCCGGGCCGGGTCATGGCCCTGAAGCGGTTCTTGGATTACGCGCAGGGGCATTCGGATGTCTGGTTCGCGACCCGCCAGCAAATCGCCGCGCATTGGGCGGAAGAGCATCCACCTGTTTCGCGGGCCAAACCGTCCGAGATGGACCGGGACGCGTTTGTTGCAGCCTATGGCGGGATATTCGAACACTCTGCCTGGATCGCTGAACGTGCCTATGATCTGGAACTGGGTCCGGCCCACGATACGGCTGGCGGCTTGCACAATGCGCTGGCTCGCATGTTCCGATCCGCCTCGGAACCAGAGCGGCTGGGCGTCCTGACGGCGCACCCGGACCTTGCGGGTAAACTGGCGCAGGCCAAGCGGCTGACACAGGAAAGTACGTCCGAGCAGGCTTCGGCCGGATTGGACGCACTAACGGATGCCGAGCGTGACGCATTTACGGATCTGAACACGCGCTATACGCAGAAATTCGGGTTTCCCTTCATCATTGCGGTGCGCGACCACAACAAGGCTTCGATTTTGGACGCGTTCCAGCGCCGGATCGAACAGGATCGAGATACGGAATTCGCCGAAGCCTGTCGTCAGGTCGAACGTATTGCCGAGTTCCGATTGCAAGACGTGCTGCCCTCATGAAGCGGATTGCGGCAACCCCACTGACGCCTGCGGCGTTCGCGCCTTTTGGGGATGTGATCGAAGTCGCAGGCGACCCGGACAAGATCATCAATCAGGGTCAGTGCGGCCGGTTCCATGATCGCGCCGAGCTGGATTTTTCGGACGGCCGTGCAGGGATCAGCCTGTTCAACGCCAACCCGCGTGCCCTGCCATATCAGCTTGATATGGTAGAGCGGCATCCGGATGGCAGTCAGGCCTTTATCCCCATGACTCATCAGCCTTTTCTGGTCATCGTTGCTCCGGACGAGAGCGGCAAGCCGGGCGAACCGGTGGCGTTCATTACCTCGCCGGGGCAGGCCGTGAACTATCACAGGGGCACATGGCATGGCGTTTTGACGCCACTGCATGGCCCCGGCCTGTTCGCGGTGGTTGATCGGATCGGTACTGGCGCCAACCTTGAGGAATTTTGGTTCGACACGCCCTACGAAGTCGTGTCGTGACCGTTGAAGCCGCAGGATAAGCGGCAAGACCCCCGTGAACCTGACAGAGAGGACAGTAACTCATGGCTGACACTTCCATAGGGACACCCGAACAGCTTCGGGACCCCAACTATACTCCGGCATTGCACAAGGCCGTTCCGCTGGGCATCCAGCACGTCTTGGCGATGTTCGTATCCAACGTCACCCCCGCGATCATCGTGGCAGGGGCGGCTGGGTTCGGATTTGGGTCCAACTCGCCGGACTTTCCTGAATTGCTGTACCTGATCCAGATGTCGATGCTGTTTGCGGGTGTCGCGACGCTGTTGCAGACAGTAACGCTGGGGCCTGTGGGTGCCGCGCTGCCGATCGTGCAGGGCACCAGTTTCGCATTTCTTCCCATCATGATTCCGCTGGTCGCGGGTAAAGGTGTCGACGGGCTGGCGGCATTGTTCGGCGGCGTGATCGTCGGCGGTTTGTTCCATGCTTTGCTGGGCACGGTGATCGGCAAAATCCGCTTTGCGCTGCCGCCTTTGGTCACCGGGCTGGTGGTCACCATGATCGGTCTGGCACTGGTCAAAGTTGGCATTCAATACGCAGCCGGAGGTGTTCCGGCCATTGGGACACCCGAATATGGGTCGGCCCTGAACTGGTCGGCGGCTCTGGTCGTGATCATCGTCACGCTGGCGCTGAAGTTCTTTACGCGCGGAATGCTGTCTGTCTCGGCCGTCCTGATTGGCCTCGTGGTCGGCTACGGATACGCCCTGATGGTCGGTATGGTCACGTTCGAAGCAATCGGCACAAGTTGGGATCGCGCGGCCTCCTTTGCGTTGCCGGTGCCCTTCAAATATGGGTTTGAGTTCTCGTTCGCGGCGATCATCGGTTTCTGCCTGATGGCCTTTGTGTCGGCGATTGAAACCGTGGGCGATGTGTCCGGCGTCACCAAGGGTGGGGCTGGGCGCGAAGCCACAGACAAGGAAATCGCCGGGGCCACCTATGCGGACGGTTTCGGATCAGCCTTGGCCGGTGTGTTTGGCGGCTTGCCGAATACCTCCTTCAGCCAGAATGTCGGGCTGATCGCCATGACCGGTGTGATGAGCCGCAATGTCGTCACGATTGGCGCGCTGTTCCTGATCCTGTGCGGTCTTGTGCCCAAGGTCGGGGCGATCATTCGTACCGTCCCCATCGAAGTGCTGGGCGGTGGTGTGATCGTCATGTTCGGAATGGTCGTCGCAGCCGGTGTTTCGATGCTGTCAGATGTGGACTGGAACCGGCGCAACATGGTGATCTTTGCGATCTCGCTGTCGATCGGGTTTGGCTTGCAGCTTGAGCCCAACGCGGTTCAGCACTTGCCTGACACGCTGGGCATCCTGATGAAAAGCGGCCTATTGCCTGCGGCGCTGATCGCGATCGTCCTGAACCTGATCCTGCCGCACGAACTGGCGGATGAGGCGACCGAAGAAGTCTCGGGCGGGATGTCCGGGCATGGGTCGGGCAGTTTGCCGGGCGAATAGATAAAAGAGAGCGGATCGCAGAGTTCTGCGGTCCGCTCAGCTGCGGGCCATCAACCGCGCCACGTCCAGCATCCGGGCTGAAAAGCCCCATTCGTTGTCATACCATCCGAAAACGCGGACTTGGTTTTCGCCGATCTGACGTGTTTCGGGGCCAGCAATGACCAGAGACTCGGGGCGCGTGCGCAGGTCGGACGAGACCAGCGGCTCGTCCGTCCAACCCAAGACAGGCGAGGATGACACCGCCGCGCGCAATTCCGTATCGAACGCCTTGGGCGTCATGCCCCGTTCCAGTGTCACAACCAGATCAACCGCCGAAACGCTGGCCGTCGGAACCCGAACCGCAGCACCGGAAATGCGACCTGCGAGATGGGGCAACACCTCGTCAATCAGATGCGTGGCGCTTGTGGTGGTCGGCACCATCGACAACGCCCCCGCACGAGACCGGGCCAGATCGCCGCGCGGCGCGTCGACCATCGGCTGGCTGTTGGTATAGCAGTGGATGGTGGTCATATGCGCCGAGGCCACGCCCCCGATCTGATCCAGAACCTTGACCAGGGGCGCAAGCCCGTTGGTCGTGCAGGACGCGTTCGAAACGATCCGGGCGGCACCCAGTTGATCTTCGTTCGCGCCCAAAACAATCGTGACCTCAGTTGCGGGGGAAGGGCCGGAGATCAGCACCTTGTCGGCTCCGACGGTCAAACCCTGACTGGCCACGTCCGACGTTCTGGCAACTCCGGTACAGTCCATCAGGACATCAACGCCGGTCAGGTCCACCTGCGACAAGTCCGAACTATGCGTGACCGGGATCGCGCGCCCGTCTACCACCAGTTCTGCATCACCTTGCGTGACCGCGCCGGGGTAGGGGCCAAACGTGCTGTCGTATTTGAACAGGTAGGCGCAGGTCTCAAGCGGTGCGATATCGTTGATCAGCACCAGCTCAACGTCGTTGTCCTGCGGCTGGGCCAGAAGCTGCCGCAGGATCGTGCGGCCGATCCGACCGAATCCGTTAATCGCGAGTTTCATGCGCAAGCTATGGCAGCGCGCCGCGCCGACCTCAATGCCCGTTTGATCCCGGGGTCAGTTGCAGCTGACTTGCGAAAAGAACTGCCCCGAGATGTTCTGATACATGCTGCCGATAATCGGTCTGCATCCCGTAGCCTGCTGAATCGCGGCAGCGGCCTGAAGCGTGCGCAGGCGCGGTGGCGGGCCAAAGGGGTTCAGATTGTTGCTGTCCCGCGTCGCGCGATACACGACCGGCGCATCCGATATCTGCGTCACCGCCCAGGTGCGGCTCATGACGAAAACCTGTTTGGTTTCTTCCTTGGCGACAACAGGGGTTGCCTGAAAAGCAGTCAGGCCAACTGTTGCTGCCAGTGCCAGCATTGATCCGCGCAGTACCATTGAACAATCTCCAGTGCTAAAAACAGGTGTTATTTCACCAGATTCAAGCGCTTCTGTGAAGCCCTGCGCGGGAAAAAGCCGATTTGCCGTCAGCGCTTGGTTAACGACAGGGGCATGTGCCGGTTTACGTCCTTGTAAAGCAGGTAACGGAATCTGCCCGGCCCACCGGCGTAACAGGCCTGAGGGCAGAACGCGCGTAGCCACATGTAATCGCCCGCTTCGACCTCGACCCAGTCCTGATTCAACCGGTAGACGGCTTTGCCCTCTAATACATACAAGCCATGTTCCATGACATGTGTTTCAGCAAACGGGATGACGCCGCCGGGCTCAAACGTCACGATGTTGACGTGCATGTCATGGCGCAGATCCTGAGGGTCAGCGAACCGGGTTGTTGCCCAGCGCCCTTCGGTTCCGGGCATGGGGATCGGTGCGACGTCGCGCTCGTTCGTGATGATCGGGTCGGGGGCTGGCAGGCCGGGGACAGGTTCGTAAGCTTTGCGAACCCAATGGAATCGCGCGATTTCATCAGCGCGGTTGTGCAGGGTCCAATCCGATCCGGCCGGTATATAGGCGTATCCGCCGGTTTCAAGCACGTGGACCGCCCCGTTCAAGGTCAATGTCACGGCCCCTTCGACCACGAACAGAACACCTTGTGCGTTTGCGTCGGTCTCGGGTCGGTCGCTGCCGCCGCCGGGCTGCACCTCCATGATGTACTGAGAGAACGTCTCGGCAAAACCGCTTAAGGGGCGGGATAGAACCCACAGGCGGGTATTTTCCCAGAACGGCAAATTGCTGGTTACAATATCCCGCATCGTGCCCTTGGGGATTACGGCATATGCGTCGGTGAACATCGCGCGGTCGGTCAAAAGCTGATCCTGCCCCGGGTGACCGCCGGTTGGCGCATAATATGTTGGCTGTGCCATTTCGTGCCTCTAACTCGTGTTTCGGGCACTATGCTGGGATTGCACTTTCGCCTCTAGCGGCAGAGTCGCGATAGGTTTGTTCGGGATTATTTGAAGGTCGCAAGGGGACTTGGCCGCCCTTTGCAGGCGGTATAGTCTGAATGGTGAAGTCATTTTTGAAAGGTGAGGTATTCATGAAACCTCAGGCGATCACGGTATTTGTTTTTGCAGCTATGGTGGGTTTTGGAACGGCCGGTCACGCGAAACCCTTGTCGAGAATCATTGCTGAAATGGGGCTGAGCCCGGCGGACTTCAACGTGGTGAATGCTACGGCGGATTCGATGCTGGAAAATGGTGCTCCTCCGGTTGGAACAGAACGTAATTGGTCCAATCAGGACTCGGGGTCAAAGGGAACCATTCGCGTGCGCGACGTGCGTGACAATTGCGTACATTTTCAACACGTGATCCAGCCCGCAGGAGCAGAGCAGACGCGTGAGGTCAGAACCCGCAGGTGTCAGGACGCCGGCGGTGCCTGGATTCTGACCCCCTGACCAGCCCTCAATACCCCCGCGCGCGATCCACTTCGTGCAGCAGGGGTTTCCCGTCTGTCAGACGTTGAAAATTCTCGGCCACGTCCCCAAGCGCCTCGCCCAGATGCCACCCCGAAACATGCGGGGTGATCATCACGTTCGGATGGGCCCATAACGGGCTTTGCGGCGGCAGCGGTTCAGTGGATGTGACATCAAGAACGGCGTGCGCCAGAGTGCCCTTGTCCAAGGCCGAAATCAGCGCCGTTTCATCAATCAGATCACCGCGTCCCGCGTTCAGCAGTTGACTGCCCGGCTTCATGGCCGCCAGCATTTCGGCATCGAACAATCCGATGGTCTGTGGCGTCGACGGCAGGATCGCGCAGACATGGTCGCATCGGCCCAGCAGGTCGGGCAGGGCCGCGTCCCCGTGCAGACATGTCACCCCGTCAAGTTGTTTGGGTGAACGGCTCCAGCCGATGACGTTGAACCCGATTGCGCGCAACATCAGGGCGCTGCGGGCACCGATATGTCCCAAACCCAGAACTCCGACAGTTTTCTCGGGGGTGTAGCCCGGCGCCTTGGGCAGCCACTTGGCCTTGCGCTGGGCTGTTTCGTGGAACGAGACGTTTCTCTGGCGGTGCAAGATGTAGGTCACGAACCATTCTGCAATGCCTTGTGCCGGGGCATCCGGTTTCAGGCGCGCCACACGAACGTGGTCAGGCAGGTTTGGATTGCCGAGGATCGTCTCAACCCCTGCACCCAGTTTCTGAACAAGTTTCAGATTGGGAAGTTGCGATGGATGCGTGTCTTTCAAACCGACAACCGCAATCATCGTGATGTCGGCGGGATCGCCGATGGTGTCCCGTGTCCTCACATCCAGACCCGGGCGCAAACGCTGAATCTCGCCGACAATGTCGTCATCGCTCATCCAGTCGGACAGTCCTGTTTCGATCAGCAAGGCCATTTTGCGCTCCATATATGTCATTCCGAGTGTTGCAGTGTTCGGTCGCCAACTGGACAGTGTACTGGCAGCTAAGTCATTCTCTTCCGGAACGTAAAGACTGGTCACCGGGTTCGCGCAGAAATATTCTTGGACACATGTGCGAACTCGGTGCTTGGCTGACGGGCTGAATGCGGTACACAGACGTCAGGTCGCCTAAACCGAACTAAGAAATGCGCTGGGGAAAAGGTGTAAGCAAAAACATGAGCAGCAACCCTGATGTGAACCAGCACACCTTTTTCTACATTCGTGCAGACGGTGCATTTGTCGGCAACGAAGCCGCGCGCGGGCCCTGGTCGCAAGATCATTGTCATGCGGGGCCAGTCACGGGCCTTGTAGCGCGGGCCGCGGAAACCGAGGTTGGGTCCGACAAGATGCTGACCCGTTTGACGATCGACATGTTGCGTCCGATGCCTTTGGCCGGATTGCGCGTTGCGGCGGAAACCACACGGCATACCAAGACGATGGCAACGACACGGGTCACCGTGCATGATCTGGACGATACCCTTTGCGCCACGGCGACGACCATGCATCTGGTTCGCCGAAACCTTGGGCCTGTTCCAAATGTGACCGTGTCGCCGCCCCAATTTGAAGATGCGGTGACCGGCCCTTTCCCGATTGG
This sequence comes from Ruegeria sp. CJ2, assembly GCF_056536745.1. NCBI lineage: Bacteria > Pseudomonadati > Pseudomonadota > Alphaproteobacteria > Rhodobacterales > Roseobacteraceae > Ruegeria > Ruegeria sp. CJ2. The sequence continues at coordinate 105,443 of NZ_JBQFQF010000001.1, forward strand.
CGAGACACGCCACAAACTGCGCGGCTTTGCTAATCATACCGAGATTCTCTATCCGAAAGGCGGCAATCAGGGGCCGGGGCCCAAGGCGATCTGGATGCGCACGCCTCCTTTGTTGCCTGATGAGGTTCAGTCGCCCATTCAGGCCCTGTGTCCCTTGGCCGATTGCGGCAACGGCCTGTCCTGGAATGCGCCGACAACGGAAATGGGCTTTATGAACACGGACCTGACTGTGCAGGTTCATCGCGAACCGGTGTCGGACTGGCTGGCGTCGGACTCGATATGCCACTGGCAGCCATCTGGAATCGGGATGTCTCAGTCGGTGCTTTACGATACCGAAGGTCCGGTTGGTGTAGCGCTGCAGACGCTGGTTTTGTTCCCGCAACCCTGATTGATGGCTGAAATCCGCACCCGTCAGGCGAAACGCATTGCCGGACGCGGGCGGTCATCCTATCTTTCGCATATGCGTTGGTTTTTGACCCTCTTGACCTGCTGTGCCCCGATTCCGGCACTGGCTCACCCGCATGTCTTCATCGACACGGGGTTGGAGTTCATCGTGGATGAATCCGGAAACCTGACACATGTCCGCGTCACTTGGGCCTATGATGAGTTCTACTCGCTTCTGGTCCTTGAGGACATGAAGCTGGATCAGGACGCAGATGGCATACTGACCCCAGCCGAAGAAGGTTTTCTGGCTGGGTTTGATGCGCAATGGGTCGAAGGATACAACGGCGATCTTCTGGTTTGGGCGGATGGAAAACCGGTTGCCCTGTCCGGCCCGGCAGAGGCCTCTGCCACGACCGAGGATGGCCGCATCGTCACGACCCATCTCAGGGCGGTCGAAGGCGCTGCGGCACCGGCGGCAAACCTGACTGCCAAAGCCTTTGATGAGACCTATTACACGGCCTACGAAGTAACGCGTCCCGTTACCGTTTCCGGGTCGCTGTCATGTCAGATTGGCCGGATTGAACCGGATATTGACGGGCAGTTGGCCCAGATGCAGGCGTTTTTGCGCACATTGGACGCCGATTATGACCTTGAGGAAAATGATATCCCGCTCGTCGGCGAGAACTTTGCGACCGAGATCCGTATTTCATGTCCAAATACCTGATTGTACCGGTCGCTCTGGCCATTGGATTGCTGCTTTGGTTCTGGGGCAGCGGGGGGTTCGACCAGCTTGCGGCTTGGGCGGCTGGTGAACAGCGCGCGTTCCAGAACCAGATCGCCCGGTCATTGAGGGCCGCTCGCGCCGAGCAGCCCGAGGCCGTCGCGACATTGCTGACCGTTTGTTTCGCCTATGGGTTTTTCCATGCCATCGGTCCGGGGCACGGTAAGGTGTTGATCGGAGGGTACGGTTTGGGCCGCCGCGTCGCATTCTGGCGGCTGTCAGCGATCAGCGTGTTGTCGAGTTTGGGGCAGGCCGTGACTGCGATCGTGCTGGTCTATGCGGGTGTTCTGGTGTTCCAGATGTCACGGGAAAGCCTTGTGGGGACGACCGAACAGGTCATGGCGCCCATAAGCTATGGCGCCATTGCTGCAATCGGGCTGTGGCTGGTGTTCCGAGCCTTGCGAAGCTTTGCAAGGCGGCACAAGTCCCAGACATCCCAACACGATCACCATCATCACGACCACGGCGACCACCATCACGACCATCATCACCAAGAAGGCGAAGTCTGCTCGGATTGCAGTCATCGCCACGGCCCCACCGCCGAGGAGGTTGCCAATGTCGGTAGCCTGCGCGAGGCGTTGATCCTGATCGCCGGAATCGCGGCCCGGCCCTGCACTGGCGCGTTGTTTGTGCTGATCCTGACGTGGCAGATGGGCATCGCGATGGTGGGGATCGCAGGGGCGTTTGCCATGGCACTGGGAACGGCGATGGTCACGACTTTGGTCGGTTGGACCTCTCTGGGTCTGCGCGGTGGATTGCTTGCCTCGGCCTCGGCCACACGGTTTGCGCAAGTGCTGGCCCCGACCATCGAACTGGTTGCGGGGCTGATGATTGCCGTGATTGCCAGCGGGCTCTTGTTGCGCGCTATCTGAGTTCGTCAAAAACCGGTTGAGGGTAGCCGACCCGCGCCAGATAGAGCCCCTGCGGAGGGCACACCGGACCACAAGCCGCACGGTCAGCCGCTTGCAGGGCGACACGCACATCCTCGGGCGTCCACGCCCCCGCGCCAACACGTTCCAGCGTGCCGACAAAGCTGCGCACCTGATTGTGCAGGAAAGACCGGGCGCGGACGTGAAAGTGGATTTCGGGGCCGGAAAAACCCTGAACCTGTTCAACGCGCAATTCGTCCAGAGTTTTGACCGGGCTGGCGGCCTGACAGATTGAAGAACGGAACGTCGTAAAGTCATGACGGCCAATCAGCATGTCTGCGCCTGCTTGCATGGCGTCCACATCCAGCCTGTGGTTGATCTGCCAAACCTGCCCGGCGTCATGGGTCGCGGGCGCGCGGCGCATCAGGATGCGAAACAGATACTGACGTTCCACAGCGGAAAACCGGGCGTGCCAGTCATCCTCGACCCGCGCGGCTTTCACAATCGCGACGGGCTGCGGTTTCAGGTGATAGTTCAACGCTTCTGACAGGCGGAACGGGTCCCATTCCTTGGTCAGGTCGCAATGGGCAACCTGTCCCAGCGCGTGCACCCCGGCATCCGTTCGACCGGCTGCGGCAATCGTATGGGCACCGGGCTGGATACGCGACAACGCCTGTTCGATGGCCCCCTGAACGGAAGGCAGCTCTTTTTGCCGTTGCCACCCGGCGAACGGCTCTCCTTGGTATTCGACTTTCAGTGCGTATCTTGGCATGGGCTGCTGGTAACGCGCCGCACCGCAACGGGCAAGAGCGGGAAAGCGCTGGTATGTCAGGTCCGCGCTACCTATTTTGAGAGAAACGAAAAAAGCGGGGCGACAATTTGGTCATCTCTTCCCTGTCAGACAGTCTGGTGCGTGGCTTTGAAAGTGTCGGTGACAGCGTGTCCGAAGCCCTGTTCGAGCCGGTCATTCGTCTGGGCGTCACCGGATTGGCGCGGTCGGGCAAAACGGTGTTCATCACCTCGCTTGTTGCCCATTTGCAGGACCGGGGCCGCATGACCGGTCTGGTGGCCCAGCGCGAGGGGCGGATCAACGCCGCCTATCTGCAGCCGCAACCTGACGACACAGTGCCCCGGTTCGACTATGAAAACCATCTGGCGGCCCTGACCGGACCGCAACCACATTGGCCGGACAGCACCCGTGCCGTGTCGGAACTGCGCCTGTCGTTCAAGGTGCGTCCCGCTGGTTTGCTGTCGGGGTTGCAAGGACCGCGAACGGTTCATCTGGATATCGTGGACTATCCGGGCGAGTGGCTTTTGGACCTGGCCCTGTTGGACAAGTCTTATGAGGAGTGGTCGACCGAGACGCTGAACCGCATCGCAGGTCGCGCCGAGGCAGACGCATTTCTGGCGCTGGCCAAGGCTGCAGAGCCTGCGGCCGAGCACGACGAACCCACCGCGCTGTCGTTGGCCAAAGCCTTTTCGGATTACCTGAACACGGCGCGGGACGCAGGATACTATGACTGCACGCCGGGCCGGTTTCTGCTGCCCGGCGATTTGTCGGGCTCTCCGGTTCTGACCTTTGCGCCGTTGCCCGTTGATGGCAAAGCCCAGCGGCGCAGCCTTCACCACGAGATGGCCCGTCGGTACGCGGCCTATAAATCTCAGGTCGTAAAGCCGTTCTTTCGCGATCATTTCTCGCGAATTGATCGTCAGGTGGTGTTGGTCGACGCGCTGGGCGCGATCCACAAGGGTCCGCAAGCGGTTGAAGATATGCGGCGCGCGATGGCGGATATCCTGTCGGCGTTCCGACCGGGTCGCAATGCGTGGTTGAGCCAGCTTCTTCTGGGCAAACGGGTCGAGCGTATCCTTTTTGCCGCGACCAAGGCCGATCACCTGCATCACCTACAGCACCCCCGCCTGACCAATATCATGGAAGCTCTGACACGCGACGCCCGCGATCGGGCGAATTTTGCCGGTGCGCAAACAGCGGCCTTGTCGCTGGCGGCGCTGCGCGCGACGACCGAAGAAATCCGGTCCCATCAGGGGGCAGACCTTCCTTGTGTGCGCGGTACGTTGCCCGATGGAAAGCGCGCGGCTTTCTATCCCGGTGAATTGCCCGAAGACCCGGCCCGCCTGTTAGGGCCTGCCCGTGATGGCGCAGGTGCATGGCTGGACGCCGATTATGGTTTCATGGCGTTTGAGCCAGCCCAACTGACATTGCGACCGGGGGATGGCCCACCCCATATCCGTTTGGACAGGGCGGCGCAGTTCCTCATAGGAGACCGCCTATGACCGTGGTCCTGCGTGCAGCCCGCAGCACGGATGCCGGTGCGACCGGTGAAATCCTGCATGGTTTCGCGCTCGAACATGACTGGATGCCGGAATTGCATTCGCGCGCCGAGACCATAGCCTTTTGCGGTCGGATGATTGATCAGGACTGGGTGACCGTTGCGGAAACCGATGAGGGCATCGTGGGTTTTCTGGCTTTGAACCAAAGCGAAGTTCATTCCCTGTATCTGGCGCCCAAAGCTCGAGGGCGTGGGATCGGACAACGTCTGTTGGACGACGCCAAGTCCAAGCGGGCCGAACTGTCCCTGTTTGCGTTTCAGCTAAACCTGCGGGCCTGTCGGTTTTACGAACGCAACGGGTTTTCCGAAGTCGCCCGCAGCGACGGGGCGGATAATGACGAAAACCTGCCGGACATCAAATATGTCTGGAAGAAAAGCGAGGCTGTCGATGGCTAAAGGTCCTGTTGTATTTGATCTGGACGCCGAAGAGCCCTCGGTCGACGTGTCGACTGCGCCGCCTGTTCCGGACGTCGCGCCAATGCAGGGGCAGGCCATGCAAACGGCGGTCAGATTGGCGGCCAGAAAGCCCTCGGTCTTGTCCCGGTGGTTCTGGGGGCTGGCTACTGCAGCGGTTGGTGCCGTCGTTTCCATCGCCGCTTGGGATTTTGTCACGTCACTGTTGCTGCGCGCACCTGTTCTGGGGTGGATCGTAACCGGGCTGTTTGGCGCTCTGGCTCTGGTCGCGCTGCTCATCGCCATGCGCGAGTTGGCTGCGATTGGTCGCTTGTCTCGTATCGACGGCCTGCGCCGGGCTGCTGACGAAGCGCTGGCCGACGAAGATTTGAAAAAGGCCCGCGACGTGACCGAAAAACTGATCAGTTTCTACAAAGGCCGCGACGACACGAGATGGGGACGTGACCGGTTGAACGAGCGTATGGGCGAACAATTCGACGCTTCGGGCTTGTTGGAGCTGGTCGAGGATGAGTTGCTTGCCCCACTGGATGCAGCCGCCAGCCGCGAGGTCGAGGCGGCGGCGCGTCAGGTCGCAACCGTGACAGCTCTGGTCCCGCTGGCCTTGGCGGATGTTGTGACGGCGCTGGCCGCGTCGCTTCGGATGATCCGTCGCATTGCCGAAATCTATGGGGGGCGTTCCGGGTTTCTAGGAGGTTGGCGGCTGACGCGCGCCGTGTTTGTGCATCTGGTGGCCACTGGCGCCGTGGCAGTGGGCGACGATCTGCTGGAGCCTGTTTTGGGTGGCTCGGTCCTTAGCAAACTGTCCCGCAGGTTTGGAGAAGGGCTGGTGAACGGCGCACTAAGCGCCCGCGTTGGTGTTGCGGCGATGGACGTGTGTCGGCCTTTGCCATTCTCGGACCGTCATAAACCGTCGACGCGCACGATGATCAAGCGGGCTTTGACCGGTTTGTTCTCCAAGACTTGACGTAACGCAAAGACTTCCTGTCTGCTGGTCCGCATAAAAGCGCCGGAGCCAGCCATGACCGAGCACGGACACAGCCAGCAGGAAATTTCCGAGAGGATCAACGCCCCGCCGGGCCGCGGCGTGCTGCGCGATGTTGTCTATGGCGGGATTGATGGTTCGGTCACGACATTTGCGATCATTGCTGGCGTGGCCGGGGCGGGACTGTCACCTTTTGTCATCGTTGTTCTGGGACTGGCAAATGTTTTGGCCGACGGGTTTTCCATGGCAGCGGGCAATTACTCGGGCACCAAGGCCGAATTGGATAATGTCCGCCGTATTCGGGCCATTGAAGAGCGACATATTGACCTTTATCCTGATGGAGAACGTCGCGAAGTCCGGGAAATTCTTGCCCAGAAAGGCCTGTCCGGGCGCGTGCTGGACGAGGCGACGGATGCGATCACCGACAACCACGAAAACTGGATCAATCTTATGATCGAGGGTGAATATGGCCTTGGAGCCGTTGATCCGAACCCGTTCAAGGCTGCGATGGCGACATTCATGGCCTTTCTGGTTGCGGGGATGATTCCGCTCTTGCCGTTTTTGCTGTCTGTCGAGAACGCGTTCACGGTGTCTGTGTGGATGACAATGGGTGTGTTCTTCGCGATAGGCGCGATGAAAAGCCGATGGTCGCTGGCCCCATGGTGGCGGTCAGGAATGGAAACGCTGCTGATTGGCGGTGCAGCCGCGTTGATTGCGTATCTGGTGGGGTCGTTGTTCCACCCATAGGGGATGCTCATGTATCTACGGGCAAGCGAACCCGCGCCATTCGCCGCAGGGGGCGGAAGCTCTGGACCATCCGATGCGGGCGTCCTATAAGCGCCGCCATGTATGACCGGATGGCCATCATTATTCGAATTATATCCCCGGCGCTCTGACATCCTGAGACGCCGGGCAAAGGTGTTTGAGACTTCGCACCGACCGCTTCGATCCACACGACGACCAGATGACCCAAAGGACGCCCCCAATGTGCGCCGAAACACCTGATTACAAAGACACGCTGAACCTGCCCAAAACCGATTTCCCCATGCGCGCCGGATTGCCCAAGCGCGAACCCGCATGGCTGGAACGGTGGGAAACCATCGGCGTCTATGACCGCCTGCGCGAAAAACAGGGGCGGACGCCGTTCACCCTGCATGATGGCCCCCCCTATGCGAACGGTCACTTGCATATCGGCCACGCGTTGAACAAGACCATCAAGGACATGATCGTGCGCTCGCATCAGATGATGGGCCATGACGCGCGCTATGTGCCGGGTTGGGACTGCCACGGCCTGCCCATCGAATGGAAGATCGAAGAGCAGTACCGCAAGAAGGGCAAGAACAAGGATGAGGTGAACGTCGTTGATTTCCGTCAGGAATGCCGCAAGTTCGCCGAGGGTTGGATCGACATCCAGCGCGACGAGTTCAAGCGTCTTGGCATCACCGGCAACTGGGCTGATCCCTATATCACCATGGACTACCACGCCGAGGCCGTGATCGCCGATGAGTTCATGAAGTTCCTGATGAACGGCACGCTCTATCAGGGGTCCAAGCCCGTGATGTGGTCGCCGGTCGAAAAGACCGCTCTGGCCGAGGCCGAGGTCGAGTATCACGACAAGGAAAGCTTCACTATCTGGGTGAAATTTAAGGTCGTGGAAGCAGATCGAAGCAAGTCTCCAGACTTCGACGAGCCAATTGTTCGCGAAAATGTGCTCGGTGATGGGAATGTTTACGTAGTCATTTGGACGACGACACCGTGGACCATGCCCTCGAACAAAGCGGTCGTGTACGGCAAGGATATCTCCTACGGCCTGTATAAAGTCACCGGAGCGCCCGACGAATGCTGGGCCAACGTGGGTGACAAGTTCCTTCTGGCCGATAATCTGGCAGCGGACGTGCTGGGCCGCGCGCGTCTGAACGACGACCAGTGGACCCGCGTCCGTGACGTGACCACGGATGAGTTGGCAGGCGTGCAACTGACCCACCCGCTGGCCGGGGCCGAGGGCGGCAATGGCGAATGGGATGACATTCGCGATTTTCGAGCGGCCGATTTCGTAACCGATACCGAAGGCACCGGCTTTGTCCACTGTGCGCCGTCGCACGGGATGGAGGAATTCGAGCTTTACCGCGATCTTGGGATGCTCGAGCAGGTCATCACTTATAACGTGATGGACGACGGCTCTTTCCGCGCTGACTTGCCGTTCTTTGGCGGCAAATACATCCTGTCCCGCAAGGGTGGTGAGGGTGACGCGAATAAGGCGGTGATCGACAAGCTGGCCGAGGTCGGCGGGTTGCTGGCACGCGGCAAGATCAAGCACAGCTATCCGCATTCGTGGCGCTCGAAGGCTCCGATCATCTATCGCAACACGCCGCAGTGGTTTGCATCCGTTGACCGCAAGCTGGACGATGGCATGGGCGAGATGGGGGATACCATCCGCGAACGCGCCCTGCGCTCGATTGATGAGCTGGTGAAATGGACACCGCAGACTGGCCGCAACCGCCTGTATTCGATGATCGAAGCCCGTCCGGACTGGGTGTTGTCGCGCCAGCGCGCCTGGGGTGTGCCTCTGACCTGCTTTACCAAGAAGGGCGCGCTGCCGACCGATGCGGATTACCTGCTGCGCAACGCAGACCTGAACGCGCGTATCAAAGTCGCGTTTGAGGAAAGCGGTGCGGATATCTGGTACACCGAGGGCTTCAAGGAAAAGATGCTAGACGGCATCGCCAACCCTGACGACTACGATCAGGTATTCGACGTGCTGGATGTGTGGTTTGATTCAGGGTCCACCCACGCCTTCGTTCTGCGCGACCGCGAAGACGGGACCGAGGACGGCATCGCCGACGTCTACATGGAAGGCACCGACCAGCACCGCGGATGGTTCCATTCGTCCATGTTGCAAGCCTGCGGCACCAAGGGCCGTGCGCCCTATCGCAACGTCGTGACCCATGGCTTTACGCTGGATGCCAAGGGCAACAAGATGTCCAAGTCGCTTGGCAATACCATCGTGCCGGAGGAGGTTATCAAGCAATACGGGGCTGATATCCTGCGTTTGTGGGTTGCTCAGACCGACTATACCGCCGATCAGCGGATTGGGCCTGAGATCCTGAAAGGCACTGCCGACAGCTATCGCCGTCTGCGCAACACTATGCGGTTCATGCTGGGATCACTGGCGGATTTCACCGAGGCTGACCGGGTCGCGTCCGAGGATATGCCGCGTCTGGAGCGCTGGGTTCTCAGCCGTCTGGCCGATCTGGATGAGCAGGTGCGCAAGGGCTATGCCGCGTTCGACTTCCAGGGTGTGTTCAGCGCCGTGTTCACTTTTGCCACGGTGGATTTGTCCTCGTTCTACTTCGACGTGCGCAAGGATGCGCTCTATTGCGACGGCGACAACCTGCGCCGCCGGGCTGCGCGCACGGTTCTGGACATCCTGTTCCACCGTCTGACCACGTGGCTGGCCCCGGTTCTGGTCTTTACGATGGAAGAGGTCTGGCTGGAGCGGTTCCCCGGCGATGACAGTTCCGTCCATCTGGTGGATTTCCCGGATACGCCTGCCGACTGGCGCGATGCGGACCTTGAATCCAGCATGGCCAAAATCCGCCGCGTCCGCCGTGCCGTGACTGCCGCGCTGGAGATTCAGCGTCAGGAGAAAGTCATCGGGTCCAGCCTTGAAGCCGCGCCGATCGTGCATATTGAAGACGCCGAGGTGCGTGATTTGCTGGCAACCTTCGACGTGGATGATCTGTGCATCACTTCGGGCCTGACCGTCACCGGCGATCCGGCCCCGGCCGAGGCGTTCCGTGTGCCAGAGATCGAAGGTGTTGCGGTGGTGTTTGAAAAAGCTGAAGGCGAGAAATGCCAACGCTGCTGGAAAATCCTGCCGGATGTGGGGCGCCATGCGCATGATGGCGTGTGCGGGCGCTGTAACGAGGCGTTGGGATAAATTTCAGGATTTTGCGAGGCTCTGCCTCGCGCTCCGAAGTATTTTTGAACAGAAGAAGCATGGGGCGCGACCTGTTTAGGGTTGCGCCCTTTGTCAAAATACGGGCAGCATTTGGCTATGCCGATGATTGCTGTTGATACTCAATTTGGATGCCTTGGGGTCGAAGAGACGGGTGGAGCGATCACGCGTCTGATTTGGAATGGGCAAAACATAGGTGAGGCGACGCCGGTGCTGAAGGAGGCGGCGGCGCAACTGAAGGCTTATGACCAGAGACGATTGGAGCGGTTTGATCTGCCCTATCGTGTTGCGGGATCCGAGTTCCAGCGGCAGGTCTGTGATCTGATGTTTGCCATACCCTTGGGTGAGACCAGAACCTATGGCGAGATCGCCAAAGAGTTGCGGCAGCCGCCGCAACCGGTTGGGCAAGCCTGTAGCGGAAATCCGATTCCGGTGATCATCCCCTGTCATCGCGTGCTGGCCGCGAATGGGCTTGGCGGGTTCTCAGGCGAAGGTGGCGTTGAGACCAAGGTCGCCTTGCTGCGTCATGAACGGGCCGCTGGTTTGCTGATCTGAGTGACGGATTTCTGTTGCAATCCGGGTGCTTGAGGCCCAACTTGTATCAGATAGAGATTCAAAGGACCGAATGGCATGACTGCTCAATCAGACTCGGCTGCCCGCAAGAAGGCAATCATCGACCGCCTGATGTCGTTGGAAGCGCAGGAACTTGCGACTGCGCAGGCGCATTACGACGCATTTCTGAAGGATTCGCAGCTGGACGACCGCGAGGGGCACGACAAGGACGATATCGCGGCGTCGCGAGAGAATGCGGACCTTGCCGCGGCTTTTGACGCGCCGGTGCATGCCCACCATGCCAAGATTGATGTGATTGAAAACACTGATTTCAGCGTGACTGACACGGTGCAGCCTGGCGCTGTCGTCAAGTTCAACAACCGCCGTTTCGTGGTGTGTGTGTCGACCACCCGGTTCGATGTCGATGGCAAGACCTACATGGGTATTTCGACCCAAAGCCCGATCTATCTGGCCATGACGGGGCTTCGGCAAGGTGACGTGTTCACCCATAACGGGACTGAATTCGAGGTTCAGGACGTCTTGTAATCCCGGCTTCTGCGCGGCGGGACCACCTGCTGCGCGATGCCTGCTGAAACCAGATACAGGCTGGTAACGACCAGACCCCAATGCGCCCAGCTTTCGGGGTGGAAATCCACCCACGCGGCCCAGCCTGCAAAGAAGGTCCATGCGAAGGCCATCGGCAAGGTCAGGCTGCGCCAGCGTTCCGTGCGCACGGGGTGCACGAATTTGAGTGGCAGGAACATCGCCAGCGACAACAGCGACACAAGCAGCAGGATAACCCAGAAATTGGGCTCGAGCGCGAAGACCACGATGACGAACATGTTCCAGCAGCCGGGGAAACCGGAAAAGGAATTATCTTTCGTTTTCATGCGCGTATCTGCGAAATACATGGCGCTGGCGAAGGTGATCACGATGATCGCGAACCAGCCGGTCCATCCATCCATCAGGCCGGACTTGAACAAAGCGAAGGCCGGGATGAACACGTAAGTCAGATAGTCGATGATCAGATCCAGAAGAACTCCGTCGAATTCGGGGGCGTTCTTTTTGACGTGGTAGTGCCGCGCCAATGGGCCGTCGATACCATCCACAATGAAGGAAACCACAAGCCACAAGTACATGAGGCTCCACTTCTCTTCGACGGCGGCCAACATTGCCAGCATTGCGAATACGGCGCCGGTTGCGGTGAAGAGGTGGACGGAAAGAGCTTTGAATCTGAGTGTCATGCGTGTCTCTTGAACGAAGCGTGCTTCAGATGCAAACCAAAAGCCCGGTTGATGTGAATTGCTTGGCGTCAGGCCTTGGGGTGGGCGCGATTGTAGACGTCCATCAGACGGGCGGTGTCGACGGCTGTGTAGGCTTGTGTTGTCGACAGGGACGCGTGGCCCAGCAATTCCTGAATGGCGCGCAGGTCGCCGCCGGCTGTCAGCAGATGCGTTGCAAAGCTGTGCCGCAGCGCGTGGGGTGTCGCGGTTGCAGGCAATCCCAACTGTGCGCGGGCCTTTGCCATGGCATTCTGAATGGCCTTTGGGTTCAGTGGGCCACCGCGCACCCCACGAAACAGGGCCTTGTCCTTGGACAGAGTGTGGGGGCAGAGCGCGAGGTACCTGTCGACCGCGTCACGGGCGATTGGAAGAACGGGGACGACGCGCTCTTTGTTACCTTTCCCGACGATGCGCAGGGTGTCGGGCAGGGGTGCGTCGCTGCCTGTAAGAGAGAGAGCCTCGGAAATGCGCAATCCGCACCCATATAGCAAAGTGACCACGGCAGCGTCCCGTGCTGCCACCCAATCGCTGGTGGATTGAAATTCAACCGTTTCGATCATGGCGCGCGCGGCGTCTTCGGCCATGGGACGCGGGAGTTTCTTGGTGAACTTCGGGGAACGAGTGGACAGAACGGCGGACGGTTCGAACCCTTCGCGTTCCGCAAGCCAGCGGTAGAAGGTTTTTACGGCGGATAGCTTGCGCGCCAATGACCGCGCCCCCACGCCCGAGGCACGCTGATCCGCCATCCATGCGCGCATGTCCGACACGGTGATGCGGGACACGGCTGACAGCCCTTGCCGTTCGCCGTGATGCAGGGTCATGAAGGTCAGGAACTCGGTCACATCCCCGCAATAGGCCGCTTGCGTGTTTTCGGATCGACCGGAAAGGGCCACCAGACTGTCCAGCCACCGCTGCAAAGCATCGCGACAGGCCGGAGAGATCAGGCTCACGACAGCCAGTGGCGCATCGAACGCTCGAAGACGCCGGAAAAGAACGTCAAAAGATCCGTGCCCAGTTGCGGCGAAAAATGATTTGGGTCCTTGGCGCTCATGATGATCATGCCGGGTAGACGGCCTTCGCCCAAATCCAGCCTCAGACACGCTTCGGATCGCAGGTGGTCGGCCTGTTCGCCAAAAATGCGGTGCGTGGGATGAATGATCTCGCGCAGGACAACTTCTCTTGCCGGGCCGCTGCGATCAAAAGTCAGGTAGTTGTCGACAAAGCCGGGTTCAACGACAGTGAGAACCCCGCCCAGTTTTTCGATTGCCGGGTCTTGCTGGACCACGGTGGTCTCCAGCACCAGAGAGATGCGATCAACGCGCAATATCTCTGCGACTTCGGTGCCAAGCGCCTTGAGAAAATCTTCGAAATCGACCGGTTCCAGAAGGCGCAGGATCGCGCGGTGAACCTGATTGGTGCCTGCCAGATTTTCATAGGCTGCAGCGATGACAGATCTGTGTGTGTCCTCAAGCCTGTCCAGCCGCGCCTCGAGCCTTTGCATGGCAATGCCGCGCAGGTCGATGATGTTGTCTCCGCGCGCTTCTTCATTGGCGGTGACGAGGGCCTGCATCAGGTCCTTGTCATCCAGCACGGCGTAAGGCTCGGCCAGAATCGCCTCGCGGAGAGTGTCCTTGAGTTTGGTGTTACTGCTCATGTCCCGTCCGGTCTTTTTTATGTTTTGCCGCGTTATAACACGGCTTGGCGGATTTGCCTTGGGAAAAATGCCAAAATGACCGGATTTGATGTGTGGGGGGGGGGAGGCAGCTCCCGCCTGCTGGGTCCTGATCAAAGATCAGGACCCAGGCCGTTGGGCCGGGCGCGGTGCCTGATGGCACCGCGCGGTCGCGTGAAAAATCAGAGGATTTTCTGACCGGTTTTGGCCCAGTCAGCAAGGAAGGTTTCAAGCCCCTTGTCAGTCAGCGGGTGATCGGCCAGCTTTTTGATGACAGCGGGTGGGGCGGTGATCACGTCAGCACCGATCCGGGCGCTGTCGGTCACATGGTTCACGGTGCGGATAGACGCGGCGAGGATTTCGGTTTCGAACCCGTAATTGTCATAAACCTGACGGATGTCTGCGATCAGGTCCATGCCGTCGAGGTTGATATCGTCCAGACGACCGATGAAGGGCGAGATGAAGGTTGCACCCGCCTTGGCCGCCAGAATCGCCTGATTGGTCGAGAAACACAGGGTCACGTTAACCATCTGACCTTCGTCACTGAGGGTTTTGCAGGTTTTCAGGCCAGCCCATGTCAGCGGTACTTTGACAGCAATGTTTGGCGCGATCTTGGCCAGCTTGCGGCCTTCGGCGATCATGTCGTCGGCTTCGGTGGCGACAACTTCGGCCGAGACGGGACCTTCGACGAGATCACAGATCTCTTTGGTGACTTCCAGAATGTCGCGTCCGGATTTCAGGATCAGCGAGGGATTGGTGGTCACGCCGTCCACCATGCCCAGATCGTTCAGTTCGGCGATGGCGTCGATCTCGGCTGTGTCTACGAAGAATTTCATGCGGGCAGTCCTTTGATGGGTTGGCCTTGGTTGCGGATGGCTTTACCCCAATAACACCGATGCTGAAACCCCCGACCCGAGGAGATGCGGTGAGCGCGCAGGAGTATTTCGACCAGGGCGAGCTTGTGGCGGTGCTGACCACACAGCCCTTGGACCGAACGCTGGATTACAAAGCGCCCGAGGGCGGGTGTTTTCTGGGCGCGTTCGTCGAGGTGCCATTGGGCCCGCGCAAGGTTCTGGGGGTGGTCTGGGGACCGGGGCAGGGGGGCTTTGATCTGGCAAAGGCCCGATCCGTGATCCGGGTGCTTGAGGTCGCGCCAATGCGGGAAGAGATGCGGCTGTTTCTGGGAAAGGTGGCCGATTACACGCTGACGCCGATGCCTGCGATGCTGCGGTTGGCGACCCGTGCGCCGGGGGTGGGCGATCCGCCGTCGATGCGGAAAGTCTATCGTTTGGGTGATGCCGAACCTGACCGCATGACCGACGCGCGGACGCGGGTGTTGGAGGTGCTGCGCGATTATGGAGGACTGGCCTTTACGCTGAAGGAATTGGCGGAACAGGCGGGGGTGACGTCCTCGGTCGTGAAGGGCTTGGTCAAGCAAGGCGCGGTACGGGAAGAAGACAGCCTGCGTGATCTGCCCTATCCGCGCTTGGATCCTGACCTGCCGGGCAAAGCCCTGACCGAGGATCAGGCGGCAGCCGTCGCCCGTCTGCAAGCCGGGCAACGGACGGGCGATTATGGCACGACACTGCTGAAGGGGGTCACCGGGTCGGGCAAGACCGAGGTCTATCTTGAGGCCGTCGCCGAAGCCCTGCGCATGGGGCGGCAGGCGCTGGTTCTGCTGCCCGAGATCGCGCTGACCGCCGAATTCCTGACACGGGTCGAGGCGCGGTTCGGCGCGCGCCCTGCCGAGTGGCACTCGGGAGCCACCATGACCGAACGTCGCCGGGTCTGGCGGATGGTCGGGCAGGGGGAAGCGCAACTGGTGGTCGGTGCGCGTTCGGCGCTGTTCCTGCCGTTCCGCGATCTGGGGCTGGTGGTGGTCGATGAAGAACACGACACCTCGTACAAACAGGAAGACGGCGTGCATTACAGCGCGCGGGATATGGCGGTGCTGCGAGCCTCGATCTGCGGGGCGCGGGTGGTGTTGGCCAGTGCGACGCCTTCGTTGGAAAGCTGGGCCAATGCCGAGGCCGGGAAATATGAACGGCTGGACCTGACTTCGCGCTTTGGGGCGGCGGTGCTGCCCGAGATGAAGCCCATTGACATGCGCGCCGAGCAGATGCAGCCGGGGACGTGGATTTCTCCGTCGCTGCGGCAGGCGGTGCGGCAGCGGATCGAACGCGGGGAACAGTCGCTGCTGTTCATCAACCGCCGCGGCTATGCGCCAGTGACGCTGTGCCGGGCCTGTGGCGAGCAAATCGCGTGTGACCATTGCGATGCGCGGATGGTGGAACACCGTTTCCTGAAACGTCTGATGTGCCACCAATGCGGTGAGACGAAGCCGATGCCCGACACCTGCCCGTCCTGTCAAGTTGAGGGCAAGCTGGCCCCGGTCGGGCCAGGAATCGAACGGCTTGCGGAAGAGGCCGAGGCGACCTTCCCCGAGGCCAAGATCGCGATGCTGAGTTCCGATCTGTTCGGCTCGGCCCGCGCGTTGAAGGCCAAGATTGAAGAGATTGCCGAGGGCGACGCGGATATCGTCATCGGCACGCAGCTGGTGGCAAAGGGGCATAACTTTCCCAAGCTAACGCTGGTGGGGGTAATTGATGCCGATCTGTCGCTACATGGGGCCGACCTGCGGGCGGCGGAGCGCACGTTCCAACTGATGCGGCAGGTGGCGGGGCGTGCGGGTCGGGCAGACAAGCCCGGGCAGGCGTTGTTGCAGACCTTTCAACCCGAACACCCGGTGATCCGGGCCATTTTGTCGGGCGATGAGGAAGGGTTCTGGAAAGCCGAAGCTGCTGGGCGTCAGGCCGCCGGGGTGCCTCCTTACGGGCGGATGGCGGGGATCGTCTTGTCCGGACCGGAAGTTGGTCCGGTCTTCGACATTGGCAACGCGATGGCGCGCAACGATGCGCCTCTGCGCGCAATAGATGCGCAGGTTTTTGGCCCCGCACCAGCGCCCATTGCGCGTATCAGGGGGCGACATCGCATTCGCCTGCTGGTCAAAGCCCCCAAGGGCACGCCGATTCAGGACGCTATCGCCCGGTGGATTGCGCCGCTGCGTCTGAAGGGGGATATCCGTTTGACCGTCGACATCGACCCCCAGAGTTTTTACTGACATCTGCACCTGCGCAGATCGGTTGTGCATCTGCCCCCTCGCCAAACGCTCAAAATGGGCGTAGAGCGATCCTATGCTGAAACCCATGCCGCTATCCGAGGCGCAGAAACTTCCGTTCTGGCGCCGCCCGATAACCCTGTTGTTCATGATGGCACTGACCATGCCCATCGCGTTCAACGGGTGGAGCGCGCTGCTCAACAACTTCGTCATCGAAGTGGCCAATTTTGACGGCGCGGATATCGGACTGCTGCACACGGTCCGTGAAATCCCCGGCTTTCTGGCCGTGGGAGTGATCGCGGTGATCATTTTCGTCCGCGAGCAGGTTCTGGCAATGATCTCTCTGATCATGCTGGGTGTGGCGACCGCGGTGACGGCGTGGTTCCCCAGCCTTGGCGGGTTGCTGTTCGTGACGCTGTTCAGCTCGATCGGGTTTCACTATTACGAGACGGTCAACCAGTCGCTGCAACTGCAATGGCTGCCAAAGGACCGCGCCCCGCAAATCCTGGGCTGGCTGGTGGCAATGGGGTCGGCGGCCACAGCCGTTGTTTATGGGCTGATCGTTCTGACGTGGGATCGGTTCGGGCTGTCCTACAACATGGTGTTCATGGTCACTGGGGGGGGCACCGCACTGTTGGCAGTGTTCTGTCTGTTCGCCTACCCGCAATTCGATGCGCCCACACCGCAAACCAAGAAACTGATCCTGCGCCGTCGCTATTGGCTGTACTACGCCCTGCAATTCATGGCGGGCGCCCGTCGCCAGATATTCGTTGTCTTCGCTGGCTTCATGATGGTCGAGAAGTTCGGGTTTGAAGTTCACGAGCTTACCGGGCTTTATCTGATCAACCTGATGATCAACATGGCCGCCGCGCCGATGATGGGCAAAGCCGTGTCGATGTTCGGCGAACGCCGCACGCTAATTTTCGAGTATGCGGGCCTTGCCATCGTCTTCGCGGCCTATGGTGGCATCTACTGGTTCGGATGGGGTGTGGTGCTGGCCGCGATCCTCTATGTGATCGACCACGTCCTGTTCGCTCTGGCGCTTGCGTTGAAGACCTATTTCCAGAAAATCGCAGACCCGGCAGACATCGCGCCCACTGCTGCGGTGGCCTTCACGATCAACCATATTGCGGCGGTGTTCCTGCCTGCGCTTTTGGGATTGCTGTGGGTTGTCTCGCCCGGTGCCGTGTTCGGGCTGGCGGCTGCGATGGCCATGATCTCGCTTGCGTTGTCATTGCTGATTCCGCGCCATCCGGAACCCGGAAACGAAACCATCCTGTCGAAATACGCTCCGGCCCCGGCGGAATAAGCCAGCGCTTGACCTTGGCGGCCTGTCGCCCTAGGCGCTGTCGCAACTGACACAGGAGGCCAAGATGCCCACATTCACCGCGTTGACCACTCTGACCGGAAAGAAAGCTGCCGAAGGATTGGGCGACGCGATGGAACGTCTGGTGCCCGAACCCACTGGCGTTGGCGTGTTCGAGGTCGAAGACGGGTCGGGCTTGTGGGAAGTTGGGGGCTATTTCACTGAAACCCCGGATGAGACCGCATTGGCCGTGCTTGCCGCCGCGTTCGAAGCCAAGCCGTTCGTCGTGTCGGAATTGCCGGAAACCGATTGGGTTGCCCATGTGCGCCGCGAACTGGCCCCCGTCGAGGCTGGGCGTTTCTTTGTTTACGGCAGCCACGACGCAGACAAGCTGCCCGAAGGCCGCATTCCGCTGTTGATCGAGGCGGCGATGGCCTTCGGTACGGGCCATCATGGAACCACTCTGGGCTGCCTCAAGGCTTTGGACTACCTGCTGGATGACGGGTTTTCGGCAAGCAAAGTGGCGGATATCGGTTGTGGCACAGCAGTCTTGGCCATGGCTGCCGCGCGGGTTTGGGACGGGGACATCATCGCAAGTGATATTGATCAGGTTGCTGTAGACGTCGCCGAGGCCAACCTGAAGGCCAATGGCATGGCCGGACAGGTTCAATGCGTCGAAGCCGCGGGTTTCGACCATCCGGACCTGAAATCCCATGCGCCATATGATTTGGTTTTTGCGAATATTCTAAAAGGTCCACTGGTCGCCCTGTCGCCGGAAATCGCAGCGAATCTGCGCGTCGGCGGTAATGCAATTCTTTCGGGAATCCTCAACGAACAGGCGGATGACGTCGTTACTGTTTATCTCCAAAACGGATTTAATCTGGCCAATCGTTCGGAAATTGGTGAGTGGACGACGCTAATCTTAAGCAAACAGGGCTAAAATCGGGCCATTTACAGGAGTTTTCTGGATTCTTGCCACTTTTTTGGCGCAATCTCTTTCTACCTTGAAAAGATGCAACCTGGGGGCGGTTTTTGGAGGCTGCCATGACTGGAAAACAACTTGAATTTGATCAGCGCATTCATCGCCTGAGCAAAAAACATGCCAAGCTCAGCCGCGGCTATCGCGCGACCATGCGTAAGGATGGTCTTGTCGTAATGAGACCGCAGCGCGTGCAGTCCGCCGTACCTGCAAAGGTTCTGCTGCTGTGTCTTGTGGGCTTGTTTGCCTTCAAAACATTCTTGCTGACCAGCCTGGGCGCGTCTGCTTATCAATATCGGGTCGATAGCCTGGCTGAAGGCACAGCGGTTGAAAAAGCCGGTGCCTGGGTGATGCAAATTGATCCCATCTCGGAACGTCTCTCTGCCCAGTTGGGTAAGTACCTGCACTGAGCATTTGTCCGCTTTGAGGAGAAACGCCGCGCATTGAAAGATGCGCGGCGTTCTACTTTGCCCCCGAGGGAGGAAGAAGGGGCGAGTGAGTGGTGCGGTTCTGCTCGTCTTACCGGCGGCCTTCCGCAACGACATCAATGTCGCCACGGCAAAGACCAATGTCTTCGAGTTCGCGGTTCGTCAGACGGTTCAGCACGTTGCGTGTAACGCGGGCGTCGTTCCATTCGACAACAGCGGTCACCGCCGATGCGAAAAATGCGCCGATACGGCCAGCAAGGCCGAACGAGCCAGTGGTGGCGCGGGTGGTATCCAGTGCAGCCATATCCTGTTTCCTTCTGGTTGAAGTTCATGTCTCGATCATTCGATCTGAGCGGCATGTAGTGAGGGCGAAGCGGTTCCGCAAGCGCAGAAATTGCATGTGTCCTATGCGTTTTTTGCAAGGCTTTGGGATTGTGAAAACCCCTTAATTTTAAGCCCATTAGCCGGTAATTTTGGTGTCGAAAACAGACTTTTTGCCGTCGCAAAATGACACGATTGTCGGCGTTGGGATATGAGTGTCGTTTTCAGACTTTCGGTCAATTCGCTTGGAAAATGTTCACGCTTCGTGCTAATCGGGAAGAAAGAGTATAAAAACCCGAGCAGGCCGAGGCAAAAAGATGCGGATATTGGGCATTGATCCGGGGCTCAGGACCCTGGGATGGGGCGTCATCGATTCGCATGGCAGCCGCCTGAGCCACGTCGCCAATGGTTTGTGCAAGTCGGACGGTGATGACCTGGGTGAGCGGCTGCTGTCTTTGCACAACCAGATTGTTGAGGTCATTGCAGAATACCAGCCCGAGCAGGCGGCAATCGAACAGACTTTTGTGAACAAGGATGGTGCGGGCACGCTGAAGTTAGGTCAGGCGCGTGGGGTGGCTTTGCTGACGCTTGCGCAGGCCGGGCTGACGGTCGGTGAATATGCGCCCAACCGGGTGAAGAAAACGGTGGTGGGCGTTGGCCACGCCGAGAAAGAGCAAGTTTTGCACATGGTCAAGCTCCAGCTTCCGGGGTGCCAGCCCAAGGGCGCGGATGCAGCCGATGCTCTGGCTATCGCGATCTGCCACTCATATTACGGTGCAGCGCCCCAGGCGCGGATGAAAGAGGTTCGGGCATGATAGGGAAACTGACAGGGCGGCTGGACTACCGCGCAGCGGATCACGTTCTGATCGACGTGCGCGGGGTGGGGTATATCGTCTATTGCTCGGATCGGACAATGGCGGCGCTGCCGGGTGTGGGCGAGGCGGTCTCGATCTATACCGACATGGTCGTGCGTGAAGACCTGATGCAGCTGTACGGCTTTCTGTCGCTGGTCGAGAAGGAATGGCATCGCCTGCTGTGCTCGGTTCAGGGGGTCGGGGCCAAGGTGTCGTTGGCTATCCTGTCGGCGCTGGGGCCTGATGGTGTCAGCCGGGCCATTGCGCTGGGCGATTGGGGCGCAGTCAAATCCGCCAAGGGTGTTGGGCCGAAGACGGCGCAGCGCGTCGTTCTGGACCTCAAGGACAAGGCGCCCGGTGTGATGGCGATGGGTGGTACGGTGGCCGAGGCCATGGACGGCCCTGATCTTGAGGTTGTCGAGGCGGCCGAGCTTGCGCCCAAACGCGCTGTCAAACCTGCGTCGGGGAACGCTGCGGCCTCTGCCGGTGCGTTGTCGGCCTTGTCGAACTTGGGGTACGGCCCGTCTGACGCTGCATCCGCCGTGGCTGAAGCCGCCGCCAGCCAGCCCGAAGCTGGCGAGGCCGATTTGATCCGTGCCGCGCTGAAACTTCTGGCTCCGAAAGGCTGAGTGAATGGTAGACGCCGATCCCACCCTGCGCCCTGACCCTCTGCCCGAGGACAATGACCGTGCGCTGCGCCCGCAGGGGCTGGATGAGTTCATCGGTCAGGCCGAGGCGCGTGCGAACCTGCGCGTGTTCATTCAGTCGGCCCGGCAGCGGGGCGAGGCGATGGACCATACGCTGTTCCACGGCCCTCCGGGGTTGGGGAAGACGACGCTGGCGCAGATCATGGCGCGCGAGTTGGGGGTGAATTTTCGCATGACCTCTGGCCCTGTACTGGCCAAGGCGGGTGATCTGGCGGCCATCCTGACCAATCTGGAATCACGTGACGTGTTGTTCATTGACGAGATTCACCGCCTGAACCCGGCAGTCGAAGAGGTTCTGTATCCCGCGATGGAGGATTTCGAGCTGGATCTGGTGATCGGTGAAGGCCCCGCCGCGCGGACTGTGCGGATTGAGCTCCAGCCCTTTACCCTGGTTGGGGCCACGACACGGATGGGCCTGCTGACCACCCCACTGCGCGACAGGTTTGGTATTCCGACGCGGTTGCAGTTCTACACCGTGGATGAATTGCACGAGATCGTCACCCGAAACGCCCGTAAATTGGGTGCGCCCGCTGACGACGACGGCGCGCGAGAGATCGCCCGGAGGTCGCGCGGAACGCCGCGTATTGCCGGTCGGCTGCTGCGACGCGTGGTGGATTTTGCAATTGTTGAAGGCGACGGCCACATTACGCGCGATCTGGCCGATGGCGCATTGACCCGGCTGGGGGTTGATAATCTTGGATTGGACGGTGCGGACCGGCGGTATCTGACGCTGATTGCCGAGAATTACGCAGGTGGACCCGTTGGCATCGAGACGCTCTCGGCGGCGCTGTCGGAAAGCCGCGACTCGCTTGAAGAAGTCATCGAGCCCTATTTGTTGCAACAGGGTTTGATCCAACGCACACCGCGCGGTCGGATGCTGGCGCAGAAGGCGTGGACTCATCTTGGAATGGCCGCGCCCAAAGGACAAAGCGATCTGTTTGGTTGAAGCTGGACGTCATAGCTTTTAAGGGTTCGGGCGACCTATTTGTGACCACCGAGGATTGCGCGTGACACCCGAAGACATCCAAGCGTTGTTCACCCGCGAAAGCGGCGAGTTCCTGTTTGCGCGCTGGGGCCGCCCCATCGTGCCCATCGTTTTTGGCGTGGAAGACGAAACATTGGCGACCGTCAAAGGCGCGTTTGAAGCGGTCGTCACCCTTGCCGGCCATAAAATGGCCGAGACGGATCCGGAATTGGGCGCAAACTGCATGGTCTTCTTTTTCCGCGATTGGAAGGAATTGCTCGAGGTTCCGGATCTGGACCGTCTGGTGCCTGATCTGGGCCCCTTGGTCGAGCGGCTGGTTGCGGCGGATGCCAACCAGTACCGTATTTTCAGGTTTGAAGAGGACGGGTCGATCCGGGCGGCGTTTGTATTCCTTCGGATGGACAAGGAACTGGCCAAGGTTCCGGCTGAAACCTTGGCGCTAAGTCAGGTGGTGCAGACGATCCTGCTGTGGTCTGATGCTGCATTTCGCAGCGCGTCGCCGCTGGCGATTGCAGGTGACGCCACGATATTGAGGCCGGACATTGCTGGACTGATCCGTGCGGCCTACGATCCGGTTCTGCCGGGCGTCGCGCAGGACCCATCGCACGCTCTGCGATTGTTTGCGAGGTTGGAGCAGCCGCAATGAAACATGTGTATCCCGTTCAGGTTTTCTACGAAGACACGGATATGGGCGGTGTCGTGTATCACGCAAACTACCTGAAGTTCATCGAGCGTGCGCGATCCGATTATGTGCGTAAACTTGGCAACGATCAGAACGCCTTGCGCGATGCTGGTATTGTCTGGGTCGTCCGCAGGATCGAGGCAGATTATCTGGCCCCGGCCAAGTTTGAGGACGAGCTGATCGTGGAAACCACGGTCGCCTCTGTATCGGGGGTGCGGCTGACCATGGATCAGGTCGTAACCCGCGATGGGACCGAGGTCTTTCGCGCGACGGTGACCGCCGTTTGTATGAATGCGCAGGGCAAGCCGGTGCGTCTTCCGGCAGAGATTCGCGCATTGTTGTAACAATTTGCGGGCCAAGGGTGGTTCTGTTGGCTTTTCATAACCAACTGCGTTAGCGTTTGGCAAAACAAGGCCAAAAGAACGGCCGTCAGGCAAAAACAAAGAGCAGGTTCATGGAAGCTGAAACGCTGGCGCTGGCGCAGGAGATCGACTTCTCCATGTGGGGGCTGTATGCCCGCGCGACCTTTGTCGTAAAACTGGTCATGCTGATGCTGATCGGAGCATCTGTTTGGTCATGGGGCATCATTATCCAGAAACTCATCAATTATAAGGCAGCGCGGCGCGAGGCGCAGGTTTTTGATGAATCCTTCTGGTCAGGCAATCCACTGGATGAGCTGTTTGAACAGATTGGCACGCAGCCGGACGGAAGCTCGGAAAAGATTTTCGCGGCTGGCATGATCGAATGGCGCAGGTCCCATCGCACCGACGGGGGGCTGATTGCCGGGGCAACCGCGCGGATTGACCGGTCGATGGATGTGGCCATCGCGAAAGAGGCGGAGACGCTGCAAAAGGGGCTGCCGATCCTTGCGACGGTTGGCTCGACCGCGCCGTTTATCGGTTTGTTCGGCACGGTGTGGGGCATCATGAACGCCTTTATCGAGATTGCCGAGCAGCAGAACACAAACCTTGCCGTTGTCGCCCCCGGTATTGCCGAAGCGTTGTTGGCCACGGGTCTGGGCCTGCTGGCCGCGATCCCGGCGGTTATTTTCTATAACAAGCTCAGCGCTGATAGCGACCGGATCGTAGGCGGGTACGAGGCGTTCGCTGACGAATTCGCGACCATCCTGTCGCGCCAGTTGGATAGCTGACATGGGGGCTGCGGTTCAGCAATCTTCGGGCGGGAACGGGCGTCGGCGCGGACGGCGTCGGGGTCGCGCCCAGCCGATGGCCGAGATCAACGTGACGCCTTTTGTCGACGTCATGCTGGTGTTGCTGATCATCTTCATGGTGGCCGCGCCTCTGCTGACCGTTGGTGTTCCGGTTGATCTGCCCAAAACTGCGGCCAGCGCTTTGCCCGGTGACAACGAAGAACCGCTGACCGTGACGTTGACGGCTGACGGGCGGGTGCAAATCCAGACCACGGATGTCCTGCGCGAAGAGTTGATTGGCAAACTGCGCGCGATCGCGGCAGAACGAAGCAGTGACCGCGTGTTCCTGCGCGCGGATGGCGCGATCCCTTATGCGCAGGTGATGCAGGTCATGGGCGCGCTGAATGCGGGCGGTTTTTCCAATGTGGGGCTGGTGACGGATACCGGCGGCCCGACACTGGACGAAGGTGGAGAGTGAGGCCGCGCGGTGGATACCGGCACCAAGATCTCGGCGATCGCCCATGTGACTCTGATCGGATGGGCTTTGTTCGGCGGCACCTTTCGGTCCGAGCCTTTGCCTATGGCCGTTCAGGATGTTTCCGTGATCTCGGCTGAGCAGTTCGCGGCGATGACCGCCCAACGCGAAGCGCCCGAGGTGCCGACGCCGTCGTCCTTGCAGCAGCCTGAAGAACCGCAAGAAAACACGCCCCCCCCGGAACCTGTGGAAGAGGAACAGCCAACCTCAGAGGTTTCGGAGGCTGTTGAGCCTGAACCGGACCCCGAGCCAGAGGCGGTCGAGCCGTTGCCTGAGCCTGTCGAAGTGGAACAACCCCCTGCGCTGGATCCGCCGCCTGACACTGAAATTGCGGCACTGCCGGTCCCGCCCGGCCCCGAGGCGCAGCCGCGCCCTGCGGACAAAGTTGCGCCCGAGCCGGTTGCCCCGCCGCCGCCCGAAGCAGCACCGGATGATATCGAAACACCTGCCGTGTCGCTGGATGAAGGCGCGGAAATCCAGCAAGAGCAGCAAGATCAGACCGCCCCGGAAGAGGCCACAGATGAGATCGTGACCGAGGCTGAAGAGGCTAAGGAATACGCGCCCCGGTCGTCTCCGCGCCCTCAGGTCCGTCCAAGGCGGCCAACACCGCCAGCCCAGCCCGAAGTGGCAGAAACCGCAGAGCCAGAGGCTCCGGCCGCCGACGAAAGCGCCATCGAGGACGCTCTGGCCGAGGCGTTGGGCCAAGGCAGCGAACCCTCTGGCCCGCCCTTGACCAGTGGCGAGAAAGACGCGATGCGATTGGCCGTTTCGCGGTGCTGGAATGTTGGGTCTTTG
Source organism: Ruegeria sp. CJ2 (assembly GCF_056536745.1). Taxonomy (NCBI): domain Bacteria; kingdom Pseudomonadati; phylum Pseudomonadota; class Alphaproteobacteria; order Rhodobacterales; family Roseobacteraceae; genus Ruegeria; species Ruegeria sp. CJ2. The sequence continues at coordinate 130,546 of NZ_JBQFQF010000001.1, forward strand.
TCAACGGATGCGCTGCAAACGGTTGTTGTCGTGGCGTTTTCGCTGACGCCGGACGGCAAGGTGGTGGGCGGCAGTTTACGCATGATCGACAGTTCAGGCGGGTCTGCCGGGTCTGCGAGCCAAGCATATGAGGCTGCCAGACGTGCAATTCTGCGCTGTGGGGCAAAAGGATACGATCTGCCTGCTGACAAATACGCGCAATGGCAGGATATTGAGATTACATTCAATCCCGAGAGGATGCGGATCAAATGATGAGATTTCTGACCAGCCTGTTGCTGGGCCTGACGATACTGACGGCGCCTGCATATGCCCAGAACGGACCGCTGCGTCTGGAACTGGATCAGGGGATCATCGAGCCCTTGCCCTTTGCGGTGCCCAGTTTTGTCCCCGACAACGCGGCTGCGGCCCAATTCGCGCAGGACATCTCGCGCGTGGTTGCGGCTGATCTGACGGGAACCGGGCTGTTTCGTGAGATTTCATCGGATGCGTTCATCAGCCGGGTCAGCAGTTTCGATGCCCCGGTTCAGTTTGCCGACTGGAAGGCCATCAACGCCGAGGCGTTGGTGACCGGCGCTGTGAATGTCTCGGGCAATCGTTTGACAGTTCGGTTCCGGGTTTGGGACGTGTTTTCAGGTCAGGAACTGGGCAGCGGCCTGCAGTTTGCGGGCACCACCGATGGCTGGCGTCGGATGGCGCACAAGGTGGCCGATCAGGTCTACAGCCGGGTGACTGGTGAGGGCGCCTATTTTGATAGCCGCGTCGCCTTCGTGTCCGAGAGCGGACCCAAGGACCAGCGCTTGAAACGTCTGGCGATCATGGACTATGACGGCGCGAATGTGCAGTACCTGACCGACAGCGCTGCCATCGTTCTGGCCCCGCGCTTTTCGCCGACGGGCGACCGGTTGCTTTATACCAGCTATGAAACCGGCCAGCCGCGCATCTATGTTCTGGACGTGGACCGTGTCCGTAGGACCGAGCTGAATACACCGGGCGGCACCATGAGCTTTTCGCCCCGGTTCTCGCCTGATGGTCGCTCGATCGTTTATTCGCTGATCCAAGGCGGCAACACGGATCTGTGGAAGATGGATCTGGCGTCAGGGCAAAGTGTCCGTTTGACGAATACACCCGCAATCGAAACCGCACCCAGCTATTCCCCGGACGGGTCGCAGATCGTGTTCGAAAGCGACCGCTCGGGCACGCCGCAGCTTTATATTATGCCAGCCAGCGGTGGTGAGGCGACGCGGATTAGCTTTGGTCAGGGGCGCTATGGCACACCAGTCTGGTCGCCGCGCGGGGATCTGGTTGCCTTCACCAAGCAGAACAAAGGCCGGTTCCATATCGGCGTAATGCGCACGGACGGCAGCGAAGAACGCCTGCTGACCTCGTCCTTCCTGGACGAAGGGCCGACATGGTCGCCCAATGGTCGGGTGATCATGTTCACCCGTGAAACGCAGGGTGCAAGTGGTCGGGCGACGCTCTATTCGGTGGATATTTCGGGTCGGAATCTGCGCCCGGTACGGACCCCGGATGGCGGAAGCGACCCGTCATGGGGGCCATTGCAGAATTGATCGGGGCAGGGGGTTGGAAAAGTTCACAAAAAACCTGCACTGTGATACAGAGACGGCAATAAACAGATAATATGACGAGGCACCTGAAATGAACGTATTGAGCAAAGTTTTGGCTTTGGGCGCGCTAAGTGTGATGGCCGCCTGTACCAGCAACGATCCTTCGGCGCTGGGTGGTGGATTTGGCAGTGGCGCAAACGGGGCGATCTCGCCCGGTTCACCAAGCGATCCGCGATCACCGGCATATTTCCAGCAAACCGTGGGCGATCGCGTGCTGTTCTCTGTTGATCAGTCCACGCTGACGCCGCAGGCGCAGACCATTCTGCAAGGGCAGGCGGACTGGCTTCTGGCCAATCCCGACTTTGTTGCAACCATCGAGGGGCATGCAGACGAACAGGGCACGCGTGAATACAACCTTGCCCTCGGCGCGCGCCGCGCAAATGCGGCCCGCGAATATCTGATCTCTCGCGGGGTTGCGGGTAATCGCCTGACGACGGTGAGCTACGGAAAGGAACGCCCGATCGAAATTTGCAGCACCGAGGATTGCTATTCCAAGAACCGCCGCGCGGTGACGGTGCTGACCGGTTCAACCTTGGGGTAAGACGATGAGAATTGCAGGATGGGTTCTGGCCGCGGTTGTAGCGACCGCTGGAGTGGCACAAGCGCAGGATCAACAGACTCTGGCCGATATCCGGCAGGAGCTGACGGTGCTGCACGTGGAAATTCAGCGCCTCAAGCGTGAGTTTTCCACAACCGGTTCGCCCGCGCCAAACCTGTCCGGCAGTTCTATTTTGGAACGCGTCGACGCGATCGAGGCTGAATTGCAGCGCCTGACGCGCCAGACCGAGCAGTTGAATCAGCGGGTCCAGAATGTCGTCACCGATGGCACCAACCGGATCGGAGATCTTGAGTTTCGTCTGGTTGAACTGGAAGGCGGCGATCTGAGTACGCTGGGCGAAACAACAACCTTGGGCGGTGACACTGAGATCACAGCTGCGGCGCCGTCGACGACCCAGGAAACTCCGCTGATCTCGGAGCAGGGCGAACTCGCGGTTGGAGAGCGCGCCGATTTTGACGCCGCTGCACAATTTTTGGCCGACGGCAATTTTCAGGCGGCGGCCGATCAGTTCGCGCTGTTTGAAACATCCTACCCCGGAAGCCCCCTCGCACCAGAGGCCCACCTGAAGCGTGGACATGCATTGCAGGGATTGGGTGACACCCGCGAGGCCGCGCGCGCATTTCTGGCCAGCTTTACCGGCGATTCCGAAGGCACGTTTGCGCCCGAAGCCCTGTTTGAACTTGGGGCTGCGTTGGGGCGGCTCGAGCAAATTGATCAGGCCTGCATAACCCTAAGCGAAGTTGGTGTGCGCTTCCCGGGGTCGGCTGCGGCCTCGGCTGCGACGCAGGAAATGTCTTCACTGGGCTGTTCTTGACCGAAATTTCAGACAATCTGAGGTCCGAGATCTGCGCACGGCTGGGACCGGATTTGCCCCCCCGTTTGGGGATCGCGGTTTCGGGCGGTGGTGACTCGGTCGCGTTGCTGTACCTGCTGAAGGATATTGCCGCGCAAGAACAGGTCGCGTTGTTCGCGGCGACGGTGGACCATGGGATTCGTGCTGAATCCGCAGATGAGGCCCAGTGGGTGGCACAGCAGGCAGAAACGCTTGGTGTGCCGCATGAAACGCTGATCTGGCAAAACTGGGACGGGCGGGGAAATCTTCAGGGTCGCGCGCGACAGGTGCGCTACCAATTACTGGCGGACTGGGCGCGTAGAAATAACTTGGACGCGATTGCACTAGGTCACACCGCAGATGATCAGGCCGAAACCATGCTGATGCGCTTGGGGCGGGCTGCGGGGGTGACGGGGCTGTCTGGAATGGCCGGAGCAATCAAACGGAACGGGGCGACCTTCCTGCGTCCGATGCTGGGCGGTACGCGCCTTCAGTTGCGCGAATATCTGACCGAAATTGGCGTGGACTGGATTGAAGATCCATCGAATCACGACACGAAATTCGATAGGATCAAGGCGCGGGACGCGCTGAAAACGCTTGGGACGCTTGGAATCTCCGCTCAGTCCTTAACCCGTGTCGCGCATAATCTGGCACGCGCGGATGAGGCCTTGGCGCATTTTACGCAGGAATCCGCGCGACAGGTTCTGGTTTCGGATTCGGGGGCCGTGTGCTGCGACCGCACCGGATTCGCCGCTTTGCCCGATGAAATTCAGCGCCGGTTGGTTCTTGGCAGTTTGGCATGGGTGGCCGGGCCCGGCTATCCGCCGCGTCACGCAGCCACCGAACAGGCGATTGAGGCGATTCAGCTTGCAAAACCAAGCACGATTGGGGGCTGCATTCTGGTCCCAAAGGGCAATAAAACGTGGATTTGCAGAGAGCTAAACGCTGTGAAGAATACGCATTGCGCAATCGGGCAAAACTGGGATGACCGCTGGGTTTTGACCGGCCCATCCGCCCCGAATGCCACGATTGGGCCGTTGGGCGACGCTGGGTTACGCTCAGTGGCAGAGTGGAGAGCTCTTGGAAAACCTCGCGAGGTGCTGGTATCATCACCCGCGGTATGGGAAGGCGAAACCCTTTTGTCCGCGCCTTTGGCAGGCTTTCCGAGCGGTTGGCAGGCAGAATTGGCGGCGGAAAGGTCCGAGTTTCATTCTTCGTTTTTATCGCATTGAACCTGCTTGAATCATCTCTATTTTATAGAGCAACCCGGCAGACCCCCACCTGCCGAAATCTTTTGGGAGATTTTCCTTGGGCAACGCTCGTAACATCGCCTTCTGGGTCGTTCTGTTTCTGCTGATTCTTGCACTGTTCAATTTGTTCAGCGGACCAGGCGGAACGCTTCAGAGCAATGAAAGAACTTATTCCGATTTCGTGACTGCTGTTGAAGGCGGCGAGGTCAAGAATGTGACGCTGGATGGCGAACAGATTCGCTATACCACTCAAAGTGGTGCCAGCTATGTCACCATCAAACCCGGCGATGCCGAGGTCACCAAGCTGCTGATCGACGAAAACATTCCGGTGCGCGCTGAAAAGCAGCAGCAATCCGGGTTCCAGTCCTTCCTGATCACGCTTCTGCCGTTCCTGCTGCTGATCGGTGTCTGGGTCTATTTCATGAACCGTATGCAGGGTGGTGGCAAAGGTGGCGCGATGGGCTTTGGCAAATCCAAGGCCAAGATGCTGACGGAGAAACATGGCCGTGTGACCTTTGACGACGTCGCGGGCATCGACGAAGCCAAGGAAGAGCTGGAAGAGATCGTGGAATTCCTGCGCAATCCGCAGAAATTCAGCCGTCTCGGTGGCAAGATTCCAAAAGGCGCGCTGCTGGTTGGCCCTCCGGGTACTGGTAAGACGCTGCTGGCCCGCGCGATTGCGGGTGAGGCGGGTGTGCCGTTCTTCACCATTTCGGGCTCGGACTTTGTCGAGATGTTCGTTGGTGTGGGTGCATCGCGTGTGCGCGACATGTTCGAGCAGGCGAAGAAAAACGCGCCCTGTATCGTTTTCATCGACGAAATCGACGCCGTGGGCCGCCATCGTGGTGCCGGTTATGGCGGTGGTAACGATGAACGTGAACAGACCCTCAACCAGTTGCTGGTCGAGATGGACGGGTTCGAGGCCAATGAGGGCGTGATCATTCTGGCAGCCACCAACCGTAAAGACGTTCTGGACCCCGCACTGCTGCGTCCGGGCCGGTTTGACCGTAACGTGACCGTCGGCAACCCCGACATCAAAGGCCGTGAGAAGATCTTGGGCGTGCATGCGCGCAAGACCCCCTTGGGCCCCGATGTTGACCTGCGCATCATCGCGCGGGGGACACCGGGTTTTTCGGGTGCTGATCTGGCGAATCTGGTGAACGAGGCAGCGCTGATGGCCGCGCGTGTGGGTCGTCGCTTTGTCACCATGGAAGACTTTGAGAACGCCAAAGACAAGGTGATGATGGGGGCAGAGCGCCGCAGCATGGTCCTGACGCAGGATCAGAAAGAAAAGACGGCGTATCACGAGGCCGGTCACGCTGTGGTTGGTCTGGAATTGCCGCTATGTGATCCGGTTTATAAGGCCACGATCATTCCGCGTGGTGGTGCGTTGGGGATGGTTGTGTCTCTGCCCGAGATGGACCGCCTGAACTATCACCGGGACGAATGTGAGCAAAAGCTGGCCATGACCATGGCGGGTAAAGCGGCTGAGGTGATCAAATACGGTGAAGATCACGTATCGAACGGCCCGGCCGGTGACATCATGCAGGCCAGCCAGTTGGCGCGCGCCATGGTGATGCGCTGGGGCATGTCGGACAAGGTTGGTAACATCGACTATGCCGAGGCGCATGAGGGCTATCAGGGCAACACCGCTGGTTTCTCGGTTTCGGCTCATACAAAAGAGCTGATCGAGGAAGAGGTGAAACGCCTGATCCAGCAAGGTTATGAACGCGCCCATAAAATTCTGACGGACAAGAACGAGGCGTGGGAACGTCTGGCGCAAGGTCTTCTGGAGTATGAGACACTGACTGGCGACGAGATCAAGCGCGTCATGAACGGTGAATCGCCCAGCGAAGGGGATGACGAAGGTGGCAGCCCGGATGAAGGCAGCGCGCCAAGCGTGACGGCGATCCCGAAAACGAAGGTCAAGAAGTCTCCGCCCGATGGTGGTATGGAGCCAGAACCGACCACGTAAAGCTAAAAAACCCGAGCCAAGGCTCGGGTTTTTCTTTTCTTTCCCGCGAACCTGCCGTCTAGTTGCCGGAAGAATGTGGCGTCGATAGGGGGCAGAACATGCCAGTCTTGCGAGAAACGGAATTCGTAGGCGAAATCGTTTGGCTGGGCCATGTGCAAGCAGGTAAGTCTATCCGCGCATCTGCCGTCCGTGAGATGTCTCTGGATTTCGCAGGCGCTGCTGGTGAGCGGCATGAGGGTGTGAACCGAGCCTCGTGCGTGCGGATGAAAAACCTCTATCCGCAAGGCACTGAAATCCGCAATGTGCGGCAGTTGTCGGTGTTGTCCGAAGAAGAGATGCAGGCGACGGCGGCTGAGATGGAGCTGGATTCGCTGGACCCGTCCTATCTGGGGGTCAGCATCCTGTTGCGCGGAATACCGGACTTTACGCATGTGCCGCCATCTTCGCGGCTTCAGGGGCCCGATGGAGTCACGATCACTGTTGATATGGAAAACCGCCCCTGCGTGATTCCGGGCCGCGAGGTCGAGGCCGATCTGCCCGGCCATGGTGCCGCGTTCAAACCCGCCGCGCAGGGCAGGCGGGGCGTAACGGCCTGGGTTGAACGGCCCGGAAAGCTGAAACTGGGCGACCAGATGAAGCTGTTCGTTCCGGATCAACGCGCCTGGGCACCTTAAGACACAGGTTTTCCGATGGGAAACGATCAAAGTTACGTGACGCCACCCGGTAAGTGACGCTACGCCGTTTCACGGCGCGATTATGTCGGAATCCATATCCATCGGTTTGGTACACAACGGTATGGATTGATCAGCACCGGGCTATTTGCGCCGGTTTGCACGGAATTCAATCAGGGATCTTGCCCAATGAGCTACAAATCCGACATCGAAATCGCCCGCGAAGCGAATAAGAAACCAATCCAGGAAATCGGCGCCAAGATCGGCATCGACTCGGCCGATCTGCTGCCCTATGGCCACGACAAGGCGAAGGTCAGCCAGGACTTCATCAACTCGGTGCAAGACCGGGAAGACGGCAAGCTGATCCTTGTCACCGCGATCAACCCGACCCCTGCGGGTGAAGGCAAGACCACCACCACCGTGGGTCTGGGCGACGGTCTGAACCGCATCGGCAAGAACGCGATGATCTGTATCCGCGAAGCCTCGCTTGGCCCGAACTTCGGCATGAAGGGCGGCGCTGCGGGTGGCGGTTACGCGCAGGTTGTTCCGATGGAGGAAATGAACCTGCACTTCACCGGCGACTTCCACGCCATCACCTCGGCCCACTCGCTGCTGTCGGCGATGATCGACAACCACATCTATTGGGGCAACGAGTGTGATATCGACATCCGTCGTGTTGCATGGCGTCGTGTGGTCGACATGAACGACCGCGCTCTGCGTCAGATCACCGCCAGCTTGGGCGGCGTGTCGAACGGCTTCCCGCGTGAGGCTGGCTTTGACATCACTGTGGCGTCGGAAGTTATGGCGATCCTCTGCCTGGCGAACGACCTGAAAGACCTGGAAAAGCGTCTGGGCGACATCATCGTTGCTTATCGCCGCGACAAAACCCCGGTTTACTGCCGCGACATCAAAGCCGAAGGCGCAATGACCGTCCTGCTGAAGGACGCCATGCAGCCGAACCTGGTGCAGACGCTGGAAAACAACCCGGCCTTCGTGCACGGTGGGCCTTTTGCCAACATCGCGCACGGCTGTAACTCGGTCATCGCGACCAAGACCGCGCTGAAAGTGGCTGACTATGTCGTGACCGAAGCAGGCTTTGGGGCCGATCTGGGTGCCGAGAAGTTCATGAACATCAAGTGTCGCAAGGCAGGCATCGCTCCGTCGGCCGTGGTGTTGGTTGCCACCGTGCGCGCGATGAAGATGAACGGCGGCGTTGCCAAGGCCGATCTGGGCGCTGAAAACGTCGACGCCGTGGTCAACGGCTGCGCCAACCTGGGCCGTCACATCGAGAACGTGAAATCCTTTGGCGTTCCGGTCGTCGTCGCCATCAACCACTTCGTCACCGACACTGACGCCGAAGTTCAGGCCGTCAAAGACTATTGCGGTGAGCACGGTGTCGAGGCGGTTCTGTCGCGTCACTGGGAACTGGGCTCCGAAGGCTCTGCGCCGCTGGCCGAAAAGGTTGTTGAAATTGTCGAGGGTGGTTCCGCAAACTTTGCGCCGATCTATCCTGACGAAATGCCTCTGTTCGAAAAGATCGAAACCATCGCCAAGCGTATCTACCGCGCCGACGAGGTTCTGGCCGACAACAAGATCCGCAACCAACTGCGCGAATGGGAAGAAGCAGGCTATGGCAATCTGCCGGTCTGCATGGCGAAAACGCAATACTCGTTCTCGACCGACCCAAGCTTGCGCGGCGCGCCCAACGGCCACTCGGTCCCGGTGCGTGAGGTCCGCCTGTCCGCTGGTGCCGGTTTCATCGTGGTTGTCTGCGGTGAGATCATGACCATGCCCGGTCTGCCCCGCAAACCGGCCGCCGAAACCATCTGCCTTAACGACGCAGGTGAGATCGAGGGCTTGTTCTAAGCCCCCAAATGAGACATCTCGTGGTCCGGGGACATCCCCGGGCCATGAGGAGACGAACATGCCCACTCTGACACCGCCGCAAGATTGCAAGTCGATGCAGGAATTGCGGGCTCAGATCGACAAGTTGGATCGCCAACTGATCGAGAAGTTGGTGACGCGCGCAGGGTATATTGATCGCGCAGCGCAGCTTAAACCGGCTGAGGGACTGCCCGCTCGAATCCCGGACCGCGTCGAAGAGGTGGTGCAGCGCGTGCGCGCAAGTTCGGATGATCTGGGCATGGATCCCGATCTGGCCGAGCAGATGTGGCGCATACTGATAGACTGGTCGATTGCACGCGAGGAGCGCGTTCTCGGCTCTGACTGACCGGGCGTTTCAGGCGCCCGATCCGTTTTCAAGGAAGGGATGACAGGATGGTAGCCCAGGTTATTGACGGTAAGGCGTTCGCGGCAAAGGTCCGCGCGCAAGTGGCCGATCAGGTTGCAAAGCTGAAAGAGGAAAACGGCATTACGCCCGGTCTGGCAGTGGTTCTGGTGGGCGAAGACCCGGCCAGCCAGGTTTATGTCCGCTCGAAAGGCAAGCAGACCGTCGAGGTCGGCATGAACTCGTATGAGCATAAGCTGGACGTCGAGACCTCGGAAGAGGACCTGCTGGCACTGATCGACAAGCTGAACAACGACCCGGCGGTTCATGGCATTCTGGTACAGCTTCCGCTGCCCAAGCACCTGAACGAAGACCTCGTGATCAACTCGATCGACCCGGCCAAGGATGTCGACGGGTTCCATATCTCGAACGTGGGTCTGCTGGGCACGGGCCAGAAGTCGATGGTGCCTTGCACCCCGCTGGGCTGCCTGATGATGCTGCGCGACCATCATGGTTCACTGTCCGGTATGGATGCGGTTGTGATTGGCCGTTCGAACATTGTGGGCAAGCCGATGGCGCAACTGCTGCTGGGTGACAGCTGCACCGTGACCATTGCGCATAGCCGCACCAAAGATCTGCCGGATGTGGTCCGCCGCGCCGATATCGTTGTTGCTGCCGTAGGCCGCCCTGAGATGGTGCCGGGTGACTGGATTAAGGAAGGCGCGACTGTCATCGACGTGGGCATCAATCGGATCGAGCGCGACGGCAAGAACAAGCTGGTGGGTGATGTGGACTATGCCAGCGCTGCCGAACGCGCGGGCGCGATCACTCCGGTTCCCGGTGGTGTCGGCCCAATGACGATTGCCTGCCTGTTGGCAAATACGCTCACAGCCTGTTGCCGCGCCAACGGCCTGCCAGAGCCCGAGGGCCTGACAGCCTGACAATCTGCGCCCCGCAGTTTCAAATCCAATCCATCAGGCCGGTGAGCATGGCGCTCATCGGCCTTAATGTTTCATTAGGATAAATTAAGTTTGTTCCTTCGGGGTTTGAATGTTCCCTTATCGGTGATATTTCATTTTTCCCAGCCGGTTACGATCTGATCCTATTGTGGCTTGGTGTGTTATAAATTGTGATCCTAGGTTTTGTTCGAACAAGCATGAAGACGACGCTTCGCTCAATTCTGGCCGAATTTACCTTGCAACGGGTTGTGGCAGGTTTGGTGTTCCTGCCCTTGCTGGCGATCGCATTTCAACCCTTTCCGGGCATATCCCTGTCTTTCTTGCCGCGCCTTCTGTTTTGGTGCGGAGCAATGGCCCTTGCCTTGGCCGTGACATGGTTGGTCAGAAAACTGATTATTGAATACGCGCCACTTGTCGAGTTCCGCGGGCGCGACCTAATCCAGATCGGCCTGGCCTTCACCCTTTTCGTCCCCTCAATCTGGTTGTTTGCCTGGCTCTTGCTCGCGGTCCAAGGAGAGCAGGCACCGGGAATTCTTTCGGTTGCATCTTATGGCGGATTGTTCGCGGCAGGCCTTGTGCTGGTGCGCAGCAAAACTCCGGTAGCAGATACGGATCATGACTCTGAATCTAAGAAACCTCGGTTGACCACTCGACTGCCGGAATCCTTTCAAGGCCAGGTGTTTCGACTGGCTGTCAGAGACCATTCGGTCGACGTCGTGACGTCTGAGGGCACATTTACCATCCGGTCCCGGTTCACCGATGCCATTGCCGAGATGGAGCCCATAAGCGGCCATTGCACGCATCGTTCGCATTGGGTGGTCGACGCGGCCATTTCCGGCGTTGAACGACGGGATGGCAAGGTTTTTCTGCGTCTGACGAACGATGAGCTTGTTCCGGTAAGCAGGAAATACAAACCTGAGTTGGAACGCGACGGCATCATCTAGGAAGATGTCATCGTGGCATCGGGATCATTCGCGGATGGTTGCCTGTCAAAATAGCCACCGCGTCGTCGTGCATCAGATCACACAGGATATCAGCAGTGCTGTAGAGCCCACCTGTATAGGTTCCGTAAGCGGGTAAAATCAGTCGTTGCCTGTCGACAAGAAAGGCGGGTCGTGTAATGGAACTGCCGCGCGTACGAAGACGCGCTTTGGGGTGGTAGTGGCCGGAAATTTCGGCCATGGCGTTGGGCTGTGCGATATGGCGAAAGACCAAGGCTCCAACCTGAAACTCAGCCAAATGACTTCCGCCCAGATCGACCGGACCGGGGTCGTGGTTTCCTTCGATCCAAATCCAGCGCCGCCCGGCCTGCAGCGTTGTGATCCTTGTTTTTTCCTCGGACTCCAAGCCATTCAGAGCCTCCAGATCATCAAAGCTGTCACCTAGGCAAATGACAGTTTGGGCGTGGGTCCGCGCGACATCAGCGGCCAAGCGTGACAGGGTGTCCCGGCTGTCATAAGGCGGCAGAGATGGCCCTCCACGGCGCGCCAACCGCTCTGATTTGCCGAGATGCAGGTCAGAGACGCATAACAGGCCTTGATCCAGCCACCACAATGCCCCGGACCCCATCGCACAGAGGTTTTGACCGGCGAAGGAGAATGTCAGGTCGTTCATGATACGTTCTTTGCGGGTTTAAACGTGCAGTGCAAGTGGATTTATGCAGGATCCAACCCGGCCTCTTGCAACAGGCGCAGGCTTTCTTCTTCCAACAGTCGTTCTTCGGCGGCACCTTTGACGGGTACTTTGCCAACCTCCAGAAACAAAGGGGCCGCCAGAGGCGAAACACGGTCCAGTCGCAGAAGGTCGATCCGGTCGCCGATACGTTCGATCATTGCTTCGATCCGGCCAAAATCCACCAGACCGCGCATGGCCTCTTCCCGGGTGATTTGCATCAGCAGGTGTTCAGGATCGTATTTCAGAAGCGTGTCATAGAGGATGTCCGAGGAAAACGTCGCCTGCCGCCCGCTCTTGCGCTGACCGCCTGTGTTGCGTTCGATCAGTCCTGCAATCGTGGCTGACGCCCGAAAGGTTCGTTTCATCACGGCATTTCCGGCCAGCCAGACGTCTAACCCCTCACGCAGGGCCTCGAGTTGAAACAGGGGGCTTGGGTCGGTCACCGCGTCCAGCCCCCAAATCAATGTCGCGTAGTCGGTGGCGACAAAACCCAGTGGGGCAAGGCCCGTTTCCTCCATCCTTTTTGTCAGAAGAAGCCCAAGCGTCTGTTGCGCATTTCGCCCCGCAAACCCGTAGACGCAAAGATGCTCACGCCCGTCGCTGGGAAAACTCTCGATCAATAGCCTGTCGCGTTGCGGCAATCGGGACATGTCGCGCTGCAAGGCCAACCAGTCGGCTGTATGCGCAGGCAATTGCGGCCAGTCCGGTTGGGCGAACATGCGTAGAATGCGGTCGCTCAACTGCGTGGACGTGGCAAACTTGGTTCCGGAAAATGTTGCGATCTTTGGCTTGCGGTTTGCTTGTCGGCTGACTTCGACCGTCATGTCGCGTAGCCCTTCGTATCGCACGATCTGACCGCCGATCAGGAAGGTGTCACCGGGGGTCAGCGAGGCGGCAAATGCCTCTTCAACTTCACCCAGTGGTTTTCCGCCACGATTGCGTCTGAGCCGCACTTTCAGCGTGTCGGTGTCCTGAATCGTGCCGAGGTTCATGCGAATACGCTGGGCGGCACGCGGGTCACGCAGCTGCCATTTGCCATCAGGTCTTTGTTGCAGGCGTTGCCAGCGATCATACGCGCGCAGGGCATAGCCGCCGGTCGCACAGAAATCCAAACAGGCATCGAACTCAGTCCTTGCAAGTCGGGCATAGGGGCCAGCCGTCGTCAGTTCCTGATACAGCGCGTCCGCTTCAAATGGGGCGGCAGCCGCGGCGATCAGGATATGCTGGCACAACACGTCCCGCGGCCCCGCGCCCCGAGGTTCGCCATCCAGATCATGCGCTTTGGCGGCTTCCAGCGCCGCGACGCATTCGACCACTTCAAAGCGGTTGGCGGGTACAAGCAGGGCCTTGGAAGGTGCGTTATACCGGTGATTGGCCCGCCCGATCCGCTGCACCAGCCGTTTGACATTCTTGGGCGCTCCGATCTGAATCACCAGATCGACATCCCCCCAGTCGATCCCCAGATCGAGACTGCCCGTGCAGACGATCGCACGCAGATCGCCGCGTACCATCGCGGCCTCGACACGCTCTCGCTGTTGCCGGTCAAGGCTGCCGTGATGAATGCCAATCGGCAAGGCGTCGTCGTTGGCCAGCCACAGGTTGTGGAAGAATATCTCGGCCTGCGCACGGGTGTTGTGAAAGATCAGCGTCGTCTTGTGTTGTTTGATCTGCGCGAGCACTGCCGGAATGGAATAGGCCGCGCCGCCGCCTGACCACGGCGGCATTTCCTGCGTTTCAAGCATTCGGATGTCAGGATCAGGGCCGGGATCAGCCTGAACGACGGGGCAGGGGTCGGGGTGACGGGCCAGAAAGTGCGCGATGGCATCAGGGTCTTCAACGGTGGCTGACAGCCCCACGCGGCGCAATTCGGGGCAGAAGCTTTGCAATTGTGCCAGCGCCAACATCAACTGGTCCCCGCGCTTGCTTTCGGCCAGGGCGTGGATTTCGTCAACGATCACGCGCTGCACGCCTTGGAACATCCTTGGCGCGTCTTCATAGGATGTCAGCAGTGCCAGGCTTTCCGGGGTGGTCAGCAGAATATGCGGAGGGTCGACGCGCTGGCGCTTTTTCTGTGTGGCCGACGTGTCTCCTGTCCGGTCTTCGATGCGAATTTTCAACCCGATCTCATCCGCCGGGCCGCGCAGGTTGCGTCTGATATCGGCCGCCAGCGCCTTGAGCGGCGAGACATAAATCGTGTGAAGCCCGGCATGTTCCCGCGCCGCCAGATCGGACAGGGTCGGCAGGAAACCGGCCATGGTCTTGCCGCCACCCGTGGGCGCAATCAGCAGCGTTGCCGGATCAGCAGCGCGGTCAAACATCTCTTGCTGATGTGGATGGATGGACCAGCCTTTGGCGGTAAACCAGTCGGTGATCCGGGCGGGAATCTGCGTCATACGCGCAGATTACTCGGCCCGGACCCGAAATGGCACGGCGTTATTTGACGATTTTCTCGTCCTTGACGAACATGTTGGCCCAGGCGCGGTCGATCAGGTCGGGGCTCATCTGATAGGGGATGCCCTCGAACTCGCAGATCGAGATCATCTGGTCGATCAGGAAGATCGGCTGATAGTTCGCGTAGATATTGTTGATGGTCGGGTATTTGACCTTCAGCAAATGAACCAGAGCGGCTTCATCCAACGGCATGCCACGCTTGCGGGCAACCATCGCGAAGATTTTCAGGAAGTTCTCCTGGTTTGGCCCGTCGATCTTGATCTTGAAGAAGATCCGGCGCAGGGCCGCTTGGTCGAAGATCTCGTTCGGGTGGAAGTTGGTCGAGAAGATGACCAGCGTGTCAAAGGGGACTTCGAATTTCTCACCCGATTGCAGGCCGAGGATGTCCTTGTTTTCTTCCAGCGGAACAATCCAGCGGTTGATCAGCGCCTGTGGCGGTTCGGCCTGACGGCCAAGGTCGTCCACGATAAAGATGCCGCCGGTCGATTTGAGCTGTAGGGGGGCCTGATAGGTGCGCGCGGTGGGGTTGTAGACAAGATCCAACATGCTGAGTGACAGTTCACCACCGGTCACAACGGTCGGGCGTTCGCATTGCACATAGCGGGTGTCGAACCGCTTGCGGCGGCGCAGGCTATTTGGGTCTTCGGCCTCTTGCTCGATCGCGGTGTGCACGATCGGATCATAGACGGTGATCACCTGACCGGCATATTCGATGGCGCGCGGGACATAGACACTGTCGCCCAACGCGTCACGGATACCGTTCGAGATTGACGACTTACCGTTACCGGGAGGGCCATACATCAGGATCGACCGACCCGCGCTGACCGCGGGGCCCAGATGATCCAGAAGGCTGTCAGGAAGAACCAGATGCCCCATAGCTCCGGTCAGTTGGTCACGCGTGACCTGAATGTTCCGGATCGACTGGCGTTTGACCTGTTCGCGGTACACCTCCAGCGGGACCGGCATTGCGCCGAAATACTCTGACTGGCTCAACGCGTCCAAGGCACGCGCCTTGCCCGCATCTGTCAGCTGGTATCCCATCTCGTTGCCACTGTTCGCGTTCAGCGTGCCAGTTGCCTCGAGAAGTTTCTGTTCCCGCGCGATGTCGATCAATTCCTGCGTCACGGAACCGGGCAAACATACGGCTGCGGCGACCTCGGACACAGTATCCACGTTTTTGCGAAAAATTGTCTTCAGCAGAATGTCCCGCATCATGACGATGGGAAGCTGCATTTCACCCAACCCTTTCGGGGCAGGAGGGGCCATTACCGAAGTCGTCTGCATATTCATGAGCGTCGCCCGTCTTATCCAGTATTCACGCTAATTGCCCAATGCAGGGCTGCTTGCGGAAAATCTGGTCCTGCTTTGTGTCATCACCAAGGCAGTGAAAAGGCGGTCTGATGATAGTTTACGAGCCGTAAACAGTTCCCAACATCAGATAGATGGCCAGCCCGCCACCCAGCGAAAAGCCCATTGGGAATTGCTTGGCGCGATTCCAGCTTTCCCAATCCGGGGCAATGGATCTGAGGGCGGTGTGTCTGGCCAGCCGGTGGGTCACAAAGGCGGCCAGAGTCGTGGATACCAGTATCATGGCCGCGGTCATGTAGTCGCCCGGCCAGATAAATGCCGAAGCCGCAGCCAGAAATTTTGCGTCACCGGCCCCCATAAGACCCGCGGCGTTGAAAAAGATGCCGAGGATCAGAACAACCACGATATGCAGTAATTGCCAAACATAGGGGGGCAAGGTGATTGTAAATGGCCCGACCCAGCCGACGGTCCAATCGGTTGACCAAGGCGGCAGAACAAACAGCCCGACAACAACAAATATCAAGGCCAGCGCGATCACCGCGTGGTTCTTGATCAGCATGTCACGCATGTCTGTGAAGGCCACGTAAAAGCAGATCGGCAGAACAAACGGTAAGAACCAGCCCGCGGCAAATGCGGGAATGCTCATCAATCAGGCTTCCTCGAGCGCCCGGAGCGAGCGGACAGCTTCTTCGAAATGCTGCGGATGCGTCGCGATCGCTTCACGGAACAGGTTCTTGGCTGTTGTGATGTCACCTTGTTTGACCGCGGAAATACCCATCGTATTCAGCAACATAGCACGTTCGGCCTGTGTCAGGGGAACGACAGGCATGCTGTAGTTCCCTTGTGCCGCGCGCGCCAGAACAAGGTTGTTCTTGGCGGTAAACAAAGAGTTGTCCTGACGAATGGCTTCCGTGAACAGACGCTCTGCCTCTTCGAATTCGCCACGCGACAGCTTGGAGTATCCCCAGTTATTCATGACGCTTCCGGGGCGCGTGGTCAGACCGACAGCGGTTTCATAGAAATGATCCGCGCGTTTCCAGTCTTGCTTGGAATCCGCGACAACGGCCTCCAGCCGGTAGCGTTTGAAGCTTTCATAGGTTGGCGGGATCGAATCCAGAACGGTTTTAGCTTGTGTCCAGTTGCCCGACCGTACAAGCGCATCGGCATATTCGACCTTGTCGACATTGGCCGCGCCTTTCATGGTCGTGACTTTCTTCCATGCTGCGGCTGCTTCGGTCGTGCGTTTGGCGCGTGCCAGCGAAATTGCCAAACCTCGTTGCAGGTCGATGCGACCGGGATTTTTGGCAGCCGCGCCCTGGAAATAGGTCACAGCCTCATTCGGGTCGGCCGCGGTCAGCAGAACTTCGTTCAGGTTCGTCTCGTCGATGACGTTCACTTCCTGAAACGTCTTCGCAACCTTTTCCTCTTCGGTCTCTTTTTCACAGGCAGACAGGGTCAGCCCGCACAGAACCATTGCCGGAATCAAGAATTGTTGGCGCATTTTGCGTCCCTTACTGCTCTTGCCTAAGTTACGGGAGCTTGCGCAGCTTGAATTGCCCGTCGCCTTGCTGCTCCAGTGTGTATTCTTGTTCTTCGGGTGTAGTATTAACAGGATTTTCCATTTTTGCGAGTGCTAAGCGCAGATTGTCGCGAATTGCGTCACTTTCGCCATTGTCCAATGCAAAGGCACGCCGAAAGACCTGCGCTGCTTCGGGATACTCGCCTTTTTCTACCAGGATAACGCCCAGATTGTTCCACGCCACGGGCCAGTCCGGTTCGTCGGCGACGGCACGGCGCAGAAGGGTTTCGGCGGGCTTCAATTGCCTGAGGCCCAGGTTTGCAGTTCCCATCGCGGCCATGATTTCTGGGGTCATGCCCTGATCCAACGCCGCGCGCGCAAATGAGTCCAACGCCAGATCATATTCGCCAGCCACCAACAGGCGGTTGCCGACAACAAGCGGGTCTTCAACTTGTCCTTTCGGATCAAACCCCGGTGGATCCAGCTGGTCCGAAACGCTGGTTTCCGTGCAAGAGGCCACCATGGTCATCACCATAGCGGCCCCAATTGCGCGGCGAATCCCGAGTTGGACGCACCTGCTTGTTGAAATCATAGGGCTATAGGCTCCCCTAGTTGCCACCTGCGAAGTCTGCGATGCCCTTTGCCGAAGGTCCAACAAGAATGACCAGCAACGGCGGCACCGTCAGCATCATTGTGGCAAGTGTCATTTTGGTTGGCAACTTGTTAGCGGCCTCTTCCGCACGCATCACGCGTTTGTCACGCATTTCACTGGCATAAACCCGCAGTGCCTCGGCAATCGACGTACCAAAGGTCGCTGATTGGATCATTACGGTAACGAAAGAGCTGACATCCTGCACCCCACAGCGCGTGCCAAAGTCGCGCAGGACGGTATCTTTGTCCTTACCGGCCTTGAGCTCGTAGGCAACGACCTCAAATTCCTGCGCAATGTCGGGGTAGGAGGCTTTCATTTCGGAAGCCACCCGAACGATGGCCTGATCCAGCGACTGCCCGGCCTCGACGCAGACCAGCATGAGGTCCAGCGTATCAGGGAAACCGGCAACGATTGCCTCTTCCCGCTCCGCAACGCGGCGAGTGATCCAGTAGCGTGGCAGAAAATATGCGGCCGCTGCCGGAATGATCACGCGAATTGCCATCTGCGAGGGTGTGAATTCCTCGTCGCCAGCCAGCACCGTCACCAGCAGAACACCGATCAGGATGCCGACGATCCCCAGCGCGAATTGGGCAAAGTGAAAGAACCGAACGGCATCTTTTGAATGATACCCGGCCTGCCGCAGCTTGAGCTGCATGGCCGACAGTTCTTCTTCGTTCTGCGGTTCAAGAAAAGTCGCAAACTTTTCAAGTTGTTCGTTGCGGCTGGCGTTGCGCAGCTTGTCCCGCTTTTCCTTTTTGCCCTTCTTCGGAGCTGCGTTTGAACGCTGAAGCTTTTTCAACGGATCTTCGGGCTGATTAATCATCAGCGGAACTGCAACCAGGATCATAAATAGTCCAAGCACGCCGACGACGATCAGGGGCCCGAATTCACCCAGGTTATCTTTCAGCAGGTCGTTAATTTGAGCCAAGAACTCCATGATACTTACCTCAGACCTTAATGTTTGTGAGAATGCGCATGACGATCAGGTTCAGCGTCAGCATGATGCCAACGAAGAAGCAGCCGGGAATGAACCACGGGTGATCCAGAACATCGTCATAATAACCGGGATCTTTTACCAGGATGAAAATCAGGCAGAAGACCGGGAAACCGGACAGGAATTTACCGGACCATTTCGCCTCGGCAGTGATTGCGTTAACGCGGCGGAAAAGGCGAAAACGCGCCCGGATCACTTGGGCCAGACCAGCCAGAATTTCAGCAAGGTTACCACCTGATTGCTGTTGAATACCCACGGCCACGGACAAAAAGCGCAAATCCTGCATGTCCAGACGCTCGGCCAGATCCTTCAGGGCTTCGCCAACGTCACGGCCATAGGCGCATTCGTCTGCAATCACACCAAATTCCGTGGCCAGAGGATCCTGAACCTCGTTTGCAACGATCTGGATCGTAGACACAAAAGGGTTACCGACGCGTAGCGAGCGAACCATCAATTCCACTGCCTCAGGCAGTTGCTCCTCAAGCAGGGCCATCCGCTTTGATGCTTTGTGGTTCACCCAGGCATAGACACCGCCGACACCGATTGCGATCGAGATCGCAATGCGAAGATACGTGTCTGTTGATGTGCCGATACTCAGGCCAACAAAGGCAAACCCCGACAACAATGCCATAATGACAATCAACTGATGGGGCGAAAATGCAATTGCGGCTTTCTGAGCTTTGTCAGCCAACAGCGAGTAGAGCGGAATGCTCTGGGTTTTCATGTGCTGCTGCATTTCTTTGCGCAGCTGCTCAAGAACCTGTTCGCGTCCGACACCTTTGTCCAACATGTCGAGACGCCGGTTGACCCGGCTGTTCAGACTGATGGATTTGCCGAATGCGACAAGATAGATACCTTCGACCAACGCCAAAACAGCGACGAAGATTACAACATAGATAAGGGCCTCTAACGGCAGTTGCATATCTGGCTCTCCTTACATCGTCGTTGGTTCGTAAATGGACGGGGGCAGGTCAAAGCCCCACAAACGGAAGCGTTCTGAATAGTGGCTGCGAACGCCGGTTGCTGTGAAATGACCAATAATCTTGTTATCCGGTGTCAATCCAACGCGTTGAAATTTAAAGATTTCCTGCATTGAAATCACATCACCTTCCATGCCGGTGATCTCGGTGATCGACGTCATCCGGCGCGAGCCGTCCTGTAGACGGCTGGCCTGCACGATCAGGTTCACAGCAGATGAAATCTGGCTGCGAACCGCTTTGATCGGCATCTCGATCCCCGCCATTGCGATCATGTTTTCCAGACGCGAAATACCATCCCGGGCCGAGTTCGCGTGGATCGTGGTCATTGATCCGTCGTGGCCAGTGTTCATGGCCTGCAGCATGTCGATCACCTCGGCGCCACGCGTCTCGCCCACGATGATGCGATCGGGGCGCATACGCAGAGCGTTTTTCAGACAGTCGCGCGGGCTGACTTCGCCCTTGCCTTCCACGTTCGGGGGGCGGCTTTCCATCCGGCCCACGTGGGTCTGCTGCAACTGGAGTTCCGCAGTATCCTCGATAGTCAGGATGCGTTCGGCGTCGTCGATAAAGCTGGACAGCGCGTTCAGCGTCGTCGTTTTACCAGAACCCGTACCACCAGAGACGATGATGTTCAGGCGGGTCGACACGGCGGCTTGCAGATAGGCTGCCATTTCTTCGGTGAACGCGCCGAAATTGACCAGATCGTCAATGCCCAGCTTGTCCTTTTTGAACTTACGAATGGAAACCAGAGAGCCATCGACGGCAATCGGAGGAACCATTGCGTTAAAACGCGAACCGTCGGCAAGACGGGCGTCAACGTAGGGGTTGGATTCATCAACACGACGGCCCACAGCGGACACGATCTTGTCGATAATCCGCATCAGGTGTTTTTCGTCTTTGAAGGTAATGTCGCTGATTTCCAGCTTACCCGAGCGTTCAACGAAAATCTGCTGAGGTCCGTTTACCAGGATATCGTTGACCGTATCGTCCTGTAGTAATGTCTCCAGGGGGCCGAGGCCTGTAACTTCGTCATAAAGTTCCTTGTTGAGCTGCGATCGGTCCTCGCGGTTCAGAACGATGTTCTTGGTTTCCAGAACTTCGCTGGCAATTGCGCTGATTTCTGCGCGCAGTTCGGATTCACCTGCGTTTTCCAGCGCCGCGAGGTTTAGGTTTTCAAGAAGTTCGCGGTGCAGCTCGATCTTGATCTCGCCCAGGCGCTCTTTGCGTTTGCGCTCGCGGTCCGTGGCTGCAGGCTCTGCCGCCTTCTTTTTCAAAGGGCGACGCGCGACAGCATTGGCTGAAGGCACCTTTTCGGCAGCGGGTTTGGGCGCTGCGGCTTGCGCTTGTTCCGCCGGTTGAACCGGCTGCGCTTCGGGCTGTTTCTTGTATCTTGAAAACACGGCGGCTCTCCCTTTGGGATTGTGTTACGCGGCCTCGGCGCTGCTGCTGCCCAGGCTGTGAAGAGATTTAGCAAGCTTCGCAATTTCGCGACGCAGCGGGTTCTTGGCGGCAGAACTGGCCAGCGGCAGACCATGGTCGCCGCTTTGCATGACCGGCTTCCCGCCATCCGGCAATTGCAGGTCGATCGAAATGCCCAGGCTCTCGCCCATGCGCTTGATTCTGCTTTTTCCGTTCAGATCCGTGAATTTCGGCGCGCGATTCATCGCAAAGCGCAACTTGTTGAACGGAAGCTCTTCGGCCTGAAGTGCACGTTTCAGTCGCAGAGCGTTCTGTGCGGACCGCATATCCAGTTCAATCAATGCGAAATACACATGCGCAGCTTGCAGAATGGTTTCCGACCATTGGACCAATGTCGTGGGCATATCCACCACCACATAGTCAAAGTGCCGCCGCGCCGTATCAATGACGCGTTGGATATCCTCTGGGGTGATCAGATCCAGCGGCACCATGTCAGACGGTGCTGTCAGAACCTGCATTTTATCTTCATAAGTTTGAAGGGCTTGCGAGAATACGTCATCGTCCATGCTCGCTGTGTCCGAGAGCATCTCAAAGACAGTTTCCCGACGCGGCAGGTCCAGATAGGTCGAAACAGTGCCATACTGCAGATCCAAGTCGATCAGGCAGACAGAAGGGGCTTCCTTATCCGAAATCGAAGCGAGTTCCCAAGCTAGGTTAACCGCCAGAGTCGTCGATCCGACACCACCGGCCAGGCCGTGGGTCACAAACAACGCACCTTCTTTCGATTCGCCTTGCGCCAAAGTGACTGCCGCTTCCTGAGCCACAACGACCGGGTCAGGCTTGTTCATGCGCTCGATAGCTTCCTGCAATTCGCCCTCTGGCAAAGGGTAGGGGACAAATTCGTCCGCGCCCTTGCGCAGCAACTGGTGCAGTGAAGCAGGCGTGACATCTTCGGCAATCAGGACAACTTTGATCTTCTTGTCCTTGGCCTGCGTGATGATTTCACCCATCAGGGCAAGGTTGTCTTCGTCTTCCCCGTCAATCGCCAGGGCAACGAATTCAAGGTGCTCAGCTTCGGGTTGGCCAAAAAATGCCAAAGCCTCGGCAAAACCCAAATCGCCCCAGCGCTCGCCCAAAGCGGCTTCCATGTCCTCGATCAGAAGATCAAAATTCTGGACGTCACGGCTAATTGTGCAGGCCAGAATAGCGGTTTTATCATCTTGCGTCGTTGCGCTAGTCATTAACACAGTCCTCGTCGAGAGGGCAGCAACCCTCGCGAACCAAAATGGTCCGGTCAGGCTTCTGTTGCCCTGTTGCGGCCTTATCCGGTCGCAGTTCACCCAATTGTTGAAAATGTGGCTTGGAACTTAGGCAAGAATTAGGCGCAAAAGAACCAATTGTTGGGAATTGGGCGACGATGTCGCCCAATTCAAAAGATTATTCAGCGATGTCTGTCGCGTCTACATCGGTGATGTAGCTGAGGTTGGTCGCGCTCTCGACATACTCGCGATAGATGACTTGTGCATACTTGCCATCCAAGAGCTGAGGTGCGCGATCCACAAAGCCCGAGACCTCGGTAACCGTGCGCCGGTTGCGGCGGTCTCTGTTTGGCGTGTCGATCAGTGGTCGAGTTTTGCCAAATGAAACAACAGCTTCCAGCCGCGACCGCGAGATGCCCTGACGTGTCAGGAAGGCAACTGCTGCGTCTGCGCGACGCTGGCCGAGGCTTTGGTTATAAGACTGCGACCCAACAGCATCCGTATGACCGTAAACGCGGAAGCGCGCTTCGGGGAACTGCTTGATCCAGTCTGCCTGCCGCAGCAGGATGCGCTGTGCGCTGGCATCCAACTGTGCGCTGTCAAAGGCAAAGTTGATCTGCGTCGGGACTTCGGCTGCGAACCTACGGCCCAGGATCTGGGCATATGTCAATTCGCCAGTCATGACTTGCGAATTGTTCAGGGTCGCATTCCCGAACGCGCCTTGGTCAACTTCATATCCGGCCTCACGCGTACATGCGGCGACAGCGACCGAAAGACCCAGTGTGATGATCCACTTCTGCATTGGTCCTATCCTCCTTATCATTCCAGCACGTAGCCGTATGAGCTACCGAAGTCTTGCTTGGCGACTTCAGACGCACCACCGGAACCCGGACGTTCGGTTCTTGCAGTCCGGCCGTTGATGAACAGATCGAATTCGCTCGGCGGCTTGACCCGATCCGTCGGCAGAGCAAGAGCTTCACCGCGTGTCGGCGACACCAGATGTGCCGTTACGATGACGACCAGTTCGGTTTGCTGACGCTGATACTCGGCACTGCGGAAGAGTGCGCCAAGTACGGGGACGTCACCCAGCCACGGCACCTGGTTGTTCAGGTCCGCAAAGTCGTCTTGGATCAGGCCCGCGATTGCAAAGCTCTCACCGTCGCGCAGTTCGACCGTAGTCTTGGTCCGGCGTGCAACGAACGAGGGAACATTGTTACCTGCAATCGTAAAGTCCGAGTTATTATCGATACTTGAAACGGACGTGCCCATCTCAAGGTTGATCAGATCACCGTCCACAACGCGCGGAGTAAAGAGAATCTGAACACCGAAGGCCCGATACTCAATCGCGATGTTACCGTCATCGGCAGGGACCGGAATTGGAACTTCGCCACCCGCGAGGAACTCAGCTTCCTGCCCGGACAGGGCAGACAGGTTGGGTTCCGCCAGGCTACGCGCCAGGCCCTTGGCTTCCAGTGCTTCCAGCAGCAGGCGAACTTGCGTCGAACCTGCGCCAAACCCGAACAGGATCGCGCCTGTGTTGGTCTGAGATACCGGAATGTTGTTGTTGATCGCGTTTTGCAGCGACAGAGCGTTGTTCAGGGTGTTGAAACCACCCGTTACGTCGCTTCCACCGAAGCCCAGCGATGCGGTCAGGCTTTTCGCGACCGAACGGCTCATCTCGGCAAAGCGCACTTTCAGCATGACTTGCTGGACGCCGCCAACCGACATCAGGTTCGAAACACGCTCAGGCGCGTACCGCTCTGCCAGTTCCAGTGCCCGCGCTAGTTTTGCCGAGCTGGAAACAGTGCCGGACAGCACGATCCCGTCATTTGCCGTGCGGACCTCGATCGGTTCGCTTGGCAGGATCTGCCGCAGACGCTCTTTAAACTCTGAAACGTCCGGTGATACGCGGACGCGGACGTTTGCAAGCAAGTTGCCCGCCCCGTCAAACAGCGTCAGGGTGGTCAAGCCGGGGGCTTTACCCAAAACATAAATCGTGCGGTCCGAAAGCGACGAAATATCAGCGATGCCGGCGTTGGCGATGCTGAGTTCGGCAAACGGTTCCTCACTTTCTACGACAATGGCGCGGTTCATCGGGACATCGAGCGTTTCAGCCGTACCCTTCTTAACCACACGCAAACTTTGAGCCCAGGCGGCATCGCCGACGGAACTCATTACAAGCGCCAGCCCCAGAAGGGTCGCGCTAATCCAGGAATGTATTTTCATGTGACCTGCCTCTCCGATCACGCCTCGTTATAGGTCTAGTGCCTTATGCCTATTAACACTGCGCGACTTGTGAATTTATTGCAATAATCAATGGTTTCTGGAATTTTCCTTATGTGGATAATGCGCAACATCCAAAATAAGACAAGCCGCGCAAAATGCGCGGCTTGTACGTCTAAATCTCTGATTTGGCGTCAGTTTGTGCAGGGAATCACCGTTTTCACGATCTCGGCTCCGCGCCGGGTATTTACCGTGCAAACCTCTTCCTCGACTTGCACCGGTGCAGGGGCGGCTTCTTTGATTCCCAACAGCTTTCTCTGGTCCACTTCAATCGCACTTGCGACGGTTTCATCCTGAACCCCAACCAGTGCCAGAGACATTCGACCTGTGTTCTGCGCCTGTGCCAAAGCAGCAATCTGTTCAGGCGTCGCCGCAACCGTGACGGTGCGGGCGATGGTTGCGCCAGTCAGGTCGGAACCCGCCTTTTGGTCAACCGCGATAAGTTCAATGTTGGTTTGAATCAGTCGAGTGATTTCGCCGCTGTTGCCAGAAATTGCACCACTCACCGATCCGGTCCAGTAAACGTCGACATTGTCGCCTGGACGCAGGAAGCCCGAAACGCCCGATGCAACGTCAACACTGATTGCGAAGGCGCGTTTCCCTTTTTCGATACGCGACGTCAGGCCGGCCGATTCTCCGGGTCTGGTAACTTTGACCTCCATCAGGGCTTCGTCTTTTTCCATGGCCCTCAGGACAAAGCGGTCGCCTTTTTTGTCTTCTGGAAACAATTCGGCCAATTTCAGAAAGGTCCCTTCGGGAATCGCATCTTCGGGCCATTGCACGACGCGAACGTCTTCCTCGGTCAGGCGCTCGCCATATTTCAACCCGCGGTTCGAGACCAGAACGTCAACTGTTGCGATTGTCTTTACATTCGCAAGCGCGTCCTGCGCGGCGCGCTTCTCTTTTTCAAGTTCAGCCTGAGTTTTGGAGATGTAGTCTTGAGCCAAATAGACTGCGCCACCGGCCAGAGCCACCCCGATAATCAGGACTAGTCCAAATACTGCACGCATTCGCGACCCCTCGCTTATTCTGTTTACTCATGACGTCGCACCCACTGCGCGTCAGCTGTTCCCTCGCTAATCGGGAATTGTGTCGAAAAGGGGGACAATCGTTGATTTTATTTGCGTCCGTGGATTTTTGGTCGATCCACTCAAGCGTTACTCGGATGTGGGTATCTGAAAACTGGGATCTCGTACCTCCGCGCCTCTCAGCGCATTTCCGGTTTGAGTGTCCACGTGTTGGATGGATGGAGAAAGGTTTACGAAAATAATTGCACCAAAGCCGACCAGACCCGCCGTCAAAAGAACCCAGTCGGCGGTGATGGCCCCATCTTCACCAATTAGATATTTTGCGATTCTGTTCATTTTTCAATCCAGCTTTTTAGATAAAAAAAGGGTCGCAATCTGACGAACGCGACCCTTCTAATAATGCTGTTCGGGCTATTATTCGCTTGCGCCGCCGCCGATTGCCGGAACGCTTACGGATACACCCGACAGAGCCGTGTCGATTTCACCGGCCAGGTCCGAAGTACCTGCACCAACCTGGGTGTAAGCAACGGCCGCCAGGCCAACGATAGCTGCGGTCAGAACGACCCAGTCAACTGTTACGGCGCCGTCTTCGTCTTTGCGGAAGTTCTTGATGAACTTGATCATGTTACGTCCCTCCTAAAGGATCTAAATAGTCAATTAAACCTCGGCGTCTTACAGAGCTTCGTCTCTCAGTCCGCTCTTGACCGTCTCGGTATGGCATTATGTTTGACTGGCGTGCGTGGCAGGAATTGGGCCAAAACCAATTTTTTTTCGCTGAATGTTAACTTTCCAGTAATTTTTTTCATAAGCAACAGAAAACAAACGATAAAAAATGTGAAATTAATTGAGGCACCCCTTTTGCCCGATGCAAAATTGCGCCAAATGAGGCGAAATTGCCCCAATTCCTGTGGTTTTTCTGGTTTTGCGAGCCGTTCTGGGGTTCAAATCAACCAAAAGATAAATGCATGAGGCGGGCAAAATGAATCTCAGGGACGCAATACTCTGCGTCGGTGTTGTGGCTGCGTTGTTTTTCAGCCCTGCACCTGTTGTTGCGCAATCCGTGGAGACAAGAGGCGTATATAAACGAGTCAAAGCGCCAAAGCCGGGCACGCGCCCCAAGATCACGGTTCAAATCTCACCCGAAGAACATGCCACAGCGCCATTCGCCCCAAGTACCGGGGCAGAGATTGCAGTTCCCGAGATTATCGCGCGGACCCGTGTTGCGCCCCCCAGCCTGCCGGGAGGGGCAGCAAAGCCCACTGGGTCGTATAAAGCGTTCTGGGAGAAGATCTCACCCGATTTAGCGCGATCTGGCGCGGGGCGTCTGGATGACGCAATAAACGCGTTGGCTGCAATCAATGTCGCCGCGCCCCGTTTGCAGACGCTTCAGAACATTGCGCAGCAGCAGGGGATTGAGATTCTTCGCTCCACAGTGGGCACGAATGTCTCACCGGCTTTGGTGCTGGCCGTAATTTCAGTGGAATCAGCGGGCCGCGCGGATGCGGTCAGTTCCGCAGGCGCGCAGGGGCTGATGCAGTTGATGCCTGCGACGGCCAGGCGGTTTGGCGTGAAAGACAGCTTTCATCCGGGCCAAAACATATCTGGCGGCGTAAAGTACCTGAATTGGCTGATGGAGGAGTTCGGGAATGATCCCATCCTCGTTCTTGCCGGATATAACGCAGGCGAAGGGGCTGTGCGCAAACACGGCGGTGTGCCGCCTTATTCCGAGACGCGAAACTACGTTCCCAAAGTGCTGGCCGCCTTTCAAATAGCGCGGGCGTTGTGTTCTACGCCGCCTCAGCTAATCTCGGACGGGTGCGTGTTCCAGACGCAGAACTAAAAAGGGCCCACCGATCTGGTGGGCCTTTTCGGTGATGCCTATCAGTTGACGATGGTCGCTTCGGTTGCGCTCCGAATTTCGTCTTCTGTGACGCCCTCGGCGGTCTCGACAATCTTCAACCCGCCATCCGTGACGTCCAGAACGCCCAGATTGGTGATAATGCGATTCACCACTTTCTTGCCGGTCAGGGGCAGGGTGCATTTCTTCAGCAGCTTGGACTTGCCGTGTTTGTTGGTGTGATCCATCACCACGATCACGCGGCCCACACCTGCCACCAGATCCATTGCACCGCCCATACCTTTGACCAGCACGCCGGGGATCATCCAGTTGGCCAGATCGCCTTCCTCATCGACCTCCATCGCGCCCAGAACAGCGGCCGCGATCTTGCCGCCCCGGATCATGCCAAAGGACGTAGCGCTGTCGAAATAGGACGTGCGGGACAGTTCTGTGATTGTCTGCTTGCCCGCGTTGATCAGGTCGGGATCTTCCTCACCTTCGTACGGGAAGGGGCCCATGCCCAGCATGCCGTTCTCGGATTGCAGAGTGATGTCCTTATCGCCCACATAGTTCGCCACCAGAGTCGGAATACCGATGCCGAGGTTCACATACATGCCGTCTTCCAGCTCTTGCGCTGCGCGGGCGGCCATTTGGTTACGGTCCCAGGGCATTATTCGTCCTCCTTCTTGCGGGTGGTGCGCTGTTCGATGCGCTTTTCGTGGGTGCCCTGAATGATGCGGTGCACATAGATGCCGGGCAGGTGGATTGCGTCCGGGTCAAGCGACCCACGGGGCACGATTTCTTCAACTTCGGCCACACAGACCTTGCCGCAAGTGGCGGCGGGGACGTTGAAGTTTCGCGCGGTTTTACGGAAGATCAGGTTGCCGGTGTCGTCGGCCTTCCACGCTTTGACGATGGCGAGGTCGGCGAAGATGCCTTCCTCCATGATATAGGTTTCGCCGTTGAAGTCTTTGTGCTCTTTCCCTTCGGCGATCACGGTGCCCACGCCAGTTTTGGTATAGAAACCGGGGATACCAGCGCCACCAGCACGCATCCTCTCGGCCAGAGTGCCCTGCGGGTTGAACTCCAACTCCAGCTCTCCGGCCAGGTACTGACGCATGAACTCGGCGTTTTCGCCGACATAAGAGCTGATCATCTTCTTGACCTGCTTTGTTTGCAGCAAGATGCCGATGCCGAAATCATCAACGCCTGCGTTATTTGATGCAAATGTCAGGTCCTGAGCACCGGATTCTTTGATCGCTTCGAGCAGCAGCTCGGGAATGCCGCACAGACCGAACCCGCCTGCTGCAATCAGCATGCCATCCGACAACACGCCATCCAGCGCTTCGGTGGCATTGGCATAGACTTTTTTCATGAAGAAACTCCCCCAATGACATGGTGATGGGCAGGTTGTGCCGCCACGTCACGGGGAAGTCAACGAATCCAAGGGGGTGGTGGTATTTCTACCTATGAGGCCGCCTTTTTGGTCGTCTTCTTGGCCGCTGTCTTCTTCTTCGGCGCGGCTTTCTTTTTGGTGCCTTTCTTGGCGGCACGCTCGTTGACCAGTTCGATGGCCATTTCCTGCGTCACGTCCTCGGGCTTGATATCCTTGGGAATGGTGGCGTTGACCTTTTCCCATTTCACATAGGGCCCATAGCGCCCGTCCAGCACCTGCATAACACCGCCATCGGGGTGATCACCCAGCTCCTTAAGCGGTTTTGCAGCCGCACGCCGTCCTCGCCCCGGGTTGGCGCGTTTTTCGGCCAGCAATTCGACGGCACGGTTCATCCCGATCTCGAACACGTCGTTAGGGTCTTTGAGGTTCGCATAGACCGGCTTCGCCTCGTCCGGCAGTTGGTGCATAAGGTAAGGTCCGAACCGACCAAAGTTCGAGCTGATCATGCCGCCTTCGGGATGTTCACCGATCTGACGGGGCAGAGACAGCAGGGTCAGCGCCTTGTCCAGATCCATGTCATCCTTGCTCCACCCACGCGGCAGCGAGGCGCGCGGGGGCTTCTTGTTCTCAGGCGTCGGTTCCCCGCGCTGGACGTAAGGCCCAAACCGGCCGGATTTCAGCAAGATCTCATCGCCTGCGTCCTCACCCAGCAGACGTTCATCGCCTTCGGCCCCTTCGCCCGCGATGGGGCGGGTATAGGTGCATTCAGGGTAATTGCCGCAGCCCACAAACCCGCCAGTGCGCGAAGTTTTGAGGTGCAACTGCCCCACGCCACATTTCGGGCAGACACGCGGATCAGAGCCGTCTTCACGAGGTGGATAAAGCTGCGGGGCCAACGCCTCGTCCAGCTTGTCCAGCACTTCGGAGATACGCAGTTCCGACGTCTCACCAATCGCGGCCGAGAAATCGTGCCAGAATTTACCCAGCAGGTCTTTGTAATCGCGGTCCCCGGCGCTGACATCGTCCAACTCGCCTTCCAGATTGGCGGTGAATTCATAGCCTACGTACTGCCGGAAGAAATTCAGCAGAAAGATCGTGACGATCCGGCCCTTTTCTTCGGGGATCAGCCGGTTCTTGTCCTTGCGCACATATTCGCGGTCCTGAATCGTGGTCACGATCGAGGCATAGGTCGAAGGACGCCCGATCCCCAACTCCTCCATCCGCTTGACCAGAGTGGCCTCGGTATAGCGCGGGGGCGGCTGGGTGTGGTGTTGCAGGGCCAGAACAGCTTCGTTTTCAGACAGAACCGCCGCCTTATCCTCGGCTTTCGAGAACTGGTCCTTCAGCGAGGTCTTGGCAAAGCGCGCCGGGTCGCCCTGCATGATCTGCGGCAGGCGCTTGTCGTCATCATCGGCCACGTCGTCGCGGCCTTCTTCATAAACGCGCATGAAGCCGTCGAACATGACCACCTGACCGGTGGCACGCAGGCCGACCTGACCATCGTCGCTGCCGATCTCAACGGTGGTGCGTTCCAGCCGCGCGGCGGCCATCTGACAGGCAATGGTGCGCTTCCAGATCAGATCATAGAGCTTGCGCTGATCCTCATCCGTGACCTTCAGGTCGCTGGCATCGCGCGTCATATCCGTGGGGCGGATACATTCGTGCGCTTCCTGCGCGTTCTTGGCCTTGTTTTTGTAGATGCGCGGGCTGTCCGGCACGTATTCCTTGCCGTACCGGTCGGCAATCGCCTCGCGGGTGGCAGTCACGGCCTCGGGTGCCATGTCGATGCCGTCTGTTCGCATATAGGTAATGTAGCCCGCCTCATACAGCCGCTGCGCCACCTGCATCGCATGGCGCGCGCCCATGCCGAATTTGCGGCTGGCCTCTTGTTGCAGGGTAGACGTCATGAACGGCGCGCTTGGGTTGCGCGCGGCAGGTTTTGCCTCGACCGAGGTCACACTCAGCGCACGGCTGGTGATCGCCTGAACCGCCAGTTCTGCCTGAGTTGCGTTTTTCAGGTCGTGCTTGTCCAGCTTGTTCCCGGCCAGCGTGACCAGACGCGCCTCATAGGTCTGGCCGCGTGGGGTTTCGAACAGCGCTTTGACCGACCAGTATTCAACGGGTTTGAACGCCTCGATCTCCATCTCGCGCTCGACGATCAGGCGCAGGCAAACCGATTGCACGCGACCGGCAGATTTCGCGCCGGGCAGTTTGCGCCACAGAACCGGGGACAGGTTGAACCCCACCAGATAGTCCAGCGCGCGGCGGGCCAGATAAGCCTCGACCAGAGGCATGTCGACCTGACGCGGGTTCTGCATCGCCTCAGTCACGGCATCCTTGGTGATGGCGTTGAAGGTGACGCGGCTGACTGGTGTGTCCTTTTTGATCGAACGACGCTTGGTTAGCGCCTCTTGCAGGTGCCAACTGATCGCCTCGCCCTCGCGATCGGGGTCAGTGGCGAGGATCAGGGCGTTGTCCTCTTTCAGCGCGTCGGCGATGGCTTTGACATGCTTACGGCTGTCATTGCCGACCTCCCATTTCATCTCGAATTCGTGGTCAGGATCGACCGATCCGTCCCTGGGTGGCAGGTCGCGCACGTGACCATAAGACGCCAGAACCGTGTAGTCGGGGCCAAGGTATTTGTTGATCGTTTTGGCCTTGGCAGGGGATTCTACAACAACTACAGGCATTTAGGGGAAAACCTCGCTCGACGAATTTGGCGCCTTCTATGATGGTGCAAAATGTGGAGGGCAAGAGCGAATTGTCAATGCGTTCCTTTTGCCACCGCGATTTGGCGGTGATTTCAAAGTGATACGGGTTGAAAAACGGTGTGTTTTCGCTGTCAGGCCGAAAGCGACAGAAGCCCACCGGATTGCCTTTGGATGCGACCGTCCAGTTCCAGGTCAATCAACGCGGGGCCGATTTCCCCGGCAGTGGCGGCGATATCGCGGATCAGTTGATCTTCGGCAATCGGGGACGGCCCAAGCCGTGTCAGAATCGCCGCGTGCAGCGATTCTGCCGTGGCTTCGGGTTTGTCGTTTTGGGCCGGCTGTTCGGTTTGCATCGGTGTAGGTATTTCGCGTTTGGGCAGCGCTTCGATAACGTCTTCTGCCGAGCGCACCAAAGTTGCGCCGTCGCGGATCAGCAGGTTGCACCCGGCTGCACGGGCGTCAAAGGGGTGGCCGGGCACGGCCAGAACCTCGCGCCCCTGGTCCAATGCGTCGCGCGCAGTGATCAGGCTGCCGGATTTGGCCGCGGCCTCGACCACCACAACCGCTTGCGCCAGACCCGAGATGATCCGGTTGCGGCGCGGAAAATGCCGGGCCTGCGGTGTCACGCCCATGGGCTGTTCCGACACCCGCAGTCCGTTGTCGGCGATTTTATGGGCCAGTTCAGTATTCTCTGCCGGATATATGACGTCGACCCCACCGGCCATTACAGCCACGGTGCCGGAGTCCAGCGCTGCGATATGCGCCGCCGTGTCTATTCCGCGGGCAAGCCCTGAGACAATGACATGCCCGTGCTTGCCTAGATCCGTTGCCAACCCCCGCGCCATCCGCGCACCCAGGGAAGAACAGTTGCGCGCTCCGACCATTGCAACTGCGGGGCGGCGCAAAACCGAAACGTCGCCAATGGCCCACAGCATCGGAGGAGCATCGTTCAGGTCATTCAAAGCGTTCGGAAAGTCAGCGGTCCCAAGGCACAAAAGCCGCGCATTGGCGGCTTTTGCGGCCTTGAGTTCCGCCTCAATCACACCGGGCGGGCAGATTTCATACCCTTTTATTCCGGCAGCGCGTGCCATTTCAGGCAGCGCGGCCAGCGCATCCTGCGCCGAGCCATGTTCCCGCAGCAGTCGACGAAACGTCGCCGGACCGACCTTGCGCGAGCGCAACAGACGAAGCCAGGAAAACCGATCCTCTTCCGTGGTGGGTGGGAGTGTGGGGTGATTGGAAGAAAACTGCTCCTCGGTCATCCGTTGCTCCGCCTGATTGCAGAACTGGTTTACGGCTACAGGGGTTAACAGCTTCTGAATCCGTTCAAATTTTTCCGGTATTTTTGCGAATTGAATTTGGAATTTTTCACAAGCGCCTGAAAAATATAAGGAAATTTCACGTGTTCTGCCAACGTGCGATGAGCGTCACGCGCCCCCGCATGCAAATCTTGGGGCGCAGTGTTAACCCTGCGCCCCAAGAAAAATGTCGCGATTCTTACTTACGCTGCTGATCCGCCGACAGTCAGACCGTCCATCAGAACAGTCGGTTGGCCGACACCGACAGGCACCCATTGGCCGTCCTTGCCGCAAGTGCCCATGCCGGGGTCCAGCGCCATGTCGTTGCCTAGCCCCCGAATCCGGTTCAGGGCAGACGGGCCGTCGCCAATCAAAGTTGCGCCTTTGACCGGCGCACCGATCTTACCGTTTTCGACCCGGTAGGCCTCGGTGCAGGAAAACACGAATTTGCCGTTGGTGATGTCCACCTGACCGCCACCGAAGCCGACGGCCCAGATACCGTCCTTGATATCGGCCACCAGCGAGGCGGGATCGGACTCTCCGCCCAGCATGACGGTGTTGGTCATACGCGGCATAGGTTTATGGGCATAGCTTTGACGGCGGCCATTCCCCGTTGGCGCAACCCCCATCAGACGCGCATTCTGACGGTCCTGCATGTATCCGGTCAGGATGCCGTCTTCGATCAGAACCGTTCGCGAGCTTGGCGTGCCCTCGTCATCGACCGAGATTGAGCCGCGCCGGTCCGGAATTGTGCCGTCATCCACCACAGTCACGCCCTTGGAGGCGATCTGCTGACCCATCAGCCCGGCAAAGGCAGAGCTGCCCTTGCGGTTGAAATCGCCCTCCAGCCCGTGTCCGATGGCCTCGTGCAGAAGAATGCCGGGCCAGCCGGGGCCAAGCGCGACCTCCATCACGCCCGCAGGGGCAGGGATGGCTTCAAGGTTGACCAGCGCGATCCGCAGCGCCTCTTGCGCCTTGTCCTGCCAGTCGGCAGGGTCGATCAGCCCGTCCAGACCGACACGACCGCCCCCGCCCGCCGAGCCGCTTTCGCGCCGGCCATTCTGCTCGACGATCACCGAGATATTCAGGCGCGTCATCGGGCGCACATCGCGCACGATGCCGCCGTCGGGCCGCAGAATCTCGACCTCCTGCACCGCAGCGGCGATTGTTGCACTGACTTGCACGACGCGGGGATCAAGATCGCGGGCGAAGGCATCAATCTCGCGCAGGGTCTCGATCTTGACCGGGAAGCTGGCGGATTCGATCGGATCTTCGTCCGTGTAAAGGCGTGTATTGGTGGCGCGTGGCGCTTCGGCCAAGGTGCCGCCGCCATCGCCCACGGCCAGTCGCGTTGTCTCTGCAGCACGTTTCAGCGCCGGTATCGAGACGTCGGTGGAATGTGCATAGCCCGCAACCTCACCCTGAACCGCGCGCAGGCCGAACCCTTCGGAGGCATCATAAGACGCAGTGCGCAAACGCCCGTCGTCAAAGACCAGAGCTTCGGACTTTCGGCGTTCAACAAACAACTCTCCGTCCTCGGCCCCGGCGGTGGCAGATTGCAAAACCGCAAGCGCTTCGTCGTGGGGAAGAGCGCTTTCGAAGGGGCGAAACGGGTCATTCGGCATGGGTGGGACCTTTCGAGTTTGATCCAGATCAAAAATAGCGTCTGTTTGACGCAAGCATTTTGCTTTATCTACCACCCGGAATATGGTTTTTAACGCTGCCAAAGACAACGGGAGAGGTGCGACCGATTCACACCTTTTCGCCAGGGACGCAAAGATCAAACGATCAGGACAGAAAATGAAGAATGCTTTGATGCTTTCGGGGCTCATGACAGCCCTCTCCAGCCTTCCCGCCATGGCTCAGGAGCTTGAAATAATTGGCAAGCCGGTCGATGGCGGCATGGGTTTCCAACCCGCAGCCACCAGCCTGGCCGAGGGGATTCATCGGCTGGACGGAATGATTTTGGTGATCATCACCGCCATCTGCCTGTTCGTCGCCGGACTGCTGATCTACTGCATCGTGCGCTACAATGGCCGCGTAAACCCGACGCCAGCGCGATTCTCTCACTACACACCGGTCGAGATTGCGTGGACCTTGGGCCCGATCCTGATTCTGGTCTTCATCGGTGCGTTCTCGCTGCCGGTTCTGTTCAAGCAGCAGGAAATTCCCGAAGGGGATGTGGTTATCAAGGTTGTCGGCAACCAGTGGTACTGGACCTACGAATACGTTGATCACGACTTTGCTTTCGACAGCTATCTGCTGGGCCATCCGGCCACTTTGGACGAGGGTGCGCGCCCGGCTGACGCCGATGTCACACCGTTCGTTCTGGACGATGCAATGCGCGCCAAGCTCGCAGATGCCGGTTACGGCGAAGACGAGTGGCTGCTGGCCACGGACACTGCCGTCGTTGTTCCGGTTGGCAAGATTGTCGTTATGCAGGTCACCGCGTCTGACGTGATCCACTCGTGGACCATCCCGTCCTTTGGCGTGAAGCAGGACGGTGTGCCCGGTCGTTTGGCTGAGCTTTGGTTCCAGGCCGACAAGGAAGGCGTCTATTTCGGACAGTGTTCGGAGCTGTGCGGCAAGGATCACGCCTATATGCCGATCACCGTTAAAGTGGTCAGCGAAGAAGCCTATGAGGAATGGCTGCAGGGTGCTCTGGAAGAGTATGCGGGTCAGCCAGCCTCGTATCAGGTTGCCTCGAACTAAGCCGCAGGCGGCCTAGGTTGAAACACGCAGGCTGCGCGGTGATCGCGCAGCTTTTGCCCCCAAAGGACCGGACATGAGCGACGCAAGCATCAATGCCAGCCAAGTGACCGCCACGGCGCACGCGGACGAGGCCAGCTTTGGCGATTACTTCGCCCTGCTGAAGCCGCGCGTGATGTCACTGGTCGTGTTCACGGCTTTGGTGGGGCTTCTGGCCGCGCCGGTACCGGTGCATCCTTTTGTCGGCTTTTGCGCAATCCTCTTCATCGCCATCGGCGGCGGCGCGTCCGGCGCTCTGAATATGTGGTGGGATGCGGATATTGATCGGGTTATGAAGCGCACCAAGGGTCGACCGATTCCGGCGGGTAAAGTGCAAGAAGGCGAGGCGCTGTCGTTGGGACTGGCGCTGTCGGGCCTGTCGGTGATCATGCTGGGGCTGGCGACCAACTGGTTTGCGGGCGCGTTCCTAGCCTTCACCATCTTCTTCTATGTCGTCGTCTACACGATGTGGCTGAAACGCTTGACCCCGCAGAACATCGTGATTGGCGGTGCGGCAGGGGCATTTCCGCCGGTGATCGGCTGGGTCGCGGCCACGGGGTCGATGTCGATCGAGCCGTGGCTGATGTTCGCGCTGACCTTCATGTGGACGCCGCCGCACTTCTGGGCCTTGGCGTTGTTCATGCGCTCGGACTATGACGATGCTGGCGTGCCGATGCTGACCGTGACGCATGGCCGTCGTGCAACCCGCTGGCATATTCTGATCTATACCGCGCTTCTGGCGACGCTGGCCGTTGGCACGGCGTTTTCGGGCATTGGTGGTCCGATCTATCTGACTGTGGCCGTTGTGATGAACGCGCTGTTCCTGCGCGGCGCATGGCAGATCTCGCGCCGGACCGAGGACGACTCGGAAGCCGACAACTTCAAGGTCGAGCGGTCGTTCTTCAAGCTGTCTCTGCTGTATCTGTTCCTGCATTTCGGCGCGATTCTGGTCGAGGCGTTGCTGAGACCCTATGGTCTGGGAGGCTGGTCATGAGCCTGCGCAAAAGCCACGAGCTGCATCAACGTCGGTTCAGCCGCAATCTGGGGGTTGGCCTGACCCTGGCCGCGTTCATCGTGATCATCTTTGGCCTGACAATCGTCAAAGTCTCGGGCACCGATTTCAATATGGCAACGCAAGAGGTGCAGAACTGATGGCGTTGTCGGGTCCTCAGAAAACTGTCGCGCAGACCGTTGGCGTGGTGATCCTGATGGGCAGCCTCGCATGGGCTGCGGTGCCGTTTTATGACTGGTTCTGTCGGGTCACAGGGTTTGGCGGCACGACCGGTGTGGCCGAGGCCGCGCCTGAGGACATTCTGGACCGCACCGTCACCGTCCGCTTTGATGCGTCCAAAGCCAAAGGTATGGCGTGGG
The DNA here is from genome assembly GCF_056536745.1 of Ruegeria sp. CJ2. NCBI lineage: Bacteria > Pseudomonadati > Pseudomonadota > Alphaproteobacteria > Rhodobacterales > Roseobacteraceae > Ruegeria > Ruegeria sp. CJ2. Next base: position 167,572 of record NZ_JBQFQF010000001.1, read on the forward strand.
AGTTCAAGCCTGTCGAGCGCGAGATGGAAGTGCGCATCGGCGAGACAGGTCTGGCCTTTTATGAGGCTTACAACCCGACCGACCGTCCGATTGCGGGGCAGGCATCTTACAATGTCGCGCCTTATTCCGCGGGCGGGTATTTCCAGAAAATCGCCTGTTTCTGCTTTGAAGAACAGGTGCTTGAACCCGGCGAGCGGGTTCAGATGCCGGTAAGCTTTTTCGTCGACCCTGAAATGGTCGAGGATCTGGAAGCGAAATATGTGCATACGATCACTCTGTCGTATACATTCTACGAAATTGACCTGCCCGAGGGCTATGCCGCCCTCGATGCGCAGGCTGATACAACAACGAACTAATGCCTTTAGGTGAGGGACGCTGATGGCACACGCTAAAAACCATGATTATCACATTCTGGCCCCGTCGATCTGGCCGCTGATCGGCGCGATCGGTGGTTTTGTGATGCTGTTCGGAGCCGTCCTGTGGATGCACGGCATTACGTCGTTCATGTTCTGGATGGGTCTGGTCGCCGTTCTTTACACCATGTTCGCCTGGTGGTCCGAAGTAGTGGCCGAAAGCCGCGCCGGGGATCACACGCCGGTTGTACGCATCGGCCTGCGCTATGGCTTCATCCTGTTCGTGATGTCTGAGGTGATGTTCTTCTTTGCCTGGTTCTGGTCGTTCTTCAAACATCGCATGTACCCGATGTACGACTATGCGGGCACCGAATACATCCAGCCGGATATCCACGCGGTTGACCCGTTCCACCTGCCGCTGATCAACACTCTGGTCCTGTTGCTGTCGGGTTGTGCGATTACCTGGGCGCACCATGCACTGGTCCATGACAATGATCGCAAGGCTTTGATCAATGGCCTGGCGATCGGCATTGTCCTCGGTATCGCATTTACCTTCCTGCAGGCGTTTGAATACTACGAGCTGCTGGCCCATGAAGGCTGGGAATTTGGCGGCGATCAGTTCTACTCGAACTTCTTCATGGCAACTGGGTTCCATGGCGCGCATGTGATCATCGGGACGATCTTCCTGACGGTCTGTCTGATCCGTGCTCTGCGCGGAGATTTCACGCCCGAGAAACATGTGGGTTTCGAGGCAGCCGCCTGGTACTGGCACTTCGTTGACGTTGTCTGGCTGTTCCTGTTCTTCGCCGTCTACATCTGGGGACAAGCCCCGCTGATGTGACGCCGGTCAGGTGATCCAATTGCAAAAGCCGCCCGTCGGGGCGGCTTTTTCTCTATTTGGGCGCAAGATTGCGCCCCATACAATTGCGTGGTTGCAATCGGGATCGCGCTGCCCTTAACAAGACGCCGGTTTCTGCAACAAGGTCTCGACCCCGCCATGCGCCGCATTTTGTTCCTGCTGATCTTTGGTGTCGCCGGTCTGGGCGTGCTGATCTCGCTGGGTGTTTGGCAGGTGCAACGTCTGACGTGGAAAGAAGGCGTACTGGCCGAGATCGACGCACGCATTGCCGCTGACCCCGTAGACCTGCCGACGAGCGTATCCAAGGACGTGGACAAATACCTGCCGGTTACGATTTCGGGCGATATGGAGCCGGGGGAAATCCACGTTCTGGTCTCGGTCAAGCAGGTCGGGGCGGGGTATAGGATTATACAATCCTTCAGCACGCAGGACCGGACTATTCTGGTGGATCGCGGTTTTGTGCCGACCACGGCGAAACAGGCTGAACGTCTGATCGGTCCGATGACCGTGACCGGCAACCTGCACTGGCCGGATGAGATTGACAGCTATACGCCCGAAGCCGATATCGACGCCAATATCTGGTTCGCGCGGGACGTGCCCAATCTGGCCGCCGCGCTTGGGTCCGAGCCGATCCTGCTGATCGCCCGATCGGAAACCGATCCCGGCATAACGCCCTTGCCAGTGGATACGGCGGGCATCCCGAACGATCATCTGCAATATGCAATCACATGGTTTGGTCTGGCTCTGGTCTGGGCCGCGATGACCGGTTATTTCCTGTGGCGCAACCGCGCCCCTGCAAAGAGTGAAGAGCAATGAAATACATCTCGACCCGTGGCCAAGCGCCCGAACTGACCTTTGAAGAGGCGATGCTGACTGGATTGGCCCGCGATGGCGGCCTGTACCTGCCTGCCGAGATCCCGGTGATGAGCCATGATGAGATCGCTGCGCTGGCCGGTCTGACCTATGAAGAGATCGCGTTCCGCGTGATGTGGCCCTATGTCAGCGGCTCGTTCTCGGAACAGGAGTTCAAGGAGATCATCGCCCGCGCTTATGAAGGCTTTGGCCATGACGCCCGCGCGCCGCTGAAACAGTTGAACGAGAACCATTTCCTGCTGGAACTGTTCCACGGCCCGACGCTGGCCTTCAAGGACTTCGCCATGCAGTTGATTGGCCAGCTGTTTCAGGTGGCCCTGAAACGGCGCAATGACCGTGTGACCATCGTGGGCGCGACCAGTGGTGACACCGGCTCGGCCGCGATTGAGGCGTTCCGGGGGCTGGACGCAGTGGATGTGTTCATCCTGTTCCCCCATGGTCGCGTGTCCGAGGTGCAGCGCCGGCAGATGACGACGCCCGCCGACAGCAATGTGCATGCGCTGGCCGTCGATGGCGACTTCGACGATTGCCAGGCCGCACTGAAGGATATGTTCAACGATTTCGACTTCCGCGACGGGGTGAAGCTGGCCGGAGTGAATTCGATCAATTTCGCGCGGGTGTTGGCGCAAATCGTCTACTATTTCTCGGCTGCCGTCAGCCTCGGTGCGCCGCATCGCAAGGTCAGTTTCACGGTGCCCACCGGCAATTTCGGCGACATCTTTGCGGGCTATCTGGCCAAGCGCATGGGTCTGCCGATTGACCGTCTGGTCGTCGCAACCAACCAGAATGACATCCTGCACCGCTGTCTGTCGGGTGACGGGTATTTCAAGGGAGAGACCATCCCCTCGATCAGCCCATCGATGGATATTCAGGTCAGCTCGAACTTTGAACGGGCGCTGTATTATGCCTATGGCGAGGATGGCAGCGCCGTCGCTCAGTTGATGGATGAACTGAAGACTGGCGGCTTCAACGTCAGCCAGGGCGCAATGGAAGCGCTGCGCGAGAGCTTCGACTCGGGCCGCGTGTCCGAGGATGAAACGCTGGCGACGATCAAGCACACGCTGGATCATAGTGCGGAACTGGTCTGCCCGCACACCGCCGTGGGTATCAAGGTTGCCGAAGAGCAGCGCGCGGTGGCGGTTCCCATGATCACATTGGCCACCGCACACCCGGCGAAGTTCCCGGCTGCGGTCGAGAAGGCGAGCGGGGAACATCCGCCTCTTCCATCCCGCATGTCTGATCTGTATGAACGTCCGGAACGGGTGACGCGGATTGCCAATGATCTGGGTGCCCTCGAGGAACATATCAAAGGGCATATCGCCGAGTGACTGTCAGACAAGACCAGCTGAAGAACGGATTTCGGATCGTCAGTGAACATATGCCGGGGCTGCAATCTGCGGCCATCGGCATCTGGGTGACCGCCGGTGGGCGGCATGAACGGATCGAACAGAACGGCATCGCGCATTTCCTTGAGCATATGGCGTTCAAGGGAACCGAGCGGCGGTCCGCTCTGCAAATCGCCGAGGCGATCGAAGACGTGGGCGGCTATATCAACGCCTATACCTCGCGCGAGGTGACGGCCTATTACGCGCGCGTTTTGAAAGACGACGTGGCGTTGGCGATGGATGTGATCGGCGATATCGTTCTGAACCCCATCTTCGACCCGCGCGAGATCGAGGTTGAGCGCGGCGTGATCCTGCAGGAGATCGGTCAGGCCTATGACACGCCCGACGATGTGATCTTTGATTGGTTGCAAGAGCAGAGCTATCATGATCAGCCGCTGGGCCGCACGATTCTGGGACCGACCGAGCGCGTGAGTTCCTTCTCGCGCGAGGATCTGTCTGGTTTCGTGGCCGAACACTATGGCCCCGAACAGATGATCTTGTCGGCCGCTGGTGCGGTGGATCATGACGCGTTGATGAAAATGGCTGAAGAGATGTTCGGCCATCTGCAACCGCGCAAGGGGTTGATCCCCGAGGCTGCCCGGTTCACCGGTGGGGAAGCCCGACAGCAAAAAGATCTGGAGCAAGCACATTTCGCGCTGGCCTTTGAAAGCCCCGGCTACCGGGATGATGCGATCTATACCGCGCAGATTTACTCGACCGCGCTGGGGGGTGGCATGTCCTCGCGCCTGTTTCAGGAGGTTCGCGAGACACGCGGCCTGTGCTACACGATTTTCGCGCAGACCGGAGCTTATGCCGATACAGGCACCACGACGATTTATGCCGGAACGTCGGCAGATCAGGTCGGCGAACTGGCGACCATCACCATCGACGAGATGAAGCGGGCCGCCGATGACATGAACCCCGAGGAAGTCGCCCGCGCCCGCGCCCAGATGAAAGCCGGGATGTTGATGGGGCTTGAAAGCCCGTCGAACCGGGCCGAGCGATTGGCGCGGTTGGTTCAGATTTGGGACAACGTGCCGCCGCTTGAAGAAACAATCGCCAAGATCGACGCCGTAAGCACCGCTGACGTACGTGACTTTGCCGAACGCCTCGCGATCAGTGCTCCGGCGGCGCTGGCCTTGTATGGCCCGGTATCCGGCGCGCCATCACTGGCAGAATTGCAGGAGAGGCGTGCGGCGTGATGCTGTTGGGCCGACGCAAGCTGAAACTCGAGACAGCGCGTCTTAGTCTGCGCCCGCCGGTCCATTCCGATTTCAACGATTGGGCGGCGCTGCGGAGGGCCTCGAAAGAGTTTCTGACGCCGTGGGAGCCGATCTGGGCCAAGGATCACCTGAGCCGCAAATCGTTCACCAACCGGGTCTATTGGGCGCAGCGTTCGGTCGCGAGTGGGACGGCGATCCCGTTGTTTCTGTTCCGGCGCGAAGATGATGTGTTGGTGGGGGCGATCACGCTGGACAACATCCGCCGAGGGCCTGCGCAGGCGGGAACGCTGGGCTATTGGACCGGGCAGGCCTATGCGCGCAATGGCTATATGCGCGAGGCGATTGGCGCGGTCGTACACCATGCGTTCACCCGGCTTGATCTGAGCCGGATCGAGGCGGCCTGCCTGCCCGAGAACAAGCCTTCGCGCGGGTTGTTGGAGCGATCGGCCTTCAAATATGAGGGCGTGGCGCAGTCCTATTTGCAGATCAACGGTCGCTGGCGGACGCATGTTCTGTATGCGTGCCTGCGGTCGGATCGGCGCGGCAAGACGGACGCGGGGTAGGGGGCGCTGCCCCCGTCGCTGCGCGACTCCCCCGGGATATTTTTGGCCAGATGAACAAGGGGCATGACTTGGGGAGCGCTTGCGCTACAATCAGGTCATGCGTTGGATAGTAGCGGCGGCAGTGTTGGTGATTTCGGGTGGGGCAGCGGCGCAGGAGCGGCGACCCAGCCACTGTATTGCCATCGCCGATGCGACGCCGGGGATTGAATTCCTCCACAAAGCGTCGTGGCAGGACCCGGTTCCCCAGTTTTCGATTCGGATCAGTTACGTTGCGCATGCCTCTTTCCTGATCCAGACGCGGGGCGGGTTGAACGCGGTGACGGATTTCACAGGCTTTATCGGCAGTGCGGATCTGATACCTGACATCGTCACCATGAATCATGCTCATAGCACCCACTGGACCGCTCATCCCGATCCGGCCATTCCGCATGTCCTGCCGGGGTGGGGAGAGTTCGGGCAAGGTATCGACCATTACCTCGATCTGGGTGAGATGCTGGTGCGCAATGTCTCAACCGACATCCGTTCGGCCTATAGTGGTGTCGAAGAGCGTGGCAATTCCATTTTCGTGTTTGAGGTTGAAGGGCTGTGCATCGGGCATCTGGGTCACCTGCATCACGTCCCGTCAGATGAACAATTCGCGGCCTTGGGCCGTTTGGATGTGGTGATGGCCGCCGTGGATGGGGGCACGACTATGCCATTGCCGGACATGATCGAGGTGCTGAAACGGTTGAAAAGCTCGGTTATTATTCCGATGCACTGGTTTTCGGGCTTTTCGCTGGATCGGTTTCTGGTCGATATCCGCGATGAATTCCCCGTGCAGCGCGACGGGGTTTCGGAGCTTACGGTGTCTTTGAAAACACTTCCTGACCGGCCAACGGTTGTTGTTCTGGAGCCGCAATACCTGATCGAGCTGGAATAAGGCTTGTGGCGCAGGCGCAGCTTGGGCATGGAAAGGGTATGAGATTGAACCCGGCAGATGAAACCTTTGCCCAAAGCATTCACGCCGCTTTGGATGGTGATGTTCTGCGACCTGTGTCTGAACGGTATGTCGAGGAACCACGCCGCCGGTTTCACGGTCAGGCCGGGCTTTTGGCGCTGCCGCGCTCTGTTCAGGACGTCTCGACTCTGGTCCGGTTGGCATCGGAGGCGTCTGTACCGGTCGTCCCATATGGTGGCGGTACAGGGCTAGTCGGAGGTCAGATCATACCGGACGGTCCGGCGCCGCTCGTTATTTCGCTGGAGCGGATGTCGGCCATCCGCGCCATCTACCCTTCCGAAAACCTGATGATTGCCGAGGCGGGTGCGGTCCTGGCAGATGTCCAGTTGGCCGCGCAAGAGGAGAACCGGGTTTTTCCGCTGTCGCTGGCAGCACAGGGATCTTGCAGGATCGGCGGGAACCTTGCGACCAATGCAGGCGGAGTCAATGTGCTGCGCTATGGAAACGCGCGTGATCTGTGCCTAGGCCTGGAAGCCGTTTTGCCAAACGGTGAGATTTGGAATGGCCTAAGCCGTCTGCGGAAAGATAACACCGGCTACGACCTGCGCAATCTGCTGATCGGGGCCGAGGGAACGCTGGGGATTATCACGGCCGCGTCGCTCAAGCTGTTTCCACGTCCGGAAGCCACCGGAACCGCGATGGTGCAGGTGGCCTCACCCGAAGCGGCTATTGATCTGCTGGCCTTGGCCCGTGACCAGATAGGCGACAGCGTCAGCGCGTTTGAGTTGATCCACCGCCAGGGTTTGCTATTCCTGTCCGAGGTTTTGCCCGACATACGCCAGCCTTTCGCCGCGCATCCTGAATGGTCTGTTTTGATCGAGATTGGGTTGTCCGCCGGGCAGTCGCCAATGGATGCGCTTGAAACGCTCTATGAAGAGGCGGATGCGCGAAATCTGGTAATGGATGCGGTGATCGCGCAGAGTGAAGCGCAGCGCATGGACCTGTGGTCCGTTCGCGAACATATCCCCGAGGCCAACAGGTTGATCGGGTCAGTGTCCAGCCACGATATCTCGGTCCCGATCTCTTTGATACCGGAGTTCATTCGCAGGGGCGCGGGTGTGATCGAAAAGATTGGTCGCTTTCGCATCAACTGTTTTGGGCATCTGGGCGACGGAAACCTGCATTACAACGTGTTTCCACCACCGGGAAGTGACCGTTCCGAATTTGACGGGGTGCGGATGGAAATCAAACGCGCTGTCCATGACCTTGTGCACGCGTTCGGAGGGTCCGTGAGTGCGGAACATGGCGTAGGACGTCTGAAAGTGGACGATCTGGAAAGATACGGGGATCCGGTCAAGCTGGACGCGATGCGGGCCATCAAAGCGGCGCTTGATCCGAAGGGGATCATGAATCCCGGTGCGGTCCTGAAAGCGTAAGCGCGGCCCGGAATTACCCGGACCGCTAAATGGTAATTACGAGTCGGGCAGAATGACCTTGTCGATCACATGGATCACGCCGTTCGACGTTTCGATATCCGCCTGAACGACCGACGCGTCATTGATCATCACGCCGTTGTCCAGGTCGATCGTCACCTCTCCGCCCTGTACGGTGGCGGCCTTCATGTCGTCCGACAGATCCCCTGACATGACTTTGCCGGGAACCACGTGGTAGGTGAGGATGGCAACCAACTGGTCTTTGTTCTCGGGTTTGAGCAGGGTTTCGACCGTGCCCTCGGGCAGAGCTGCGAAAGCTTCGTCTGTTGGGGCAAATACTGTGAACGGACCTTCGCCCTTCAGCGTATCCACGAGTTCAGCCGCCTGTACCGCCGCGACCAGTGTTTCAAAGCTGCCGGCCCCGACTGCGGTGTCGACAATGTCTTTCGAGTGGCCATCCGCGAACGCGGTTGAAGAAACGAACAGGCTTGCTGCGCCGGCGATTGCGAGTTTGCGAAACATGATAGACTTTCCCTTGTTGGCATGCCTTCAGCGGCATCAACGGGGGTACGGGGGATCCACGAAACAGGATCATTGAATATGTCTATCGCGTCGGGTTGATCTTGTGCAGGCAGGCGCTAAGCCAGCCGGACCTGGAATTTCCACTCACGATTTTGTGATCGACAGGCCGTCAAAGCCCTTCGAATTCGCAAAGAACGTGCACATCCATGCCCATTTCTTCCAGCACTTTGCGACCACCCAATTCGGGAAGGTCGATGATGAACGAGCAGGACACGATCTCGCCCCCCAACCGCTCGATCAGTTTGATACCGGCCGCGGCGGTTCCGCCGGTTGCCAGAAGATCGTCGACAACCAGGATCTTTTCGCCGGGCTGGATGGCATCATCGTGGATTTCGACAATCGCCTCGCCGTATTCCAGCTTATAGTCCTGGCTGATTGTGGTTCCCGGCAGCTTGCCCTTTTTGCGGATCGGTACAAAGCCTACGCTGAGTTGGTGCGCGATTGCCCCACCCAGAATGAAGCCGCGCGCCTCAAGCCCGACAACCTTGTCGATCTGTTCGCCTGCATAGGGGTGCAGCATCTGGTCAATGGCCATGCGGAACCCGCGAGGGTCAGCGAACAACGTCGTGACATCCCGGAACATGATCCCTTCATGCGGGAAATCAACGATTGTTCGGATGTAATCCTTGACCGACTTGTTTCTGGACATGCCCAACCCCTTTGGCGTGAAAACACGCTGGGCTGTTTCGCCCATTGGCATCGGTCATGCAAGAAAAGATTGCCGTCGCCTTACTTGCGGTGCTTCGAAACCGAGTTTGGCAAGCCGTAATAACGATACAATGCGGCAGGCAGCCACGAGAGGTGAGGTTTGCGCCAGTTACGCTGATCTCGCAACAGAAATGCCTGAGCTGCGTGAAGGTTCATTGCCATAATCCTATTTTATTGTTAGGTGCTCGATAACTACATCCTCTATGCTATGTATATACAATGCATTGCTCAGAGAATCAAGGGTTTGATGGGGGTAAGGCGCGTGGGAAAGAAAGACGGCAAAGGTTCTACCAAGAAAAACAGTCAGTTGGTCTTGCGTCTGGATAAGGATGAACGCGACGCTTTTGTCGAGTTGTGCAAGGAATTGGACACGTCGGCCGCACGGGAAATCCGACGGTTCATTCGCGGTTTCATGAAAGAAAATGCCAGCGACTGACGGGTCAGGCCGGGCGGCGCAAGACCGCAGTTGCTACACCCATACCGATCAGGGTCAATCCGCCGAAACGTGTGAGTGCGGTGATCACGCCCGCGCGCCCGATCGTAACGCGCAACCGATCGGCCAGCAGCGCATAGGCCAGTGCATTCAGCCAGGCCAAGCCCACAAAGGTCGCGATCAGAATAGCAAACTGAGGTCCCAAAGGCTCGGACGGGCGCAGAAACTGCGGCACGAAGGCAATAAAGAATGCGATGGATTTGGGGTTCAGGGCGGTGACGGCGGCGGCATGACCGAACACGCTGCGCGCTGTGACATCCTTTCCGGATTCCACGGTTTCCAGTCCGCCGGATGGGGCGCTGCGCAGCAGTTTGATGCCCAGCCAGACAAGATAGGCCGCACCAACCCATTTCAGCACAGAAAACAACGTAGCTGACGCCAGAACCAGTGCGCCCAGCCCAAGCAATGAGGCCGTCATTGCCACAAGATCCCCCAGCGCCACACCTGTGGCTGATGCGACGGCGACGCTGCGGCCCTTGGACAGGGCGTAGCTGAGAACCAGCAGAACAGTCGGGCCGGGGATCAGCAACAGGGCCGTTGATGCGGCGACAAACGCCAGCCATAGCTCTAGCGACATGGAGGTTCCTTTCGGGACAGTCGTCACACCAAGCCTTGCCCAAGCGCGAAGGTCAAGCCCTGCGAGGGTCGGTGACTCGGCGCATCAGTGCTTCAAGCGGGCCGCGTTTTAGTTTCCGCAGCCACATCACCGCAAAACCCGAAGACACGGCGCAAAATCCAAGCGCATAAATTACGATTTGCGGCGCGGAAAACGAGCCGTCCAACAGCCCGGTTTCCTCCAGAATGCCCATCCCAATCAGGATATGCGCCATATAGAGCGTCAGGCTCATCCGTCCGGGCGCGGTCAGGGCAGGGGCGAGATCGGATCTGTCAATCCATGGCCAGAGCTTCAGCATCAGCCCGATCACCATGCAGGCCGTGCCACTTCCTGCGAGGATGTAAAATGGGCCCGGTGGAATCGACTCGGTCCCCAGATAGGCTGCCAGTTCGGGGTCAGACACTAGCATCTGAGGGAACGCGGCCAGTACCGTCGCGCCAAATCCCCACATGATCAGACGATGTTGAACGCAGATTGTGTTCAGCCTTGACCGACCAATTGCCATTCCGATCAACAGGAAAGCGGCCATGGAAGAACGGGGTGCCAGCCGTTGAACGCTGCGTTGCGCAGGAAACCCGGTACGGTCCAAAGGTCTGGATAGGTCAGCGTGGCCCAGTCCCAACCGCGGTCGTAGTCGAAGACGAGGTTGGCCACGATTGCCAGTCCGACGACAGCAAACGCGCCTGCCCAGAGGCCGCGCGTTGTTGAGGTTAGAAACGCAGCGCCGACCACGAAATACAGCGCGTAGAAATGCAGGATATCGGCATCGAACACGGTCATGTTGATCAGGCCCAGCACAAACAGAAACGCTGCGCGCCGCAGCAGGATCGAAGCCGGAACGCTGGACAGGCCCACGCCGATCCCGGCCAGAATGACGAACAGCGCAGCCGCGCGTCCTTCCAGCGCATCGACAAAGGCGGTTGCCCAGCCATTGCCGGGCGCAACCTGCGCGGCGATACGGAAATTCACCAAAACCATGCCGCAAAATGCCAGAAAGCGAGCGGCGTCCAATGCCTCAAGTCGTTTCATATCTGTCCTTGCTTCAACTGCCCCTACCTGCTGCACCTTTGTGGCGCAACTGGGGCCGTGGTCAGTAAACAAATCGGGAGGTCAAGCGCATGGTTTCAATGGTTTGACGGCGAATTGGCGGGGTGTCTGGCGCATCGGCAACAGTCTAAAGATTGCATTAAGCTGCGCGCCGGAACCTTGAAACGCGCGCCAGGTTCCCCAGACTTAGAACATCCGGCACATAACCGGGAGGAGAGCAATGACAGATACGCATACTGAAACCGCACCTGTGTTCAAGCGCGAGGGTAAGTCCGCAAGAATCAAAAGCGTTCTGATCTTGGCGGCCGTCCTAGGTGCGGCCGCTTACGCTGGCATTGTTGGGTATATGTACCTCAACCAGCAATCTCTGCTGTTCAAGCCGGACGGAGACCTGCCAGAGCCCCGCGCAGTGGGTTTGGCCGATGTTAATGTGGTCTCACTCCCGATGGCAGACGGCGCTGTCCTGACAGCGTGGAGCGCGCCTGCGGCAACAGAAGGCGCACCGACGGTCCTGTTTTTTCATGGCCAGACCGGAAATCTGGGGGACCGCGCGGATCGCATGCGCGAAATTCTCAATAGCGGCTTTGGTTTGCTCGCCCCCAGCTATCGCGGCTATCCCGGCAGCGAGGGCGAGCCGTCCGAACCAGCGCTGATAGCGGACGCGATCCAGATATACGATAAATTGGTGGGCGAAGGCGCGGAAATCGTGCTGCATGGCCAAAGCCTTGGCACGGGCGTCGCCGCAGCCGTGGCAGAGCAGCGTCCAACCGCGCAACTCTTGGTGCTGGAGGCACCATATACCGCCACCGTCGACGTGGCCGCAGAACGGTATCCGTTCCTTCCGGTTTCTCTTTTGATGAAAGATCAGTTCGCGACCCGAGACTTAATCGACCGCGTTACCGTGCCCACTCTAATCTTTCACGGAACCGAAGATGAAACGGTCCCGTTTCATCACGGTCAGGCATTGGCTGACATGGCAGGCGACACCGCGCAGCTTCACGTTATCCCGGACGGCACCCATAACGACCTGTGGTCCCACGGGCTGTGGGATGAAGTTCAGCAAACACTGGCGCAATAAGGGTCAGAGAACGCGCCCGGCAACCGCATCCAGCTTGGCAAGTAAGGCCGGGTCGCGTTTGTCAGGCGCAGTCAGGATGGCGTATTCGAGCGCCCGGTCACATCCGTGCGGGCAGGGTGCGCGCTGGGCCCCCAGCAGGTTCGGCAGACCCTTGACCAAGGCGCGGCCTTTCTCGGCATTGCCTGTCAGCGTTGCGATAATTGACGTCACGTCGACTTCACCATGGTCGGGGTGCCAACTGTCATAGTCGGTGACCATCGCGATAGAGGCATAGCAAAGCTCGGCCTCGCGCGCGAGTTTGGCTTCGGGCATGTTGGTCATGCCGATCACATCGCAGCCCCATTGTTCGCGATACATCCGGGATTCTGCCAGGGTCGAGAATTGCGGCCCTTCCATGGCAAGATAAGTACCGCCGCGATGGATATTGATACCGGCGGCTTTGCCCGCCGTTTCACACGCATCCGACAGGCGCGGGCAAGTCGGGTGGGCAACACTGACATGGGCGACGCATCCGGTGCCAAAAAAGCTCTTGTCGCGCGCAAAGGTCCGGTCAATGAACTGATCGACGATCACAAAATCACCCGGTGCCATATGTTCTCGGAACGACCCGCATGCAGAAACCGAGATCACGTCCGTCACCCCCAGACGTTTCAGCGCGTCGATATTGGCGCGATAGGGCACATCGGTTGGCGAATGAACATGGCCACGTCCATGGCGGGGCAGAAACGCCATACCCACGCCATCCAGTGTGCCGGTCAGGATTTGATCCGAAGGCTCACCCCAGGGGGTCTCAACAGTGACCCATTCGGCGTTCTCCAACCCGTCGATGTCGTAGATGCCTGATCCGCCAATGACTGCAATCTTGGTTTGGGTCACGTGAATTCTCCGGTTGAGGTGGCTGCATTTGGATTTGTGGGCCGTGTCGTCCTGATTGACAAGGGGGAATGCCTAATGCTGTGACGTCAACAGGTTACGGGCTTGCGCCTGGTGTTGAAAATCCTGCCAAGCAGCATCGAATTCTTGCAGTGGCCAGGTCAGGTCCTGCGCCTGCCCGTGCCGGTCGCGAAAAACAAAACGATATGCATCGCCCTCCAGCATCGCCTGAATGATCTCATCTGCGCGCGGCCCTTTGAACGTGCAGCCAAGCCCGGTTAGGCAGCCCGGCCTGCGCGTGCGCCAAGCGACGTCCTGCTCTCGATCAATGCGAAAGCCCGAAGGCGAAAACAGCGTACCCGGTTCAATACCAAACTCGATTTCCACGCCGTCGGGGGCCGGGGTGATGAAAATGTACTGCGCCCCGAATTTGGGTCGATAGGAAAAGACCTCGGCCCGTCGGATGTAGCAGCGCTGTTTCAGGGCACCGTATTCCTCGCGCTCATCGCAGATCGAATTCCAAACGCCATGGGATTCGTAATGCGTCACTCGCCAGTTGCTGGCGGTGTCGTTGCCCTGCAGATCTTGTGCAAGCACAGTGACCGGGGCCAGTAGGAAAAGGATCAACCATCGCATGCCGCATAGGTGCGTGCCGCGGTCTAACTGTTCAATTCACGACTTTGCGAGATACCTGATATGCGCCTGGCGCATATCAGCCTCCCGCCTGGCGCGGTGGCTTTGGGGGGCAATGCCGGGTAGAAGACCCCTTTCGCGCGAACAGATCAGACCGACAGGACCATCCGATGCCCCGAGCTATGCTGGCAAGCTTTGCCTCCCGAATTGCCAAACCCGATTTGCGTTGGGTGCCGGATGAGGGGCTGACGGCCTCGCGCTTGCGGATCGAGCTGTTGTCGGGCCTGACTGTGGCGCTTGCGCTGGTTCCCGAAGCGGTGGCATTCGCCTTCGTCGCCGGTGTGCACCCGCTGGTGGGGCTTTACGCGGCCTTTATGGTGGGCTTGATCACGGCGCTGATCGGTGGTCGCCCCGGTATGATTTCAGGTGCGACGGGTGCTCTGGCCGTGGTGATGGTGGCGCTGGTGGCCGAGCATGGGGTGGAATACCTGTTCGCGACGGTGGTCCTGATGGGCATTCTTCAGGTGATCGCCGGGGCAATGCACTGGGGCCGGTTTATTCGACTGGTCCCGCACCCGGTCATGCTGGGCTTTGTGAATGGTCTGGCAATCGTCATCTTTCTGGCGCAGTTGGGCCAGTTCAAGGTGCCCGGTACAATGGAAAACACCGGCCATGGCGTTGGTGGCGGAGAGTGGCTCTCGGGTCTGCAACTCTATACCATGTTGGGGCTTGTGGCGCTGACCATGGCGGTGATCTGGATCATGCCACGCATTACCCGCGTCGTTCCCGCGCCTTTGGCGGGGATCGTTGTGGTGGCCGCGCTGGTGATCGGTTTTGGTCTGAATGTTCCGCGCGTAGGCGATCTTGCCTCGATCGAAGGTGGTCTGCCGCCCTTCCATATCCCGATGGTTCCGCTGAACTGGGAAACATTTGAAATCATTCTGCCCTATGCTGTCATTCTGGCGGCTATTGGTCTGATCGAATCTCTGCTGACCCTGAACCTTGTCGGTGAAATAACCGGAAAACGCGGGGGCGCATCGCAGGAGTGTATCGCTCAGGGCGTCGCGAACGTCGCCACCGGTTTTTTTGGCGGCATGGGCGGCTGCGCGATGATTGGTCAGTCGATGATCAACGTGAAATCCGGCGGTCGCACGCGCATTGCCGGTATCGCTGCGGCTTTGTTCCTATTGGTCTTCATCCTGTTCGCCTCACCCCTGATTGAGCAGATCCCGCTTGCCGCGCTGGTCGGTGTGATGTTCATGGTTGTGATCGGTACCTTCGCGTGGAACTCGTTCAATATCATGCGCAAGGTGCCCTTGATGGACGCATTCGTCATCGTCCTGGTCACCGTTGTGACGGTTATGGAGGACCTGGCAGTGGCCGTGGTCGTTGGTGTCATTGTTTCGGCTTTGGCTTACGCGTGGAACAATGCGAAGCGTATTCATGCCATCACCCGGGAATCCGCAACTGAAAAAGGCGCGAAGGTCTATGAGATTCAAGGCCCGCTTTTCTTTGGGTCGTCCGAGGGCTTTGTCGAATTGTTTGACGTGCCAAATGATCCCGAAACAGTAATCGTGGATTTTGCCGAAAGCCGGGTCGTTGACCAGTCTGCATTGCAGGCGATTGAAAACATCGCAGCCAAATACGAGGCGGCGGGCAAGCGCGTTATGCTGCGCCACCTCAGCCGCGACTGTCACAAATTGCTGAACAAAGCGGGCCACCTGATGGTCGATAGCGACGATGACCCGGATTACGAAATCGCGGTGGACTATTCGGTTCGTACGGGGATTCTGGGCGGCCACTGAGTTTTTTGCGAGGCTCTGCCTCGCGCTCCGGGATATTTGGGGCCAGATGAAGAACGGATCCCCCGCTTCATCTGGCTAAAAATATCCCGGGGGAGTCGCCCTGCACGGGCGGCGGGGGCAGAGCCCCCTCTGTGCGCGCTTAGTCATCCGGTCGATTCAACGAGAATAGGTCGGTGACCACCGAATAGTCCCGATATCCTAGCCGGGCCAGAGGTTGGAAAGTCGTGACATCAAACAGTCCGTCTTTCAGACAATCGTCGCGCAGGTGGATGCCGGTAACTTCTCCGAACACAACGCGATTAGCTTCGCCGGGGAGTTGCACGATTTGGGTGAGCTTGCATTCCAGTGCCGCAGGCGCGTCCGCAACACGGGCGCAGGGGATCGTTTCGCACTCTATCGGTGTAAGTCCTGCGTGCTCGAATTCGTCAACGTGTTTCGCGAGCCCGGCTGAACTGGCGTTCATTGCGTCTTTGTGTGCATGGGCAACTACATTGACGCAGAAGAACCCCGTCGCCTCGATATTCGCGACGCTGTCTTTTCCACCATCCTGATCCTGTTTTGTACCCGTTGTTGCGAACATCACCTGCGGGGGCGTGTAGGCGACTCCGTTAAAGAACGAATAGGGAGCAAGGTTGTTTATCCCGTCGACATCCCGTGAAGAAATCCACCCGATGGGGCGGGGGGTGATGATTGCATTGAAGGGGTTGTGAGGCAGGCCGTGGCCGTCTTCGGGGCGATAGAACATATGGTCTCCAAGCATTTGCCCAAGGCGTAACGAAGTGTTAGGCCAAATTCCAGCAAGGAAAAGAGGGCAGGCGTGCAGCAATTCGGGATCAGGCCGGAAGAGCCGGACGATTGGTGGGAGGTCGAGGCACTATATGACCTGTGTTTTGCGCCCGGCCGCGAGGCGCTGTCGTCCTATCGCCTGCGCGATGATGTCCCGCCGGTGTCGGGACTGTCTTTGGTGGCACGTGACGCGCAGGGTATTCTGGCAGGAGCGATCCGGTTTTGGCCCGTGCATGTGGGAAGTCACGACGCGTTGCTGTTAGGGCCGGTCGCAGTTCACCCAACCCATCAGGGTGAGGGGCTTGGTGGTTTCCTGATCCACGAGGGGTTGCAGGCCGGGCGCGACAAGGGCTGGCAGCGGGTAATGTTGGTCGGAGATGCCCCCTATTATGCGCGCTTCGGCTTCTCGCGCCTGAATGGGGTGGAGATGCCGCCTCCTACCAACCCTGACCGCGTTTTGGGCGCGGAATTGGAGCCGGGTGTTTGGCGTGGTGTGACCGGTCCAGTTACACGTTGGACGCGGTGAGCTATTGAATTTGCAAAGGTAAATTCCAATGTTTTTAGGGCAGGAGGAAACGTATGCAGGACGTGGTTCTTGTCGAAAAACTGGATGCCGAAGCTGAACTTGACCGCTTGGCCAGCCACTATCGGTCTGCCGGAGGGCCAGGTATCAAGTTGCTGAACAGCCTCGGAGGTTCGGCTGAATCCTTGTTGGAGCAATTGCCGGATTCCGTCAGGCAAGGTTTGACGGGGGCAACCGAGCAGGCGCTTTGGATGGCCATGCATGCGGCAGAAAGCTCTCGCCGGGCCGTGCCGGATCAGCGGCCCTGGGTCAATACGGCCCTGACAACGGTGATGGGTGCGGCCGGAGGAATTGGCGGCGTCTCAACCGCGTTGATGGAGTTGCCTGCGACGACCACCATGTTGTTGCGTGCCATTCAGGGGGCCGCCGCGCAAGAGGGGTTCAACCCTTCTGAGGACGGAGTGAAATTTGACTGTGTCCGCGTATTGTCTGCTGCTGGTCCGTTATCCTTTGACGATGGCGCGGATCTTGGGTTTTTCTCGGTGCGGCTGACCCTGACGGGGCCTGCGATGCAGCGGTTGATCGCTGCCGTTGCACCGAAACTGTCCGTTGTCTTGGGGCAGAAGCTGGCCGCGCAGTCTGTCCCTGTTCTGGGGGCGATTGCGGGCGGAGGGACAAATTTTGTCTACACCCGGTATTACCAACAGATCGCGCGCGTGCATTTTGGCTTGCGGCGGTTGGCGCTGGATGCCGATATTCCGCATGATGATCTGATCCGCAGGCTGGCAGCCCGCATGTAAATGTTCCTAAGTCCTTGGAATGAAACGCTTCATGTGGTAGCGTTCGCACCAAGCCCTACTAAATAAGCGTCAAAACGCAAAGGGGCTTGCGGAAACGGGGTCAGATGACGGGCGGCAAAGCGTGATCGAGCACAGGCTTTGGAGGCAAAATCTGCAATTTACCGGGCGTGTCCCGGTTAAAAGGCAATCGGCTGCCTTGTGCTATCGCATTCAGGAAAATGGCCCCGAAGTCCTGCTTGTGACAACGCGCAAGTCAGGCCGATGGATCATACCCAAGGGTGGATTGATGGATGGGTTGTCACCGTCCGCCACGGCCTGTCAGGAAGCGTGGGAAGAGGCGGGGGTAATTGGGGATTGTGCGCCCGACGCGATCGGACAATTTTCGTACCACAAAAACCGACCCAAGAAAGGGCCGGTGTTATGCGTGGTAGACGTATTTCCACTTTCGGTCCGTACGACGAAGTTGCTCTATCCAGAATGTCATGAACGTCAGCGCGCGTGGCTTTTACCGCAAAAGGCGGCTGTTCGGGTTCAATCTCTTGATCTCGCCGAGTTGTTACGCAAGGTTGCGCTGTTTGCGCACTGATCGGCGTTCAACGGGCCTTGCTATTGGTTTGCGGGTCAGTATCTATTTGGCAATCGAACTCTGGACGGACCATGATTCAATACGCTTTGAAATGCAGCAAGGGGCACAGCTTTGATAGCTGGTTTCAGTCGGCCTCGGCTTACGACAAGCTGGCTGCTGTTGGTATGGTGACCTGCGCTGTGTGCGGTGATGCGCAGGTTGAGAAGGCGATCATGACCCCACGCGTCCGTTCTGCCCGCAGTGTTGAGGCGCGGTCCGAAACGGCGGTCCAATCAGAAGAAGCCGTGAGTATGGCCAGCCCAACCCCGGATGTTGAGCAGGTATTGAGCGAGTTGCGGCGCAAGGTTGAAGAAAACTCCGACTATGTCGGCAAGGACTTTGCAAGCGAAGCCCGGAAAATGCATCTGGGGGACGCACCAGAGCGGTCGATCTATGGCGAGGCAAAACCGGAAGAGGCCAAAGCCCTGATCGAAGATGGGGTGCCCGTCGCGCCGCTTCCTTTCGTGCCCAGCCGTAAGACGAACTGATCATGCATATCGTAATTACCGGAGCCAATCGCGGGATCGGAAAAACGCTTGCCGACCGGTATCGGGCGCAGGGCCATGACGTGACAGGAACGGCTCGGGATGGCAGCGCCGAGGTCGTGCTGGATGTGACCGACACCGGCCACCATGCAGATATGACTGCGCAATTGCGCGATCAGCCTGTTGATCTTTTGATCTGCAATGCCGGTGTGTATCTGGACAAAACGGAAGGCATTAATGGCTATCCCGCCGAGATGTGGGCTCAGACTTTTGCGGCCAATGTGACCGGTGTTTTCCTGACTGTTCAGTCCCTGCTGCCCAATCTTCGCGCATCGCAGGGCAAAATCGCGATCCTTTCGTCACAAATGGCGTCGCATACGCGCGCGCCGGGCGATAGCTACATCTACCGTGCGTCAAAAGCAGCGGCGCTTAATCTGGGGCGTAACCTGGCCACGGACCTGCGTGGCGACGGGATCGCCGTGGGGATCTACCATCCGGGTTGGGTGCAGACAGATATGGGCGGTGCTGCGGCTGCTATCTCGGTGGATGAGGCCGCGGATGGTCTGGTTGACCGTTTCGCAGCCCTGTCTCTGGATAGTTCGGGGTGTTTTGAGACCCATGACGGCCAGCCTCACGCTTACTAATTGCTCAAAGCGGCTTTGGGGAGCTCGTAGACTTCGCCCGGCTCAACAAAAATGACCATGACATCGCCCCGCGTTTCATAGCTGAGCTTGGCGGTCGAATTGGTCGAATCCGGGATACCATCCGTGAAATAGATGTTGCGCACCTCGCCATTCCCCATGCCTACGGCCAGCGTTGCACCGCCATCATCACGGCGCCTAAGCTCGGCGTTGCAGCTGCGCAGGGTGTCGCCCGCGACGGTCGCGCAAGGGATGGTGCCCAAAGAGTTCTTGCCGTCCGTTCCGGCCAGCGTGGTTTCCTGTGCCAGAGCGGGCGTTGAAAGGACAGCTAAAGCGAGGATTAAACGTGGCATGGAGAACCTCTTGAGAAATCTGATGCTGGCAGGCTGACACCCCCGTGATCCGATGTAAAGCGATCCAACGCAAGGACCTAAACGGTTTTGAACACTTGCCCTTGGGGTCCCCCTGACATAAGACGCACGAAACCTGAATTCCAAGGCGCGGAGACACTAGCCCCCATGCCCGTACTCGTGATGAAATTCGGCGGCACGTCGGTCGCCAACCTTGACCGCATCCGCCGCGCGGCGAAACGCATCGGCGTTGAAGTGGCCAAGGGGTACGATGTGATTGTCATCGTGTCGGCCATGTCGGGTAAAACCAACGAGTTGGTTGGCTGGGTGAACGAGACCTCTCCGCTGTTTGATGCGCGCGAATACGATGCGGTTGTGTCTTCGGGTGAAAACGTGACCGCCGGTCTGATGGCCCTGACGCTGCAGGAAATGGATATCCCCGCGCGCAGCTGGCAGGGCTGGCAGGTGCCGCTGATGACCACCAGCGCCCACAGTCAGGCCCGGATCGAGGAAATCCCGACCGAGAATCTGACCCAAAAATTTGATGAAGGTATGAAGGTCGCCGTCGTCGCCGGGTTCCAGGGGATCAGCCCCGAAGGGCGTATCACCACTCTGGGCCGGGGTGGGTCGGACACAACCGCTGTAGCCTTTGCCGCGGCGTTTGGGGCCGAGCGCTGCGATATTTATACCGATGTG
The DNA here is from genome assembly GCF_056536745.1 of Ruegeria sp. CJ2. Classification (NCBI taxonomy): domain Bacteria; kingdom Pseudomonadati; phylum Pseudomonadota; class Alphaproteobacteria; order Rhodobacterales; family Roseobacteraceae; genus Ruegeria; species Ruegeria sp. CJ2. Next base: position 187,939 of record NZ_JBQFQF010000001.1, read on the forward strand.
GACGGCGTCTATACCACCGACCCGCGTATCTGTGAAAAAGCGCGCAAGCTGGACCGGATATCGTTCGAGGAGATGCTCGAACTGGCCTCTCTGGGGGCCAAGGTGCTGCAAACCCGCTCGGTCGAGCTGGCGATGCGCTATAAGGTGAAACTGCGCGTTCTTTCAAGTTTCGAAGAACAATCCGACGAGGCCGGTACGCTGGTCGTCGATGAGGAGGATATCATGGAATCCAATGTTGTGGCCGGTGTTGCCTATTCCCGTGACGAAGCCAAAATGACCGTCGTATCGGTGGCGGACCGTCCCGGTATCGCCTCGACCATCTTTACCGCGCTCAGCGATGAGGGCGTGAATGTGGACATGATCGTTCAGAACATCTCGGACGAGGGGCGCACGGACATGACGTTCTCGTGTCCGACCGATCAGGTCGCACGCGCGGAAAAGGCGCTGCTGGCGATCAAGGATGCAGGTGAGCTGAACTATGCTGAATTGGTCGCAGATGAAGACGTCTGCAAGGTCTCGGTCGTGGGGATCGGAATGCGGTCGCAATCCGGTGTGGCGGCAAAAATGTTCAAGATACTCTCGGATGAGGGGATCAATATTAGGGTTATTACAACCTCTGAGATCAAAATTTCCGTGCTTGTGGACAGGAAATACATGGAACTTGCGGTTCAGGCACTGCATGATGCCTTTGAACTGGACAAGGCGGCCTGAGCATTTTCTGCCAAGGGTCTCGCCTGACACACTAATCTGGGTGGGCCATGGCGGACGGCACCGAAACAGAATCCCGCAAGCTGCTGGGGCGGCTGCGCGAAGAGATGGCGAGCGAAGCCGCCGGTCAGGAACGTCTTGACCGGATCACCCACCTGATTGCCGACAGCATTCAGGCCGAGGTGTGCTCAATCTACCTGTTCCGAGACGAAGACACACTTGAACTCTGCGCGACCGAAGGTCTGTCTCCCGAGGCGGTTCACAAAACCCGGATGCGCATGGGCGAGGGGCTTGTGGGTCGTGTCGCGAAATATGGCAAGATCGTAAACACCCCCGACGCGCCTTCGGCCAAGGGCTTCCGCTATATGCCTGAAACGGGCGAAGAGCGGTTTTCGTCCTTCCTTGGTGTGCCGATCCAGCGCCTGGGCGAAAAGCTTGGCGTTCTGGTGGTGCAATCCCGCGATGCGCGTGAATACTCGGCTGACGAGGTTTATGCGCTGGAAGTGGTCGCCATGGTGCTTGCCGAAATGACCGAGCTGGGCGCGTTCGTGGGTGAAGGCGCCGCCCTGTCACCCCGCCACCAACAATCTGTGCAGTTGACTGGTGGTCCGGCGCAGGAAGGGTCCGCCGAAGGGCACGTCTGGCTGCACGAGCCGCGCGTGGTCGTCACCAACCCCATCGCCGAAGACCCGCACCGCGAGCGGGAACGTCTGTCCGAAGCGGTCGAGGAACTGCGCGTGGGCGTCGACAAGATGCTTGAGATTTCCAAGGACGGCGACACCGAACAACTACAGGTGCTGGAAGCCTACCGGATGTTTGCGAACTCCAAGGGCTGGATGCGCCGGATGGAAGAGGACATCGCGCGCGGTCTGAGCGCCGAAGCTGCGGTTGAAAAGGAACAGTCACAGGCGCGGGCACGGATGGGTCAGGTGACCGATCCTTATCTGCGCGAAAGGCTCGCCGATCTGGACGACCTCAGCAACCGCTTGCTGCGAATTCTGACCGGGCAGGGCAATACGAATGGGTCGGACCTGCCGCCTGACCCGATCTTGATTGCCCGTAACATTGGCCCCGGCGATCTGTTGGAATATGGCCGGTCTCTGAAGGGGATCGTGCTGGAGGAAGGATCAGTCGGCAGCCACGCGACGATTGTTGCCCGCGCGCTGGCTATTCCCTTGGTGGTGCATGTCGGACGGATCACGACCGAGGCGCTGAACGGCGATCATATTCTTGTGGACGGGGATCAGGGCACCGTTCATCTGCGGCCCGAAGACACGGTCGTCAGCGCATTTCGTGACAAGATCGCGATGCAGGCAAAGGCACAAGAACGATATGCTTCGATCCGGGATACCCCGACGGTCACTCGGGATGGTGAGCGCATAAATCTAGTGATGAATGCCGGCCTCATGGCGGACCTGCCGTCGCTGGCGAATTCCGGTGCCGAGGGCGTGGGCCTGTTCCGGACCGAGTTGCAATTCCTGATCCGAAACCAGATGCCCAAACGGTCGGAGCTTGTCACGCAATATCAACGCGTTCTGGACGCGGCAGGGGAAAAACGCGTGGTGTTCCGGACGCTGGACATCGGCTCGGACAAGGTTCTTCCCTATATGAAACATGTCGAAGAACCCAATCCTGCATTGGGGTGGCGCGCAATTCGGGTGGGTCTGGACAAGCGGGGTGTGATGCGGATGCAGTTGCAGGCCCTGATGCGCGCAGCGAACGGGCGCCCCCTGACGTTGATGTTCCCCTTTGTGGCGCAGGCGGATGAATTCCGCGAAGCGCGTTGGGAGGTCAACAAGACCATCGAACGCGAAAAGCGGCTGGGGCATGTCCTGCCCGAAAAGATCGAAGTTGGTGCAATGCTCGAGACCCCGTCTTTGGGGTTTGCCCCCCAAAAGTTTTATGATGAGGTGGATTTCGTCTCGATCGGGGGCAACGATTTGAAGCAGTTCTTTTTCGCGGCGGACCGAGAAAATGAACTTGTGCGCCGCAGGTATGACACGCTGAACGTCAGTTTCCTCAGTTTCATCGAACGTATTGTTGAACGCTGCAACATATCGAATACCCCGCTGAGTTTTTGCGGCGAGGATGCGGGCCGCCCGGTAGAGGCGCTGTGTCTGGCGGCTATGGGCATCCGCTCGCTGTCGATGCGCCCAGCCTCGATTGGGCCTGTAAAAAGCGTGCTGCTGCGCGCGGACTTGCAATCGCTGCGGAAGATCATCGCAGATGCACGTCATCGGGGTGAGCAATCTGTTCGTCCGGCTGTGATGGAATGGCTGCGAAATCAAGGGTGATCGAGTCGTCGATTTTGAAATTTATTTCAAATCCAGTGTTGATTTTTAGTATGGTTTTTTATACTCCCGCGTTGAATGTTAGCGATAACATTGCTGGTGTGATAAAACCGATATGCCAGTGACAACTGAAGGAGCCCGCAGATGGTTTCACGCGTAATTCCGGTAAATCCGTTCGACCTGGTGTTGTTCGGTGCAACGGGCGATCTGGCGCAGCGCAAGATTTTGCCGGGTCTGTATCACCGGTTTGAAGTGGGCCAAATGCCCGAAGACGCCCGCATCATCGGCACGGCCCGGTCGGACATTGACAGTGAAGCATTCCGAGAACAGATTCGCGCGTCGATGAAGAATTATGCGCCCGAGTTTAAAGCGGACGTATTGGATCGGTTCCTTGGCCGGGTCGACTACGTCCCCGTCGATGCGCTGGGTGATTCAGGTTGGACGGACCTTGCCGACACATTGCGCGCCGACGTGGTGCGCGCATTCTATCTGTCTGTGGGTCCCAGCCTGTTTTCCGGTATTGCGCAGCGTTTGAATGACAACGGGCTGGCAACACCGGACAGCCGAATTGTGGTTGAAAAACCGTTCGGACATGATCTGGCCTCCGCCAAGGCCCTGAACGAAGGGCTGCGCGCCTGTTTCGAAGAACATCAGATTTATCGCATTGACCACTATCTGGGCAAGGAAACCGTCCAGAACCTTATGGCCCTGCGTTTTGCCAATTCCCTGTTCGAGCCGCTCTGGAATTCAACCCATGTTGACCACGTGCAGATCACGGTTGCAGAAACCGTCGGCGTTGAGGGGCGAGGGGCATATTACGATCAGTCCGGTGCAATGCGCGATATGGTTCAGAACCACCTGGTTCAGTTGTTGTGCCTGACCGCGATGGAGCCACCGTCCAAGTTTTCGCCCAACGCGGTACGAGACGAAAAGGTCAAGGTTATCGAGGCGTTGGAACCCGTGGACCCCTCGGATATCGCGCGCGGCCAATACCGCACTGACAAGGGGGGGGACGGCTATCTGGATCACGTCGGCAACCCGGCCAGCCGGACCGAAAGCTATATCGCGCTGAAAGTGCATCTAGGTAACTGGCGCTGGGCCGGCGTGCCATTCTATCTGCGGACCGGAAAGCGTCTGCGCGCGCGCGAGTCCGAAATCGCTGTGTTCTTCCGCGATCCGCCGCATACGATCTTTCCAAATGTCGGCCCTTTGCGTGGCAACGTGCTGGTTATCCGGTTGCAACCGGACGAAGGCATCACATTGCGTACCACCATCAAAGACCCCGGTCCCGGTGGGTTCCGTCTGTCGGATGTATCGCTGGATATGAGCTTTGCCGAGGCGTTGGGCACAGACGCACGTGCTCAGGACGCGTATGAGCGGCTGGTGATGGACGTGATCCGTGGGGATCAAACCCTGTTCATGCGAGGGGATGAGGCCGAGGCTGCATGGGCTTGGGTCGATCCCATCATTCAGGGGTGGGAAGATCGGGGCGACCGTCCGTCCAAATATGATCAGGGCAGTTCCGGGCCCGAAGAAGCATTGATGCTGATGCATCGCGATGGACGCCGCTGGCGTCAGATCGGAGGGTAATCATGGTACATTCCGTCATCACCGACGTCACCCGGCGGATAATCTCGCGCAGCGCCGATCTGCGCGGCCCGCATCTTGAGCGGATGGAGCACGCCAAATCCAAGGGGCCAGCCCGCGCGCACCTGTCGTGCAGCGGTCAGGCTCATGCTTATGCCGGGGCAGGTGAAGATCAGCAATCCATGGCCACAGGAACGGCTGGCAATCTGGGCATTGTCACGGCCTATAATGACATGCTTTCGGCGCATCAGCCGTTCGAACGCTATCCGGCGCTGATCCGCGATGCGATCCGCGCGGCGGGTGGAACGGCGCAGGTCGCGGGTGGCGTTCCCGCCATGTGCGATGGTGTCACGCAGGGCGAAGCGGGGATGGAACTGTCGCTGTTCTCACGCGATGTGATCGCGCTGGCCACCGGTGTTGCGCTGAGCCACAACACGTATGACGCCGCCGTGTTCCTTGGCGTGTGCGACAAGATCGTGCCGGGTCTGGTCATCGGTGCGCAGGCGTTTGGTCATCTACCAGCGGTCTTCCTGCCTGCCGGCCCCATGACAAGTGGCCTGCCGAACGACGAAAAAGCCAAGGTTCGCCAACAGTTTGCCGCCGGAGAAGTCGGTCGCGACGAATTGATGAAGGCGGAAATGGCCGCCTATCACGGGCCGGGCACCTGTACATTCTATGGCACCGCCAACACGAACCAGATGCTGATGGAATTCATGGGCCTGCATCTGCCGGGCTCCAGCTTTATCAACCCGAACACGCCCTTGCGCGATGCACTGACCGAGGAAGGGTCGCGCCGCGCCCTGTCGCTCAGCGCGCTGGGCAATCACTATACACCTGTGTGCCAAATTCTGGACGAACGTGCCTTTGTGAATGGCATTGTCGGTTTGATGGCGACCGGAGGGTCCACGAACCTGCTGATCCACCTGATCGCCATGGCGCGTGCCGGAGGTATCGTTCTGGATTGGGAGGATTTCTCGGACATCTCCGCCGTGGTCCCCTTGGTCGCGCGGGTCTATCCGAATGGGTTGGCCGATGTGAACCATTTCCATGCCGCGGGGGGGCTTGGCTATTGCATCGGCACGCTGCTTGAAGACGGCCTGCTGCATCCCGATACGCTGACGGTCGCTGGTCAGGGTCTGCACAACTATACCAAAGAGCCCAAGCTGAAAGATGGCGAACTGGTCTGGGAAGAAGGCACGACACACAGCTTGAACGAAAAGATCGTGCGCCCGGCCAAGGATCCGTTCCAGCCCACAGGCGGCTTGTCGCGTCTGACCGGAAATCTGGGCACCGCCGTCATGAAGGTGTCAGCCGTCGCGCCCGAGCATCAGGTGGTTGAAGCTCCGGTACGCGTCTTCCACGACCAGCAGGAGGTCAAGGCAGCGTTCAAGGCCGGAGAGTTCACGGATGATGTCATCGTTGTTGTCCGCTTTCAGGGACCGAAAGCCAACGGAATGCCCGAACTGCACTCACTGACGCCGATGCTTTCGATCCTTCAGGGCAGGGGGCAAAAGGTGGCTTTGGTGACTGATGGCCGGATGTCCGGGGCTTCGGGCAAAGTCCCCGCTGCGATCCATGTGGTGCCCGAGGCGCTGGATGGTGGTCCCATCGCCTGTTTACAGGATGGCGACATCCTGCGTGTGGATGCGGTCAGCGGAGAGTTGGAGATCATGACGCCCGGCGTCCTTGATCGCGCCCCGGCAACCGCAGATCTTTCGGCAAACCAGCACGGCGTTGGCCGCGACCTCTTTGGCGCGTTCCGCCAGAATGTCGGGTCGGCCGACACTGGTGCCAGTATTTTCGGAGTTTAATTCATGTCCAAAACCCAACGCACCCGCGAAATTTGTGCGCTTGCCCCAATCGTTCCTGTGCTGGTCATCGACGATGCCAAAGATGCGCGCCCTCTGGCCGAGGCGCTTGTCGCAGGTGGCCTTCCCGCACTTGAGGTCACGCTGCGCACACCTGCCGCGCTGGATGCAATCCGCGCAATGTCTCAGGTGCCGGGCGGTGTCGTAGGGGCTGGGACACTGGTGACCCCCGATGATGTCCGTGCCGCGAAAGAGGCAGGTGCACAATTTGGTGTCTCTCCCGGCGCGACCGACGCTCTGATCGCTGCGTGCGAAGCCGAAGACCTGCCCTTGTTGCCCGGCGCGGCCACGGCAAGCGAGGCGATGCGCTTGCTGGAACAGGGATATGACATGCTCAAGTTCTTTCCTGCCGAAGCATCAGGCGGCGCGCCTGCATTGAAGGCTATCGGTGCGCCGCTGCCGCAAATCACGTTCTGTCCGACCGGAGGTGTGTCGCCTGCGAACGCCCGCGATTATCTGTCATTGTCCAACGTCGTCTGCGCTGGTGGCAGCTGGGTTGCGCCAAAGCAGATGGTTCTGGATCGGGATTGGGCAGGCATCGAAACACTTGCGCGCGAGGCGTCCAAGCTGATGGATTGACGCTGCCCGGCCACACGTTAGGGTGAGGCCAATTCTAACAGGTTGATCCCATGAAAAATCACAACTCTCTCGCGCAGGGGCGTGAGTATTTGGCTATTCCTGGGCCGTCGGTAATACCCGACGCCGTTTTGCAGGCGATGCACCGTCCCTCGCCCAATATCTATGATGGCGAGTTGATCGAGATGATGCCCGCGCTGACCCGCGACCTATGTCGCGTCGCCCGGACCGAGCACGATGTTGCCATCTACATCGCCAACGGGCACGGGACTTGGGAAGCCGCTCTGTCGAACGTCATTGCACCCGGCGAACGGGTTTTGGCACCGGCTTCGGGTCGGTTCACCCATGGCTGGGCGGAAATGGCGGAAGGGATTGGCGCGACGGCGCAATTGATCGACTTCGGCGCGTCATCTGCCTGGGACTTCGAGCGTATCGGTGACGCGTTGCGGGCTGATAAAGCGCATGAAATCAAAGCGGTTCTGGCCGTGCATGTGGATACCTCAAGCTCGATCCGGAACGACATTCCAGCGCTTCGGGCGTTGCTGGACGACTTGAACCATCCCGCGCTTTTGATGGCGGATTGCATCGCCTCGTTGGGATGCGACCGGTTCGAAATGGATGCCTGGGGTGTCGATGTCATGGTCACCGCCTGTCAAAAGGGGCTGATGACCCCCGCAGGCGTAGGGTTTGTCTTTTTTAACGACAAAGCGCAGGCCAAGCGCGCCAGTATGCCCCGGGTTTCGCAATATTGGGATTGGGGTCCGCGGACGCATCCGGACCTGTTCTACCAGTATTTCAACGGGACGGCTCCGACCCATCACCTATATGGTCTGCGCACAGCCTTGGATATCATTCACGCCGAGGGGATCGAACAGGTCTGGGCGCGTCATGAACGACTTGCCACAGCCATTTGGACGGCCTGTGAAACCTGGGCCGAGGGCGGTGCTTTGCATTTGAACGTCGCAGATCGCCAAGACCGCAGCCGTGCCGTGACTGCCTTGCGGCTGACCGACGGTCGGGGCACGGCCCTTCGGGAATATACGGAAACCCAACTGGGCCTCACCTTGGGCGTCGGCCTCGGGATGGAGGACTGGGACGGCTGTTTCCGCCTTGGTCACATGGGGCATGTGAATGCGCAGATGGTCATGGCGATGCTGGGCGGGGTCGAAACCGCGCTGGCCGCACTCGATATCCCGCGCGGCGCTGGCGCATTGGAAGCTGCAGCGGCTGCGTTGGCTTCGTAACGCGAACCGCCGAGCATATTCGCGCTAGTTCATCCGACTTGCGCGTTGGCGGCCTCAAGTGCCTTTGGCAGAGCTGCGGAAAAGGCATCCAGATCGGACGCCTTGCCGCAACTCACCCGAATGCACCTGTTCTGGGGATCGGCGAAGGGCATGCGGACGAACACACCTTGTCCGACCAGAGATTCCAGAATCGCTTTGGCAAAGGCTCCGTCCCGCCCACAATCAATGGCGACGAAATTCGTGGCCGACGGCAGGGGGGTCAGGCCATTCTCTTTTGCGATCTGTCCGATCTGGGTTCGGGCTTCAGCGATCTTGTTCTGGATCCGTTTTAGCCAGGCGTCGTCTTGCAGTGCCGCCAGCGCGCCAGCTTGTGCCGCGCGGTTCATGCCGAAATGGTTCCGCACCTTGTTGAACGCCGAAATCAATCCGGGCGCGCCAATTGCGTATCCGACGCGCGCACCGGCCATTCCATAAGCTTTTGAAAACGTGCGCATCCGGATAACGCGGGGATCATCGGCCGCGACCGGGGCTTCGGTCCCTTCGGGCGCGCATTCCACGTAAGCCTCATCCAAAACCAGCAGGCACCCGTCGGGCAAGTCGTCCAGCGCCGCGACGATGTCCTTGCCGGAATGCCAGCTTCCCATCGGGTTGTCGGGATTGGCCAGATAGACCAGCTTGGCACCCATTTCTGCCGCCAGAGCAAACAGGGCCGATGGATCTTCGTGATCGTCGCGGTAGGGAACAGTGTGCAGCACACCTCCGAACCCTGCCACGTGGTAATTGAAAGTTGGATAGGCACCGTCCGAGGTGACAACGGCATCTCCGGGTGCGATCAGAAGACGGACGAGGTAGCCCAATAGCCCGTCAATCCCTTCCCCCACGACGATATTGTCTGCGCCTACGCCGTGGTGTTCGGCCAATGCGTGGCGCAGGTCATGGTTTTCGGGGTCGCCGTACATCCAGATTTCGGTGTTTGCCATGGCCTCGATCGCGCGTGGCGAGGGACCAAAAACGCTTTCGTTTGCGCCGAGCCGGGCATTGAAAGGGGCACCGCGCTGGCGCTCCTGTGTTTCGGGGCCGACGAATGGCACGGTTGCGGGCAGGGACAGGGCAAGCGGGGTATAGCGTGGGTCAGTCATAATGGCAGATAAACGTAAGGTCACTTGGCGAGCAACCTTGTGTTGCGCGCAATTGCCGCCCACCCTGCGCCGAAGTATCGAGGGAGGGGTGCAGATGCGCATTTTGTTAGGGCTGATCCTGATCGGGCTTGCCTATCTGGTTTTTTGGCCGGTCGAGGTTGAGCCAGTCGCGTGGGAACCACCAAAAGCACCTGAGTTCACCGGAGAGTTCGCAGAGAACAACGCGCTGGACCAGCTTGAACTGATTACGCTGCCAGAGGGTGAGCTGGGACCCGAGGACATTGCCGTCTTGCCGGACGGAACGGCCTATACGACCACAATGTCCGGGGTACTGCTCCGCATTGACGGCGAAGCCCCTGTCGAGGTCGACCAACTTAGAGGGCGTCCCCTTGGCATCAAGGCCGGTCCGGACGGTGCGCTGTATATCGCTGACAGTTTTCGAGGGCTTATGCGGTGGAATGGCCCCGGTTCGTTGGAACTGCTGGCCGCTGAAGTTGACGGAAAGCCTGTAATTTACGCCAACCAATTGGATGTGGCGCGGGATGGAACGGTTTATTTCTCGAATTCGTCCGACCGTTTCGACCCTGAGACGATGGGCGGCACGAAACCGACATCCGTGCTGACGATCTGGGAGCAATCGGATACCGGGTATGTGGCCAAGTACACTCCCGACGGTAGCACCGAGAAAGTGACCGAGGGGTTTGTCTATACGAACGGGGTGGCGCTGTCTCCGGACGAAGATTTTCTGCTGATTGCCGAAACCGGACGTGCGCGGGTCCATAAGCTGTGGCTGACCGGCCCAAAGGCGGGCGAGCGAGAAATTCTGATGGAAAACCTTCCGGGGTATCCGGACAATATCGAGTCACAGGGTGACGGCACCTATTGGATGGCCTTCGCCAGCCCACGGGTACCGACCGAGGCCCTGATGCCTTACCCGTTCCTGCGCGAGGTGATCTGGCGGCTGGGTCCAATGGTGCGGCCCGCACCGATACATCGCGGTATGCTGATCCAGTTCGATGGCGAGGGAAATATCCTACAAGACCTGCAGGACCCGCAGGGTCGGCTAGGGATTACGACCGGTGGCAGGGTTGTCGGGGATCAGTTCTATGTCATGACGCTGGATTCCCCGTGGTTTGGGCGAGCAGCCATCGAAGAATTGCCCCTACGTTGATCTGGAACTTTGCGGGTGTTGCAGGCATCTTTGCCGAAATTGGAATAGGGAGGTTCACATGTCGCGTGTGTCCGTCGAATACAAAGATCACATAGCCCACGTCACCCTGACGCGTGGCGACAAGATGAACGCGCTGGATGACGCGATGATCAAGGCAATCTTGTCCGCAGGGCAGGAGGTCGCCGCCTCGGACGCGCGTGCGGTCGTGCTGTCGGGCGAAGGGAAAAGCTTTTGTGCCGGGCTTGATCTGGCCAGCTTTGCGAAGATGGCCACGATGAATGTTGGTGAATGGCTGACCCCTCGGACCCATGAAGACGCCAATGAGCTGCAGGAGCTTGCCTTGATCTGGCGGCGTATTCCCGTGCCCGTGATTTGTGCCATTCAGGGTGTGGCGTTCGGCGGCGGGTTGCAGATTGCTTTGGGGGCCGACATGCGGATCGCGCAGCCCGACAGCAAGCTTTCGGTCATGGAGATGAAGTGGGGCATCATTCCCGACATGGGTGGGATGGTCTTGCTGCCCAAGCTGGTGCGAACGGATGTGTTGCGCCTGTTGACCTATACTGCGCGCCCCATTGGTGCAGCGCAGGCGGCAGAGTGGGGTCTGGTGACCAAACTGTCAGATGATCCGCTGACAGAGGCACTTGCGTTGGCAGAAGACATCGCCGGTCGCAGCCCGTCGGCTATTCGGGCGGCCAAACGCCTGATTGATCTGGCGGAAACGCAGCCCCGCGCAGAGGTGCTGGTAGCAGAGACGGCAGAACAGGTGGAATTGATCGGTAAACCTGAGCAGATGGAAGTTATTGCCGCCCAGATGCAGGGCCGCAAGCCGGTGTTCAAATAGCTAGCGCATAAAGGCGCGCCGCGCATCCCGTGCCATGTTGTACCGCATTTCAAGATCAGCGATGCGGGCCATTGCTCGCTTGCGCGCCTGCGGATCGGTCAGAGTGGCGTAGTCCCGGCGCGCTGCGTCCAATTCTTTCTTGATCGTAAACTCTTCGGGCAGCACCCCGGCCTGAGCCATGATCCTGTGCCCGGCAGCGATTGCCGGGTCGCTTTGCGCTTCGGACGAGCGATCAGGCAGGGGGCGGCTTTCGCCTTCAAGCCCCTGCAACTGTCCTTCGGCTTGCGCCTTTTTGATCTGGCGCTCGATGAGTTTTCCCAGCGATCCAAACATGTCTTTATCCTACACCGTGCCAAGCCGGGCGGCTAGCGCGTTCGGTTTGTTATCAAATAGGCGACGCCGCCTGCCAAAAGGCCCCAAACCGCTGCGCCCAGCCCAAAGACGGATATGCCCGAGGCCGTGATTGCAAAGGTCAGGATTGCGGCTTCGCGTTCGGCTGGCACTTCGAGCGCTGCAAAGGTTGCATTGGCCATCACACCTATCAGGGCGACGCCGGTCAGCGTACCCATCAGCAACGGATCGGCATGCACGGCAAACCCTGTGATTGCGACGGCAAACACGCCGAACACGCAATAAAACACACCGGCCATCACAGCAGACCAATAGCGTTGATCTGGGTCGGGATGGCTGTCTTCGTTCGAACACATCGCTGCAGTAATCGCGGCAAGGCAGGTTGCTGGCGCACCGAATGACGCGGACAGGACACTCGCGCCGCCGACGGCCGAAAACAGGCGCCCTGATACAGGCTGGTAACCAAAGCTGCGCATCACGGCAACGCCGGGAATGTTCTGTGTGGCCATGGTGACAATGAACAGCGGAAGTCCGATACCGATAACGGAGCCCACTGAGAATGTGGGCCACGTCCAGACCGGAGAGGCCATGACCTGCGCAGGCGCGACCGAGGCATCCTTTGCGCTGAGAGCGACCACAATAGCTGCCGCGATGACGGCGGCGGGAACTGCGAACAGCCGGTTGAACCGCCCGGCGACAAACCATGTCAGGATCACGGGAAGGGCCTGCCACGGCAGCTCTACGGCGGCTTTGAAGGGCAGAATGCAAAGCGGCAACAAGACGCCGCCCAACATCGCCTGTGCCAGCGTTGTCGGGATCGCCGCAGCCAGACGGCCCAGTGGCTTCCACAGCCCGGCAAGGATCGTCAACGCACCTGCGCATAAAAACGCGCCCACGGCGTCCGAGAAACCCGCTATTGGCGTGGCGGATACGGCAAGCAAGGCCGCTCCGGGTGTGGACCATGCGACGCTGATGGGTTGAAGGTAGCGCAGGCTTAGACCGATGGCCGTCAGCCCCATGGCAATGGCCGCCATCATCAACCCCGAGGCTGCTTGGGCCGGTGACGCTCCCATCGCGGTCAAACCCTGAAGGACGATAGGAAATGAGCTGAAAAAGCCGACTATGGCCACAACCAGCCCGGTCGAGACGGTTTGGATGGGTGGGGCTGCACGCGTCATTTGAGCCTCGGTGGGGTTGCCTCGATCCGTGCTAACAAGCGCGAGGGTGGGGCGGCAACCCCCCAGTTGCGCAAAAGAAAAACCCCGCCGGCAGGGGCGGGGTTAGAGTGTTGGGACGGGAAGACGGATCAGGCGATCTCGGACAGACGGGCCAGTGCCTCGTTCAGCTTGGCCTCTTCCTCTTCACGGGCGGCGAGGTTGGCTTTGGCTTCCTCAACCACCTCTTCGGGGGCCGAAGCCACGAATTTGGGGTTGTTCAGTCGCCCGCGCAGACCGCCCAGTTCCTTGGCCAGTTTGCCCTTTGCCTTCTCCAGCCGTTCCTTTTCGGTACCGATGTCGATGATATCCGCCAGGGGCAGGCCAAAGGACGCGCCGGGGGCGGCGATCGAGATGGTGCCTTTGGGCAACTCATCGGCCTTGGTCAGGCTGTCAATCCGTGCCAATCGCTTAATCAGCGCCTCGTTGCGGTCCCATGCGGCTTGGCCATTCGCGTCGATATCCGTCACCAGCATCGGCACATAGAGCCCTGCCGGAACCCGCATCTGCGCGCGGGCCGAGCGGGTATTTTCGATGACCGAGATTACCCAGTTCATCTCGCGGTCCGCGTCGGCATCGACCAGTTCGGTGCCGTAGGTGGGCCAGTCGGCGTGGACGACCATTTTCGCGCGGGTGCCGGTCAAACCCCAAAGTTCCTCTGTGATGAACGGCATGATCGGGTGCAGCAGGACCATGCACTGATCCAGAACCCAGCGCATGGTGGCGCGGGTCTCGGCCTGCGCCTCGGCGTCATCGCCTTGCAGCAGCGGTTTCGACAGTTCCACGTACCAGTCGCAGACCTTGCCCCAGACAAAGGCGTAAAGCCCGTTGGCCGCATCGTTGAAGCGATAGCTTTCCAGCGCCGCGTCAACCTCTTCCCGCACGCGGGCGGTTTCGCCGATGATCCAGCGGTTAACGGCCGCTTTGGGCTTTAGGTCGGCGACGTCCAGTTGCGGAACGGCGTCGGTAAAGACCTCGTTCATCTCGGCAAAGCGGACGGCGTTCCATAGCTTGGTGCCGAAGTTGCGATAGCCGGTGATGCGTTCGCGGGACAGTTTCAGCACGCCGCCAATCGCCGCCATCGACGCGTTGGTAAAGCGCAAAGCGTCGGCGCCGAACTCGTCCACGATTTCCAGCGGGTCGATGACGTTGCCGGTGGTCTTGGACATCTTCTTGCCCTTCTCGTCACGGACGAGCTGGTGCAGGTAGACGGTGTGGAACGGAATTTCGTTCACCACGGCCAGTTGCATCATCATCATCCGGGCGACCCAGAAGAACAGGATATCCGCACCGGTGATCAGAACGTCCGTGGGGAAGTAGCGTTCCAGTTCCTCGGTCTTTTCGGGCCAGCCCAGCGTGCCGATGGGCCAGAGGCCGGAGGAGAACCAGGTGTCAAGGACGTCGGGGTCGCGGTAGAGCGTAGTGCCAAAGAATTTTGTATTTTCGGGACTGTCCCCAAAGGGTCTCGCCCTTTCGCGACCATCTATGTCGATGCCCGTTTCATCATCGATTGGATCGAAGTCGATAGTCGTTTTTTCATCGAATTTATAGAAACCTAGGTCATTCAGGCGTTCGCTGTCCAATTCGCTAATCTTCTTCGGGTCTTCAACAACCGTGAACATTAGCTCAGCATCAGGCAACCGCTTCTTGTGGAATGCGATAGCTAGCTTTGCCGCTTCCCATGCGCTTTCCGCACAAAACGAGTTCCCAAGGTTATCATACCAAACCGGAATCTGATGCCCCCACCACAGCTGGCGCGAGATGCACCAGGGCTCGATGTTTTCCAGCCAGTGGTAATAGGTTTTCTCGCCCGACTCGGGAATGATCTTGACCGTGCCGTCTTTGACCGCGTCCAGCGCGGGGCCGACGACCTTTTCGGCATCTACAAACCACTGGTCGGTGAACATCGGCTCGATCACCACCTTCGAGCGGTCGCCGAAGGGCTGCATGATCGGCTTGCTTTCAACCAGCGGGACGAGTGCCGGGCTGAAGCCCGACCTACCGTCTTCGTCTTCTGTAGGCCGGGCTTCAGCCCGGCTACCCAGACGCGGATCATCCGGGCTGCACATCACGGCGAGACCGTCGTCGGTGATTTCCTCGACCACCTTCGCGCGCGCCTCGAACCGATCGAGCCCGCGCAGGTGATCGGGGATCAGGTTGATCGCGTCGATCTCGTTCTCGGTGAACGCTTTGCCGCGCGCGTATTCCTGCGCCTTGTCCGCTTCTTCTGCGTAAGGCGCACCATCGGCCCGCATCGCGCCCTTGGTGTCCATCAGGCGATACATCGGAATGCCGCCGCGCTTGGCGACCATGTTGTCGTTGAAGTCATGCGCACCGGTGATCTTCACCGCGCCCGAGCCGAAATCGGGATCGGGATATTCATCGGTGATGATCGGAATCTGGCGGCGATGCTCTTTCGGGCCAACCGGAATTTCGCAGAGTTTCCCGACGATTGGCGCATAACGCTCATCCGAGGGATGAACCGCAACCGCGCCGTCGCCCAGCATGGTTTCCGGGCGCGTGGTGGCGATGGAAATGTAATCGCGCTCTTCCTCAAGCACGACATTCCCGTCCTCGTCCTTTTCGACATAAGTATAGGTCTCGCCCCCCGCCAGCGGGTATTTGAAGTGCCACATGTGGCCGGGCGTTTCGATATTCTCGACCTCAAGATCCGAGATCGCGGTCTCGAAATGCGGGTCCCAGTTGACCAGCCGCTTGCCGCGATAGATCAGGCCCTTTTCGTACATATCGACGAAAACCTTGATGACCGCGTCGTGGAAGTTGGCAGAGTTTTCGTGGCCGGTGCGCGGATCGCGCGGTGCGCCCGCCATGGTGAAGGCGTTGCGCGACCAGTCGCAGCTGGACCCCAAACGCTTGAGCTGCTCAATGATGGTACCGCCGTATTCGCCTTTCCATTCCCAGACCTTGTCCAGAAATGCCTCGCGCCCCAGTTCGCGGCGACCGGGTTGGCCAGTGGCGGCCAGCATCTTTTCCACCTGCATCTGGGTGGCGATGCCCGCGTGGTCCTGACCGGGCTGCCACAGCGTGTCGAAGCCGCGCATCCGGTGCCAGCGGGTCAGGATATCCTGCAGCGTGTTGTTGAACGCATGGCCCACATGCAGCGCGCCCGTCACGTTGGGCGGCGGGATCATGATGGTAAAGCTTTCATCACGCGATTTGTTCGCACCTGCTTTGAAGGCTCCGGCCTCTTCCCAGGTTTTATAGATACGGGCCTCGGCCTCGGCCGCGTTGAATGTCTTTTCCATCGCCATGGGGTGCGTCCTGCGTCATCAATCTTGGGTCAGCGCCTGCAATAGCGAATGCATGCGCCAAGGGGAAGGCCCCCTATGGACATCGGCCCCTCGCAGGCTAGTGTCGCGCATGAGAGCAGCGGCAGGAGCGGTCCATGGAAAAGTTCGGTAAGAGTCAGCCCGTCAAACGGACCGAGGATCAGCGATTTCTGACCGGACAGGGGTATTACATGGATGATGTGGTGCCCGAAGGCGCGCTGCATGCGGTTTTCTTGCGCTCTCAGGTGGCGCATGGGGTGATATCCGGTCTGGATCTCGAAGAGGCACGGTCGGCGGATGGGGTGCGTCTGGTGATGACGTTGGACGATCTGAAAGCCGCAGGGATCGACACCGTGATGAATGCCGCAATCGTGGACAATCGGGACGGATCGAAAGCCGCCGCGCCGGAGCGCCATATGCTGGCCAGCGACCGTGTGCGCTTTGTCGGCGAGCCGATCGCGCTTGTCATCGCCGATACCCCATCACAGGCCCGCGACGCAGCCGAGATGATCTGGGCCGAGATCGACGAATTGCCAGCAAAGCTGGACGTAGATGCGGGTGGAGAAGTCGTGCACCAAGACGCCCCCGACAATCGCGCCTTTGACTGGGGGTTGGGTGATGAGGCGGCGACCGAGGCCGCGTTTCACGCTGCGGCGCATCGGGTTTCACTGAATGTGGCTGACAACAGGGTCATCATAACCTCGATCGAGCCGCGCGGCTGTCAGGCCAACTGGGTCGATGGCCGCCTGCATGTTGCCTATGGTGGGCAGGGCGTCTGGGCGATGCGCGCGCAACTGGCCGAAAAGCTGCGGTTGGAGCCCGAGGCAATCCGCGTCACCACCCCGGATGTAGGGGGCGGGTTCGGCATGAAGGTAATGCCATACCCCGAATATTTCTGCACCGCCGTGGCTGCGATGAAGCTGGGCAAACCGGTTCATTGGATGTCTGACCGGTCCGAGGCCATGCTGTCCGATCACCACGGCCGCGATCTGACTTCGCTTGCAGAGTTGGCTTTTGACGCCGACCACCGGATTACGGCCTACCGTGTCCACAGCAAGGTCAATCTGGGCGCCTATAACAGCCATTTCGGGCAGGCGATCCAGACAAGCCTGTTTAGCAAAGTGCTGATGGGTGTCTATGACGTCCAGACAACCTATCTGCGGGTCGAGGGGTTTTTCACAAACACCACACAGGTCGATGCCTATCGCGGGGCCGGGCGGCCCGAGGCGATCTATGTCCTTGAGCGGGTTATGGATCGCGCCGCGCGCGAGTTGGGCGTAGACCCGTGGGAGCTGCGCCGCAAGAACTTCATCCGACCCGAGGCGTTCCCTTACAAAACCGCGACCGGCGAGACTTATGATGTCGGTGATTTCGACATGATCCTGTCGCGCACCGCCAGTCAGACTGGTGGGTTCGTCGCCCGCAAAGCCGCCGATGCCGAACGCGGCCTGATCCGAGGGCAGGGCCTTTGCTACTATATCGAAAGTATCCTGGGGGACCCCTCTGAGAACGCGAAAGTCGAGTTCTGCGCCGACGGCACGGTGAACCTCTATGTCGGCACTCAATCCAACGGGCAGGGGCATGAGACGGTTTATGCCCATTTCCTGTCCGATCAGACCGGGATTCCGGTGGACCGGATCAATGTTGTTCAGGGTGACAGCGAT
Source organism: Ruegeria sp. CJ2 (assembly GCF_056536745.1). NCBI lineage: Bacteria > Pseudomonadati > Pseudomonadota > Alphaproteobacteria > Rhodobacterales > Roseobacteraceae > Ruegeria > Ruegeria sp. CJ2. The sequence continues at coordinate 205,883 of NZ_JBQFQF010000001.1, forward strand.
CAACTGCCGCATGGGGGAGGCACCGGCGGATCTCGGTCCGTGACGGTGCAAAGCACGGCGACGCTGGCCACAATCGACGTCATGATCGCCGCATTCACGCCCTATCTGGCGGACAAGATGGGGGTGGAGGAAAGCGATGTGCGTTTCGATCACGAAACCTTCCGCGCACCGGGGTCGAACCTTACGCCTACGTTGACCGAAGCCGCTGACATGGCGCGTGCCGATGGCCGTACCGATCTGCTGCAACATCACGCCCGCGCCAACCTAGATGCGCGCAGTTATCCCAATGGCGCGCATATTGCCGAAATCGTTATTGATTCTTACACCGGAGAAACCAGGGTTGACCGCTATACAGTGGTTGATGATTTTGGTAACCTTATCAACCCGATGCTGGCCGAAGGACAGGTGCATGGTGGCGTCGTCCAGGGCATTGGACAGGCGCTGACCGAGCGTGTTGTGCATGATGCGCAAGGGCAACTGCTCACGGCTTCGTTGATGGACTATGCCTTGCCGCGTGCCGCCGAGATACCCATGATTAAGTTTACCTCGGCGCCGGTTCCGTCAACTTCAAACCCGATGGGGATGAAGGGATGCGGTGAGGCCGGGACGGTGGGCGCGCTGGCTGCTGTTGCAAACGCAGTGCAGGACGCGCTCTGGGAACATGGGGTGCGGCAGGCGGATATGCCTTTCACACCCAACAGAGTATGGGAATTGCTGACGCATGGTTCTGTCGCGGCTGAGTAGAAAGGTACTGGGATGGCTCGGACGGCCTCTGCGGTCCGAGCACTCGGCCGAGACACGCCATCGCGAACCGATCAGCCATGTGATTATCCTCGACGGCACAATGTCGACGCTGGAACCGGGCAGGGAAACCCACGCGGGCCAGACCCTGCGCCTGTGCTGTGAGATGGGCAGCAAGGTCTCGGTTTTCTACGAATCCGGCGTGCAGTGGGAAAGCTGGAAGTCCTCGCTGGACGTGATGATGGGGCGGGGGATCAACCGCCAGATCAGGCGCGCCTATGGCTATCTTGCGTCGCGTTACAAACCCGGCGACCGTATCTATTTCATCGGCTATTCGCGCGGGGCTTACGGGGTGCGCAGCCTTGCGGGGGTGATCGACCTGATCGGTCTGCTCAAGGCCGAGCACGCGACCGAGCGGAATATCAAGCAAGCCTACCGCCATTACGAGTGCAACGCCAATGGTGCCGCTGCAGGCGCTTTCCGCAAACAGTTTTGTCACGAGGATGTGGCGATCGAGATGGTCGGCGTCTGGGATACCGTCAAGGCGCTGGGCCTGCGCCTGCCGCTTCTGTGGCGCTGGGCCGAGGAACGCCACGCCTTCCACAACCACCAGCTTGGCCCCGCCACCCGCCACGGCTATCACGCCATGGCGCTGGACGAGACGCGCGAAGTGTTCGAACCGGTCTTATGGAAATGTACCCCCGAGTTCAAAGGTCACGTCGAGCAGGTCTGGTTCCGGGGCACGCACGGGGACGTCGGGGGGCAGTTGAACGGGTTCGAAGAGGCCCGTCCGCTCAGCAACATCTCTTTGATCTGGATGCTGGACAAGGCCGAGATGCACGGCTTACCCCTGCCCGAAGGCTGGCGTGAGCGGTTCCCCACCGACACACACGCGCGCTCGGTGGGAACATGGCGCGGCTGGGGCAAGATTTTCCTGCTGCGCAAACATCGGAAGGTGGGGCGTGACCGGTCCGAGCGGTTGCACGTCTCGGTCTCGCCGGATGAACTGCCCGGCTGGGTGCCGATGCCGGATTTGCCGTCGCATCCGGCGCAGTGAGCGGCTGTCATGTGCCAGTGGCTTTAAGATCACCGAAACTTCAATGTCAGGTTTGAGACCAAAAGACCGTGCTGCGTTACGCCTCAATAGCGACCCAGAGCACCAAGGAGCCGGTGAAGGCATCAGTTTCCGAAGACTGTATTGGAGCTACTTGGAAACTCGTACTCGCTTAACTCGTACATCTCGGGAAACCATTTCGTAGCGAAATGGGTATTGAGAATAGACGCCGTGCTTGAAAAAGTACTTTTCAGGCTGAAATGCTCCAGCACTCTTAGAGAACTCATAGCGCCCAGTTGCTTGAACTCTGTCATCCAGCCAAATCGTAGCGTCGAAGTTTCCTTTGCCATCAAATATTATCAACACCTTTAATTCCCGCTCTTTACCATCCAGAACAAAGCGATCAGGAGACCTTGTAGCGGACAACTTACCGCGTACACAGGATTCTCCCGGTCCAGTTTTTATGTCACTAACTAGTGCGAAATGTCCTGATTTTGTAACATCAATTTTTAGCGGTGGTGCGCAACCACGCCTGCCGTCATGAATTTGAAAAAGACCAAATTTCTGGCCCTTTTTGCCTGTCATAGATACACGACTAGCAAAGAGGTAGGCCCCCTTATGATTAGCTGAAACCTTGTCGGTGTAAATTTCAGCGCGTTGATTAAAAATACCACCGGGACAATAGTTTCTGCTTGTCTTGAACGTCCACGTTCGACCTTTTTTTGTTATCGAACCTTTGTCCACTCCACAAGAGATGCGCCACTTATCCAGCGGATTTGCATCGGCCGTAGAAGCAAATACTCCAAACAAAAGAGCCATGATTAGGGCGATGCGAAACATTAAACCTCCTAAAAGGAATTTTGTTTTATCGGCAACGTAACACAGAGGGAGTTTCGATCAAAATGAACCCATTGAAATTGGATCGGCAATGGCGGCTTTGTCCGCACTGCCGACGCTCCGATCAAAAACACCCTCGCAGCATTCAGCGAGGGCGTGTTCTTTGTAAGAGCGCGTTACGCCTTGCGTTGTTCTTCACTGTGCAACGCATCCGGTAAGAGGTGTGGCGAAACGCCTGAACCCTTTTCACGTTCTACTATACTGATTTAGTTACTGGTGTCCGCAATCACCGCCGCCGGTCGCGGCGCGAGCTCATCGGCTGGAACGCCACGCCCACATGCGCTTCGCAATAGGGCTTGCCTGCCTCAACCGGCAGGCCGCAGAACCAGAAATCCTCGGTCGCGGGGTCGCCGACGGGCCATTTGCAGGTTTTCTCGGTCAGTTCCATCAGCGTCAGTTTCTTTGCCTTTTTCTCGACCTCGTTGACCTTGGCCAGCGCCTCAGGGCTGATCTCATTGGCCGAAGGCTGCGGCGGCAGGGGCTGCCCGGCCGGGATGATCTGACGGCGGGCGGGCACGGCAGGCTTGGCTTCGGCCGCCGGAGCAGGCGCAGGACGCGCGGGTTCGGTCTTGGGCGCGGGTTTGGGCTTGGCCTCGGCCTTTGGTGCTGGTGCCGGTTTTTCCTTGGGCTCGGCCTTGGCCGGGGTCGCGCCGGTTGCGCGGTTCGACAGGCCCAGACGGTGGACCTTGCCGATCACCGCGTTGCGGGTCACGCCGCCCAGTTCCTTGGCGATCTGGCTGGCCGATTGGCCCTCGCCCCACATCTTTTTCAGCAGCTCTACACGCTCGTCAGTCCAGGACATCATTTGCCTTTCAAAAGCGGAAAGCGGCCCCGGATTCGGGCCGCCTTGGGAAATCGTCTCGGTCCCTATTTTAATCACTGTGTGCCGAGTTACAAGCGGTTCTCGAATCAGTCGCTGTGTGACGGTGCCGCGCTTCGCGCCAGACCAGAATCAGCCCCCCGGTCAGGATGATCGCAGAGCCGATCATGCTGATCCCATCCGGGATCACGCCGAATACGGCAAAGTCGTAAAACGCGGCAAAGACCAGCGTGGCATAGCTGATGGGCGCCACAAAAGACGCATCAGCGCGCGCCATTCCGTTCACAAAGCACGCCTGCGCGCAGGCCATCAGCAGGCCGATCCCCGCCAGCGCCGCCCATTGCTGGGGGGTGGGCCACTGATACACAAAACTCACCGCGACCGAGGCGATGGTCAGCCCCATTGCATTATTGATCAAAAGGATCTGAATCGGGATTTCGCGGCCAGCGAGTTTCTTGATGAAGATCAGCTCCATCCCGATCACGGCGGCAGCAGTCAGAGCCAGAAGCGCCGCGGGCTGGAAGCTTTCAGGTGTTGGGCGCAGCAGAACAAGCGCCCCGGCCAGAGCGACCGCGGCGGCCAGCCACCGCCATGGGCCAACGCCCTCTTTCAGCAAGGGGATGGCCAGAACCATGGCAAAGACCGGGTTCAAAAAGGAAATTGCGGTCGCGTCGGCGATCGGGATGAAGGCAACCGAGGCGAACATCAACGTGATGCCCAGCCATCCGAAGCTGGTTCGTCCCACGTGAAGGCCCCAGTGCGGGCGGCCAAGGCGGGGGCGCAGAATGGCCACCGCGCTGACGATCACCAGAAATGCGAACAGAAAACGGCCATGGCTGATCTGCAACGGGTGCAGAGCCGGGCCCAGCACATCTGTTCCCAACGCCTTGGCCAGCAGGGTGGTTCCAGCAAGCAAGGCGCTTGCCCCAAGGATCAACAGGGCCGCAAGCGGCGGGTTCTGGCGCGTAGGTGTCATATGCCAGCGGTGCGCCAGTGCGGGGCAAATGGCAAGCGGCAAATGTGCGGCTCCTGAAGGAAATCAGACTGTCCCGGACAATTCGGGGTTTTCAGATGAGTCGCGTACGGCTATACGACCCGCCATGATCAAACACGCACATATCCTGCGACTCCGACGCCGACGCATTGCTGCGTAATCGGCCCGTTTGATCCTGTGTGCGCAGAGAATCAGCGCACTTCCCACCAAATCAGTTGACTAACATGGCCTTCGTGTATCACTCACGAGGCTCAATTTATCGAAAAGGATGATCCGATGATCCCGTCCGTTCTGCCGACCTATAACCGCGCGCCTCTGACATTCGTGAAAGGCGAAGGTGCCTGGCTGACCGAGGCGGATGGCCGACGTTTTCTGGACCTCGGCGCCGGGATCGCGGTCAACGCATTGGGCCACGCTCATCCGGCGCTGGTGAACGCGCTGACCGAGCAGGCGCATGCGCTATGGCATGTCTCGAACCTCTATCACATCCCGCAGCAGCAGGCGCTGGCCGACAAGCTGGTCGAGCATACCTTTGCCGACACGGTATTTTTCACCAATTCCGGCACCGAATCCTGCGAGTTGGCCGTGAAAATGGCGCGCAAGTATTTCTATGACAAGGATCAGCCAGAGCGGGTCGAGATCATCACGTTTGACGGCTCGTTCCACGGCCGGTCCTCGGCCGGGATCGCAGCGGCAGGGTCTGAGAAAATGACCAAAGGGTTCGGCCCGCTGCTCCCCGGTTTTGTGCATGTCGCCTTTGGCGATCTCGACGGCGTCACACATGCCATCACCGAGAAGACCGCCGCGATCCTGATCGAACCGGTTCAGGGCGAGGGCGGCATTCGCCCGGTTCCCGACGCCGATCTAAAGGCGTTGCGCCAGATCTGCGACGACAACGGCCTTCTCTTGATTTTGGACGAAGTTCAATGCGGTGTTGGCCGGACCGGGAAACTGTTCGCGCATGAATGGGCCGGGATTACCCCGGACATCATGATGGTTGCCAAGGGCATCGGCGGCGGGTTCCCGCTTGGCGCAGTTCTGGCCACCGAAAACGCGGCCAGCGGTATGACAGCGGGAACACATGGTTCCACCTATGGCGGCAACCCCCTGGGCTGTGCCGTGGGCTGCGCCGTGATCGACCAGATTGCGACGCCCGCGTTTCTGGAAGGTGTAAACCGCAAGGCGGGCTTGCTGCGACAAAAGCTGGAAGGCTTGATCGCCGACCACCCCGATGTGTTCGAAGAGGTGCGCGGCACCGGCTTGATGTTGGGTCTGAAATGCAAGCCGACCAATATCGACGTCGTCAATGCGGGGTATGACAACGAAGTCATCACCGTCCCCGCCGCCGAAAACGTGATCCGCCTGCTGCCGCCGCTGACCCTGACCGAGGACGACATCGCGCAGGCCGTTATCCGCCTGGAGAAAGCCGCGCAACAGGTCCAGGCCAATCTGACCACCGCCTGATCCTTCTTCTGTTCAGAAATACTTCGGGGGTGTGGGGGCTGGCCCCTACCCGCCGCCAAACAAAAGCGACAAGATATGAACCACTTCCTTGATATCCACAAAACCGACGCCGCCGACCTGCGGAACATGATTGATCAGGCCAGTGCGATGAAGCAGGCCCGTCTCGGGCGGCCCAAAGCCGCCCATGATGACGACCAACCGCTGGCTGGTCGCATGGTTGCGCTGATCTTTGAAAAGCCCTCGACCCGAACGCGGGTGTCTTTTGACGTCGGCGTGCGTCAGATGGGCGGTGAGACAATGCTGCTGTCCGGCAAAGACATGCAGCTTGGCCATGGCGAGACGATCGCTGACACGGCCCGTGTCCTGTCGCGCTATGTCGACTTGATCATGATCCGGACGTTCGATGAAACCATCCTGACCGAGATGGCGGAATACTCGGACGTGCCCGTGATCAACGGCCTGACCGACCGCACCCATCCCTGTCAGATCATGGCCGATGTTCTGACGTTTGAGGAACACCGTGGCCCCATTGCGGGCAAAAAAGTGGTCTGGACCGGCGATGGCAACAACGTCTGTGCTTCGTTCCTGCACGCGGCCGGTCAGTTTGGATTCAACCTGACCTTCACCGGCCCCGCGCAGTTCGACCCGGAAGAAGAGTTCATGGGGTTTGCGCGTCAGAAGGGATCGCAAATCGTGGTCGAGCGCGACCCGTTCAAGGCGGTCGAGGGCGCGGACCTCGTGGTAGCCGATACCTGGGTTTCGATGCACGATTCCCAATCGGCCAAGGAACGGCGCCACAACCTGCTGCGGCCCTATCAGGTCAATGAAGAGTTGATGTCGCACGCAAAGCCAGACGCGCTGTTCATGCACTGCCTGCCAGCACACCGCGAAGAAGAGGCAACATCCGAGGTCATGGATGGTCCGAACTCGGTTATCTTCGACGAGGCGGAAAACCGTCTGCATGCGCAAAAGGCGGTCATGCGCTGGTGCCTGGGCGTTTAACGCCTGCGTATGTCCCATACTCGAAGCTTGGCGAGCGTCCGCACGCTCGCCACCAAGATCAGAAGGCAAAGCGCGGTCTTGGACATAACTTCCATCGTGCCTTCGATCAGCATGGCATGAACAACGCTGCCGGTGATCGTGATGGTAGCCAACCCCGCGTGCCCAAGTCTCCAGACGCGAAACCGAAGATGTAGGCGCTGCCGCAGCAAACCCAGAAGGGCTGCGGCGAAAACAGCCCACATTGCCGCGACGCCCCACGCTGAAAACGGGGTGGGTGATACAAACAGCAGGGCATCTAACATGTCAGGGGGGCTGGTGATCCACAATCCGGCCACGTGAATGACAAGGGCTCCCACCAGGGCAAGGCCGCATCTTCGGTGCCATCGGCGGCTTTGCATGGATGACAGCCCAGGCAGCCACCGGCCTGCCAGCATTGGTTGAAGCAATAGCAAACTCAGGCTGATTATCCCGGCAAACCCAGCCGCGATGTAAACGGGGCTTCGCCACGCCAGATAGGGGCTCGTTGCGGCCGCAAGGATGGGGACCAGCAAGACAACCGTTAGCGTGGTCCAGACTGCAACGGATCGCGTCACGTGTCAGGCAGGTTGCAATACGAAATGAGCGGCCAAGGTCTTATCCCTTGCGCTTGCCATAACCGGACGCAGGAACACGGTTTCGAATTCACCGCTATCATAGGCCAGGTGGCCGTGCGGCTGACCAAAGGCGGGTACGATTTGGGGCATTTCCAGCCGGAACTCTCCTTTTTCATCGGTCAAGGTCCCGCCGTGGCTGTGGGGGTCGCGCTCATGCCCTTCGGTGGTATGAGCCCAGACCTGAATACGTTGACCGGGCAGGGGGGCACCGTCCCCCGCGCGCCGGACTGTTCCAGACATCCAGAACCCGCCGTCGCCAATGCGCTGCACAATCGGTGCGCCGGGCCGATAATTGTTGGCCCCTCCCCGCATTGACGGGGTGGGAGCAAGGCCATTGGCGCGGGCGGGTAACAGCAGGCCGGATGTTAATACAGCTCCGCCTGCAGCAATTAAAGAGCGTCGAGTGAGTGAAACACGGGTCATGGGCCCCTCGCTTTCAAAGCCATTTCGTGTGCCCGCATTCCGCCGGGCGCCGCTGCCATGACAGACTAGCACGAACAAACGATATTTCGAGCCAACAGAGGGAATTGTGAATTGTTTTGACGGCCCGCCCGCCGGGTGCGATCCTTTGTACACGCCCCTTCTGTCGGAAGGCCCTCGCCCATGACCCAGTCCGAGCACGTTTCAGCCGCAGACATCGCAGCGTTCCAGCGGGACGGAGCAGTCGTCTTACGTTCAAAATTCTCTGCGTCTTGGCTGCAGACACTGCGCGACGGGATCGACGCTGACCTGACAGCACCTACCGGAAATTTTACCCGCCACACGAAAGACCCGGATGCGCCGGGGTACTTCGAAGATTTTTGGGCGTGGAACAAAATCCCACAATTTACGGATTTCGTATTCAACTCGCCCTGCGCCCCGCTTGCGGCGCAACTGATGGGCGCGCCGTCAATCAATCTGGTCATGGATAACTGGTTTCTACGTGAAGCCGGGTCGATGTCGCGCCCTCCATTTCATCAGGACCTGTCCTATTTCGATTTCGAGGGAACGATGTGTGTCCTGTGGCTTCCTTTGGAACCAGTGAGCAAGCAGAATGGCATCGCCTTTGTGAAAGGGTCGCATTTGTGGGACAAGCTGTTCATGCGGGTGCGTTTCGCGGATGGGCATCCCAGTTATGAACCGACCGAGGTGGCCGGCCTTACCTATCACCCGCCACCAGACGTCAATGCAAATCCCGATGCCTTTGACCTGCTGCAATGGGATATGGAGCTTGGGGATTGTATCTTTTTCGATATGCGAACCCTGCACGGGGGGCTTTCGTCCGTCACGCCGACAGAAACGGTGCGGCGGTTTACGCTGCGGATGACAGCCCCGGACGGGGTTATTCGGTATCGAGGGGACTGGGCCAAGGAAGAACGCGCGCAATTCGAAGCGGCAGGGTATCGCGATGGTGATCGGCTAGACGGCGCGTTCTTTCCCCGGCTTTGGCCGCGACCCACCGGCGAATAAGGATAGGTCGGGAAAGTTCCGCACGAAATATGTGCAATTTTGCAAGTTTATTCCGTAAATATCGCCCTATATCCTGCATTAATGAACGAAAAATTCTGTGATGACAGGAGGTGCAGGAATGAGCTGGAACCCTACACACAACCCAGAATGTGTATCCGAGAATTCGGCACTTGAAACGCTGATCATACCACGCGCTCGCGATCTGGGAGGGTTCGAAGTACGGCGTGCGCTGCCGTCGGTCAAACGGCAGCTTGTCGGGCCGTTTATCTTCTTTGATCAGATGGGCCCGGCCGAATTCATCACGGACGGTGGCATTGATGTGCGCCCACATCCCCATATCGGTTTGGGAACCGTCACCTATCTGTATCAGGGTGAATTTGAGCATCGCGACAGCCTTGGCACCCATCAGATGATCTATCCCGGTGAGGTCAATTGGATGGTTGCAGGCCGCGGAGTGACCCATTCCGAACGAACCAGCGAAGAAACGCGTGGCAAAAGGCACAGCTTGTTCGGAATCCAGACCTGGATCGCGCTGCCCGAAGCGCATGAGGACATGGCGCCCGATTTTGAACATCACAAACAGGGCGCGCTGCCTCATATCCAGGACAATGGCGTCAGCGCCAGATTGATCCTCGGCTCGGCCTATGGTGAGACCAGCCCCGTTACGATGCTGTCCGAGACGTTTTACCTCGATGTTCAGTTGGATCCGGGTGCCTCGTTTCCCTTGCCAGATGATCATGAGGATCGTGGTGTCTACATAACCCAAGGCTCTGTCGAGATTGCGGGTGACGCGTTCGAGCAAGGCCGGATGATGGTCTTCCGTCCCGGTGATCGCCTGTCCGTCAAGGCCGGGCCGACGGGTGCGCGCTTGATGCTTCTGGGGGGCGCGACGCTGAATGAGGACCGGTATATATGGTGGAATTTCGTGTCGTCCTCGAAAGAAAAGATTGAGGAAGCGACCCTCGAGTGGAAAACGGCTGACTGGGCAAACGGGGCTTTTCACCTGCCGCCCGGAGATGATCAGGACTTCATTCCTATCTCGGAAGAACTGGCGCGTACCCGCCCTCGGTTGGCGCGCTGACCGAACGTCAAGGGGTCTTGTCCGCGTTCTGAATCCCGGCAATCCTTGCGCCGAGACGGAGGATGCCATGAAAATCGTGATTGCGGGCGCGGGCAGTATTGGGTGTTACTGCGGGGCTTTATTGGCGGATGCCGGACATGACGTGACCTTGTTGGGGCGCGCTTATGTTCTTGATCCAATCCGTGCGCAGGGGCTGACGGTTACCGATTTCGCGGACCTGAATCGTCGCGTGCCCGCCGCGAAACTGACCCTGACCCAAACGGCAGATGGGATGGAAAACGCGGATCTGGTGATCGTGACCGTCAAAACCGGCGCAACGGCAGATATGGCGGCGCAGATTGCGAAACATGCGCCTAAAGCGGCCCCGGTTCTGTCGTGGCAAAACGGGATGGAAAACGTCCGAACCCTGCGTGCCGCCTTGCCGGATTATGACGTGCGGGCTGGGATGGTGCCGTTCAACGTCGTCCCCTCCGGTGCCGGCAGTTTCCACCGCGCCACATCCGGCGAGATCGTAATCCAAAGTGGTCCGGGTGCGTTGGGGCGGCGTCTGAGCAGCAGTGACATGCCCGTGGTCGAGAGCGACGACATTGACGCCGTTCAGTGGGGTAAACTGGTTATCAATCTCAACAATGCCCTGAACGCACTTTCCGGGCTGACGCTGAAACAGCAACTTCTGGATCGAAGCTGGCGTCGCCTGATGGCCGATCAAATGACCGAGGCGCTGGCTGTTTTGAAGGCGAGCGGACATCCTGTCGCCTCGACCACGCCGTTGCCAGCCTGGATGACACCTCATATTTTACGTTTGCCGACGCCCTTGTTTTCAAGAATTGCGGCCCGGATGGTCAGCATTGACCCCTCGGCGCGGACATCCATGGCCTATGATCTGCTGGCCGGACGAACGACGGAAATCGACAGCCTGCAGGGTGAGATTATTCGGCTGGGTGAGGTCAGCGGTGTCCCAACACCAATCTGCAGACGGGTGCGGGCCTTGATCGAACAGAAACCGGAAACGGCCATGAGTCCTGACCGGATCGCGTCCTAGCCTTACTGAAAGGCCGTCAGAATCCAGAAAATCACTGCTGACATTGTTGCGGCGGCGGGCACGGTGATGACCCACGCGGCCACGATCGTCATGAAATGGGATCGCCGCACCAGCTTGCGCCTTTTCTGTTCCTCGCGAGCCAGACGGCGTTCAGGTGGCCGCTGGTGGTTCGAGTTCTTCCGCCGGCGGTCCGAGTGCCATTCGCGGTAAAACCCGACCCCGAAGACCGCGCCAACCGCAATATGGGTGGAGCTGACTGGCAAACCCAGCCAACTGGCCACAATCACCGTGATTGCTGCTGACAAGGCGACACAGAAGGCGCGCATCGGGTTCAGCTTGGTGATCTGGCTGCCGACCATGCGGATCAGCTTGGGGCCAAACAGGAACAGGCCAAAGGAAATGCCAAAGGCCCCGATCACCATCACCCAGCTTGGGATCGTCACTTTGGACGCAAAGTCACCGAACTCGGCCGCATGGACGATGGCGGCCAAGGGGCCAACAGCATTGGCCACATCGTTTGCTCCGTGGGCGAAGCTGAGGAATGTGGCAGAGATGACCAGAGGCAACCCAAAAAGCGTCTTGAGAGACTTTGTGCGGTTTTCCAACCCTTCGGACTTGCGGCGTACCCAAGGGACCGTGGCAGCCCAGGCCAATACACCTGCGGCCAAGCCGATCAGCAGAGCGATTTCAAGGTCTACCTTGACGATCCGCTTTAGGCCTTTGACTGTCAGATACGTCGCAAACGCGCCTGCCATAACCGCGACCAGAATGGGAACCCAGCGCCGAGCGGCTGCAATCTTGTCGTCCTGATACTGGATTTTTGCCTTGATCAGCGCCAGAAATCCGGCTGCAATAACACCGCCCAACACAGGTGAGATCACCCAGCTTGCGGCGATCGCACTCATCGTGCCCCAGCTAACAGCGCTGAGACCTGCGGCCGCGATACCCGCGCCCATTACACCGCCCACGACTGAGTGGGTGGTGGATACCGGTGCGCCGACCCACGTCGCCAGATTGACCCACATCGCCGAGGAAATCAGCGCCGCCATCATCGCCCAGATGAACACGTTGATGTTTTGAACCGATGCCGGGTCGATAATGCCCTTGGAGATCGTCGAGACCACATCGCCACCTGCGAGCAAAGCCCCGGCGCTTTCGGCGATGGCGGCGATCACAATCGCGCCTCCCATCGTCAGCGCGTTGGCGCCGACGGCAGGACCCATGTTGTTGGCAACGTCATTGGCGCCGATATTGATCGCCATGTAAGCCCCGAAAGCCGCTGCCGCGACGACGATCAACCCTCCGTCGGCCTGACCAAACAAAACTGCGGCTGTCAGTCCGGCCACAGCGATAAATGCCAGCGCGATACCGGGGGCAAGCAAGGGGCGCGCGACGTGTACATTCGCAGATTCAAAGCGTGAAATGCGGTGCAAGTCGCTGTCCAGAGCCTGCCAGCGTGTTTTGGTGTTCGAATTCGGCATGGGTTTCATCGGTTTTCTGGATTTGACGCACGCCGCTAAACGGTTTCGCCCTTGCGGGCAACCGTCCTGTCATCAAATTGTAGAGATTTTGTTACAATTGACGCAGCAATTCACTGAGCTCAGGCTCCCAAACGCGGTCTGCGGCTGTCTGGGGCGAGACCCACTCGCGCGTGCGCTGACCGGCTTCGGGAAAGTCATCTGCCAGTTCCTGAACGTCGATCCGGAATACGCTCGTCAAAACTGGCAGAGCCGATCCGTCTTTGAGAATTTTGTCGTATGTGTAATGCCCGATAGGGCTGCGGCCAAGCTGTGCGGGGCGCACTCCGGCCTCTTCCCATGCTTCTTGCCGGGCCGTTTCAGCGCCGTCCAAACCATCCATGGGCCAGCCCTTGGGGATAACCCAACGACCTGTATCCCGGCTGGTGATCAGCAGAACCTCAGGCCCATCTTGCGTTTCCCTCAGGCACAGGGCGGCGAACTGCACCCCGCGGGGGCGCAGGAACAAAGGTCTGGCGACCTCCTCCCAGATATTTCGCAGCCATTTTGTCAAAACGGGCTCTTTCAAAAGGGTGAAACGAGTGCGGGTGTGACATAACAACGGAATGGAATATCTTCAATGCACCTATCTTGGCGCAAGGTTATCGTCGCTCTGCCCGCAGTCGACGCGATGGCATTTCTGATGGGGCAGGTGGTTCTCTGCCAAAGCCTATTCTAGCTGCGCCGTTTTGCCCGCAATGTCGGGTCGGCCTGCGTTGGGTCTTCGGGCCAGGGGTGTTTGGGGTATTGCGCGCGCATGTCCTTGCGCACATCGGCATAAGACCCGGCCCAAAACCCCGGCAGATCCCGCGTAATCTGTATCGGTCGCTGCGCCGGAGACAGCAGGGTGATCTTCAATGCCTCACCCCCGACAATCGGGTGACGCGTGACGCCAAACAATTCCTGCAGACGCACTGAAATTTCAGGAACCGCGCCGCCATAGTCGATGGGAACCTTGCGCCCGAGCGGGGTTTCGAAAGAACCGGGCGCGCGGCGATCCAGTTCCTGCGTCTGCCCCCAGTCCAGACGAGAGCGAAGCGCGGGCAGCAGGTCGAACCGCTTCCAGTCTTCAGCATTGCGCACACCCCCAAGCATGGGCAGCAACCAGTCTTCCACCGTCTCTATCAGACCTTGGGCCGAGAAGTCCGGAAGGTCGACGCCCTCGGCCCGAACCAGTTCCACGCGTGCCGCGAGACGCGCGGCGGCCCCGGTCAGGACCAAGCCGAGGTCCCGCACGCCGTCCAGCATGGCGTGGGCGATGGCGTCGTTTGGGACGTCTTTCCATATCCGGTCATCCAGAGTGATCGCGCCAAACCGCTCTTGCCGCCGGGCGATGACGCGCCGGTCGCGTTTCGACCATTCACATGTTTCGACCCAGTCGATCTGATCCGAAAACAAGTCGCGGATTTCCCGCTCGGAAATCTGGGCGGCCATGCGCACGCGCGCTTCGCGCGGGTTTCCATCGGTGTCGGTGACCACAAGGTAAGGGGCTGCTGCCAGCGTATCCGCGCTGTCCAGCACAACGCCTTTGCCACCGGACAGAACATAGCGTGGAACGTCGCCCTTGCGTCGCTGTCCGATCCTGTCGGGATAGGCAAGCGCGGCCATGGACGCCGGGCTTAGGTCCGAATGACTGCCCCGGTTGCGCAACCGCTTGGCCTCGGTCTTGATCCGGTCTACCGCGCCTAAGTTCACTTGCCAGACCCGATTGCGCTGAAAGGCCCGTGTGTCTTGCAACGCCTCAAGCCGCAACAGAATATCTGCCGGAGCCCCCTTGAGCGGGTCCCGTTCTGCCATCAGCGCCGCCAGAACTGCGGCATCTGGCCCGGCCTGCACCAGCATGTGTCCAAGGCGTGGATGCAAAGGCAGCGCCGCCAATGAACGTCCATGATCGGTCATACGGCCCTTGCTGTCGAGCGCGCCAAGCATCTGCAGCAAGTTTCGCGCCTCGGCCATCGTGCCGTCTGGTGGAGAGGTCAGAAAGGCCAGATCGCCGGGCTCGGCACCCCATAGGGCCAGTTCCAGGGCCAGTCCGGTCAGGTCGGCCGCTTCGATCTCGGCCGGAGGGTAGGCGGCCAGCGCGCCTTCTTCGCCTTTGGACCAAAGGCGATAGCAAACGCCTTCGGCCACGCGCCCGGCGCGGCCAGCGCGTTGCGTCGCCTCGGCGCGTGTGACGCGTTCCGTCACCAGGCGGGACATGCCCGAACCCGGATCGAACCTTGCCCGCCGCGCCTGTCCCATATCCACGACCACCCGAATATCGGGTATAGTCAGCGAGGTTTCGGCAATCGACGTGGCCAAGACGACCTTGCGGCCACTATCATTCGGAGAAATCGCCTTGCGTTGGTCCGCGAAAGGCATTGAGCCAAAAAGCGGCCGGATCGCGCAATCTTTGGGTAAGCGCCGGGTCAACGCCGCCTCAGCGCGGCGGATTTCACCTTCGCCGGGCAGGAACACCAACATTCCCCCTTCGGTTTCCCGTTCGGCCTGAACGACCAGATCGACCAAGGCGTCCAGCCGTCGCGCCTGTGTCCCCATCGGCTGGTTAAGCCAACGCGTCTCTACCGGAAAGCTGCGGCCTTCGGACGTGACCAGCGGGGCGTTCATCAGGCGTCCAACCGGTTCGGCATCCAATGTCGCGGACATGGCTATAAGGATCAGGTCATCCCTAAGCGCCCCCGTCACTTCAAGACACAGGGCAAGTCCCAGATCCGCGTTCAGAGACCTTTCGTGAAATTCATCGAAGATAACCGCGCCCACACCCGGAAGATCGGGTTCGGATTGCAGCATACGCGTCAGAATCCCTTCGGTCACGACCTCGATCCGGGTGGCCTTGGATACTTTTGTCTCGCCACGCACGCGGTATCCGACCGTTTCGCCAGTGCGCTGACCAAGCGTTTCGGCCATGCGTTCAGCCGCTGCGCGCGCGGCTAGTCTGCGTGGCTCAAGCATGACAATCCGACCGTCACACAGCCCGGCATCCAGTATCGCCAACGGCACCCGCGTGGTCTTGCCCGCACCCGGTGGCGCCTGCAACACGGCGCGACCCGAGGCTTTCAAAGCCTCGATAAGATCGGGAATGGCGTCGTCGATGGGCAGGCGTGTCATGCTGGCTTTATCCGCGAATGGCCCGGCAACGTCCAGTTCCCCTGTCGGCCCTTGGCCTGAGTTGTGCGACGGCACGTTGGACGCGGCACCCGCGGACGTCCGGCAGAGGATCGGAGGCAACACCCGGACGCGAATAGGTTGCCGTGGGTGTATTTCTCGATCCCAATGGTCTGGACAAACACCCCTTTGGGGCGGCAAGTAGACCTGCCGCAAAAGATCGGGGTCAAAATGGACATAGACGGCCTGGCAGACAGGATTTTGAACGGAGACCGGCGTGCTTTGGCCCGTGCCATTACGCTGGTTGAAAGTGGCCGCGCCGATCACCGGGCGCAGGCGACAGAGTTGCTGGCGCAGTTGGCGGGGTCGGAACGGCAGGCCCTGCGGATCGGACTGTCGGGGACGCCGGGGGTAGGCAAATCCACCTTTATCGAGAGCTTCGGCATGATGCTGATCAGCCAGGGGCTTCGCGTGGCGGTTCTGGCCGTCGATCCCAGTTCTGCCCGCTCTGGCGGATCAATTCTGGGCGACAAGACCCGAATGGAACGCCTGAGCCGCGAGCGCGCCGCCTTTATCCGCCCCTCGCCCAGTCAGTCTCATCTGGGCGGTGTCGCACGCCGCACCCGTGAGGCGATCGCATTGTGCGAAGCGGCCGGGTTTGACGTTGTGCTGATTGAAACCGTGGGCGTGGGGCAATCGGAAACCGTTGTGTCCGAACTGTCCGACCTGTTCCTGCTGCTGCTCGCGCCTGCGGGTGGAGATGAGTTGCAGGGCGTCAAGCGCGGCATCATGGAAATGGCGGATATGATCCTGGTGAACAAGGCGGATGGTGACCTCAAAGCCACGGCCACCCGAACTTGCGCCGATTACGCCGGTGCCTTGCGCCTGCTACGCAAACGCCCTCAGGACCCCGAAGGTTTTCCCAAGGCCATGACGGTTTCTGCGGTTGAGGAGCATGGGCTAGAGGACGCGTGGACCGAAATTCAGTCCCTGACCCAATGGCGTCGCGACTCGGGTCATTGGGAGAGGAACAGGGCGGTGCAGGCGCAGTATTGGTTCGAGCAGGAAGTGCGCTCGGCGCTTCTGTCGCGGCTGGCAACAGCGCAGGCGCGGGCCGAGATGGAGCGTCTGAGCGCCGAAGTTTCGCAAGGCCGCATAAGCCCTGCGGCGGCGGCAGAACAGATGCTGACAACCTTGGCCTGAAGGGGTAACAGGTAAAGTCAAAGAATTCTGCTGGCCCGTCTTGACCCTTCCGGCGATTCCCACTACACGCATCCAACCAGTTTTCGGGCGCGACTTCGGGTTGCGCCCCTTGTGATTTGGCCGAGGGCAGTATGCCCGGCCTCCAGAAACAAAGGAAGAAACCATGTCGCGCCGTTGCGAACTGACCGGAAAAGGCCCGATGACTGGCAACAATGTCAGCCACGCCAAAAACAGAACTCGTCGTCGTTTTCTGCCCAACCTGAACGACGTTACCCTGCAGTCCGAGACCCTGGGTCGTGGCGTCAAGCTGCGCATTTCGGCGGCTGCTCTGCGCTCGGTTGACCACCGTGGTGGTCTGGACGCGTTCCTGGCCAAAGCCAAGGACGAAGAACTGTCCGCGAACGCACTGAAAGTGAAAAAGGAAATCGCCAAGGCGCAAGCTTCGGCCTAATCCTTTTTGACTGCGAATTTTTGGCCCTGGACCCAAGTGGTGCAGGGCCTTTTCTTTTGCGCGGGCTAAAGATGTTTGTGAATTCTGCACAATCGGCCCCTGAAACGTAACTTTGTTCACATACACCTGACTCTGATCGGAATATGTTTAGGCATATTAATCTGGCGGAGTTTGCCCTCATGTCTTTCAAATCTTTTGATTCTTTCTCAGTTTTGGCCGCATTTTTCGGCAAGACCTTTGGGACATGCTTTCGGATGCAACGTCAGGTGAACCGGCTGCATACGAGTCTGACCAAAGGCGCAGTCAAACGGCCGGAAATGGATAGCTGACACATTCCTCAGACCCCCAGGCTTCAAGCGCCTGAATGCGCTTGAAGCCGGAATTGTCTCTGGCCTATACCTTGGGCAGAATGAAGCCTGCTCTGATCAGAAGTCTGCCCTTTGCTTTGTCACTGCTCGTCATTTTGACGGGGCAGAGTTTTGCAGTTTCTCGCGGGATGAACGCTGCAGTCGGGCACATGGTGCTTTGCACCGGGAATGGCCCAGTGGTTGTCTATGTCGATGCCGAAGGGCAACCGACGCGGGCCCCGCATTTCTGCCCTGATTACGCTTTGACAGTGCTGGGCGCTGTTTCTGTGGCAGAAACCGCGATACCCGACGCGCCAAAGCAACCGCTGCCGGCGTTGAAACGTGATTTGGGTGACCTCATCTCTCGGGAAGTTGCCTCACAACCGGCGCGCGCGCCCCCGGTTTTGTCTTGATACGATTTTCCAATTTATCAAGAACTCAAATCAGGAGAGGCGCTATGTCTTTCACATTCAAAATGCTGGCCACTGTTGCCGCAGCAACCCTGACAACCGCTGCCTGGGCGCAGGATAGCATCACCGTCGAGGACGCCTATGCGCGCTCGTCGGGGAAATCTGCAAAGGCGGGTGCGGCCTTCATGATGATTCAAAACGCGGGTGAGACCGACGACCGGTTGATCGCGGTCGAATCGGATGTTGCGGCACGGGTCGAGCTTCACACTCATCAGGTTGATGCCAACGGCGTGGCCAAGATGATTCATGTCGAAGAAGGGTTCGTCATCCCGGCGGGTGAAACTCATATGCTGAAGCGTGGCGGGGATCACGTCATGTTCATGGGAATTTCCGCCCCGTTCGAACAGGGCGCAACCGTGCCGGTCACGCTGGTTTTCGAAAAGGCCGGTGAGATCGTGGTCGACATTCCTGTCGATCTGGAGCGTAAGGGCAGCCACGGGTCACACACCAACTAATACGCCTGTCTTCGGGCCGCGATGCGGCCGTCATCCATGCGTCAGGCCGGGTACATCCCGGCCTGTTTGCGTTGCACCTCAGCGGTTTACAACCCGCATTGCGATGCGGTCATGGGCCCGTTTGAAGCGCGCGGCGAGAAAGAACATGACGACCGAGAAGGCCAGTGCCGAGAACGCGATCGCCCAACCCAGCGCGACCATCCCGCTGCCGGGCCAGAACAGCAGCACAAGCCCGATAACCAGCGCCACAATCCCCGAGTTGCGCACCGTGGCTGCATCCGGGTTCTGGTCGGGCATTTGGCGCCAGGCCATCAGCGAACCCACCCCAACGATCAACGCCCATGCGCCCAGCAGGAAGAAGGTCAGGCGGGCGACACCTTCGGGCCAGATCAGCAGTATGAGGCCGATCAGAAGGGCACCAATTCCAACGCCCCCGATCAGGCCGCGGCGTCCGAAGCCCAGTAAAGTCAGGCCGCCGTCGAAAACCAGTAATAGCCCGACCAGCCTGAGCAAAAGCGCGATGCTGCCCGTCGGCCAGAACAACGCTGCGATACCCAATACTCCGGCCAGAATGCCGCGCAGCAGGAAGGTCCACCACAGGTCTGCCAGTTGATCGCCAAGTGCGTCGCGGCCATCCGGTCCCTGATCGTCCAGAATTTCGCCTTGTTGGGTATTGGGATCGGTCATGAGAGCCCCTTCGAGAATGGTTACACCTTAAATCATAACGATAATTCGGGCTTCTGTCTGCCGGTTATCGCTGCCCCAGTAGCTCGTCCACCCATCGCGGTACGGTTTCGGATGCCGGGCCAAGGATCACATCATCGAAGCTGGACGCCCCGCTCGATGGCTCAAGGTTCAGTTCAAAGGTGCGTGCACCGGACATGGCCGCTTCGTGTACGAAAGCGGCGGCGGGGTAGACTTGGCCCGATGTGCCGATAGATGCAAAGATCGAAGCCCCGGCCAGGTGGTCGTAAATCGTGTCCATGTGGTAGGGCATTTCACCGAACCATACCACGTCCGGCCGGGCGGAGGGGGCAGCGCAGGCGGGGCAGGGTTCGCCCACGGACATCTCTGGCGGCGCGGTCCAGCGATGGCCGCACGCAGCACAGAGCGCGCCGGCGAGAATACCATGCATGTGGATTACGTTTTGGGCGCCACCCGCCTCGTGCAGGCCGTCGACGTTCTGGGTCACGATTACAACCTCTCCGGGCCAGTCTTGCTGCAGGCGTGCAAGCGCGCGGTGAGCTAGGTTCGGTTCCGCTTTTGCCGCCTGCACGCGTCGAGCATTGTAGAACCCCTGTACCAGCGCGGGATCGCGGGCAAACCCTTCGGGCGTCGCCACGTCTTCGATCCGGTGCTGGGACCACAAGCCCCCTTCGTCACGAAACGTGCCCAGTCCACTTTCCGCGGAAATCCCGGCTCCAGTCAGAATGACGATCTTTTCCATCGTTGCCCTTCGCGCTACACCTTGGCTCATGACCCACCGTATCCTGTTTGTCTGCCTGGGCAATATCTGCCGTTCCCCTGCCGCCGAGGGCGTTTTTCGGGCGCGCGCGCCGGACCATGCCAGCGACAGTGCAGGGACGGCTGGTTGGCATGTGGGAAATCCACCTTACGGCCCGATGCAAGAGGCGGCCCATGCGCGCGGGATCGCACTAGCCGATCTGCGCGCCCGGCAGTTTGCAGCCTAGGATTTCCACAGGTTCGACCTGATCATCGGTATGGACGCGAATAACATTTCGGATATCGAGGGTCTGCGACCGGCGGGAAATGAAACGCCCGTGCGTCTGCTAACTGATTTCGCACCTCACTTGGAGGCCGATCATGTGCCCGACCCGTATTACACCCGCGATTTCGATGGCGCATTGGATTTGATTGAGGCCGCGGTTGATGGTCTGACTGAGTACCTGAGACGTTAACCCATGACCTTCAATCGATCGCTGAGCCACGGAAGTTGCTCTAGGGTTGGATCGACGATCTGCGTGCGCATGAGGCGGCGCATCATGCCTGCAACCTCTTGCGGAACCTGATCGGACCAGTCGGTGCGGGTGAACAGCGAGATCATGCGGGCGTATTCCCCAAACGGTGCTGGGTGCGCCTCGAGCCCGTCGTGGAAACGTGCTGCACGCATGTAGCCCAGCGGAGTCGTTATCGCCCAGCCCAGCCCACGCGCGACCATCGCCATCAGAGCAAGGTGAGATCCGATTTCAAACCGTTCCTCAAATTCAAGCTGCTGTCGGGACAGATGCGCTTCGATCTGACGGCTTATCAACTGTTCCCGCGCATAGCGCAAAAAGGGCAGGTCCTGCATCGCGTTCGCGGCCCCTTTGGGTGTTACCAGAATGAATGGGTCCTGAACCAACGGGTATTCGACAACGCCTTCAAGCACCTCGCCGGAATGGGCCGATACTGCCATGTGCAGGCGTTGGGCTTCGAGGTCCGCGAACAGGTCAAGGCTGGGCAGCGTGATCAGCTTGAATTTTGACCGGGTCAGGCTGTCGGCCAGCAGCGTGGCCAACCGCGGCGTCAGGTCATTGTCGAAATCGTCGATCAGCCCAATGGACAACGTGGTCAGATGGCCAAGATCCATCACGGTCAGTTCGCTCTGGGCCATTTGAAGTTCGGCCAGAACCGCCTCGGTTCGGGTCAGGAAACTGCGCCCGGCCTGCGTCAGCCGCATCGGGCGGCGCCCATGGTCCACCAGTTCGGTGCCCAAGGCATTTTCAAGATTGCGCAATTGCTGACTGACCGATGGCTGGCTGAGCCCTGTGATCTCGGCAGCCTGCGCCACCGACCCTGTCCGCGCCAACGCTTCGAACACTTCGAGGCCGCGCAGGGTAAGCCCTTTCATAACCATAAATTACACCTTTCGCTGCGCCTTTTCTGGGGCGCAGGGCGGATCAGGTCAAGGCGTAGGGCTGGCTTAGCTGCAAATCGCCTGAGCCATTTGACCAAAGGCCCGATACCTGTCCCACAGGGCATCATCCCGCGCAGTCTGAGACATCTTTAGCTCTTGCGCTTGGTGGGGGTCGGTGAACCACTTGGCGACGGTTTTCTGGTCGCTGCGTGTCAGGGCCTGATTAGCCACGCGCTGAATGCAACTGCACCGGTCTCGCGTGGCAGCCGAACGGTCGGACGCCAGACATGCCTGTTTGATCTGAGCCGCATCTGCCACCGGAGCCACCGCCGTCAGCGACGCAGCGCATATTGCGATTAAGAGGAACTGTTTCATGCTCGAGCCTCGTTTTTGCCTGCCCGGAGAGATCTGACGCCTCTCTCGGTCTGGGCGGGAGTATGAATCAAAGTGGATTCGGGATCAATTGGGTGGCTCGAAAAAGTGAATGTATACTCATGAAACGCCACAATGCCCCAACTACTCTGCCTTCGTTTGCATGTAATGAGCCAGATCGACCATGTTCTTGCGGATGATGCCCCCATGAAAGGCCTTTGCTTCTTCTGAGAGGCCGCCACGTTGAATGGGATTGAATAGGTCGCCAGTTTCAACACAAGAAACCAGTTCTTCAAACAAAAGGAAATTTTGTTCTGAGGTCTCTCCGTCTTCCCCCAATTGAAGGCCTGTCGAATAAGTAACATACGCAGCCTCAATGAGCTTCATTCGCGCCGTGTTCGCCTGCTTCTCAAGCACTGCATTACTTTCAGGGGTCTCGGGATGAAGTGAATCCCAGAACTTCGGAAATCGCTTTGCGACTTGGTTGGACGTTGTCATGCAGTCCCTTTCCTCAACAACGACTCCTAGGTCAGGCAAAAGAATCGGGCAGTCGGGACCAAGTTCTATGCATGATCGGAAGAACAGCTCACGGCTCTTTTGATCGCTTGGCTTGCTAAGGACAGCGATTTTCAACACTTCGGCGGCAGCTTCTGGTCGGCCAAGGGCAAGCCTCATTCTTCCCAGTTCCTGCGGCATCCAATACCTTCTGGGGTCTTCCGAAGCTGGATAAGCTGCCATGAGTTGGGACTAGTACTCGTCCGCTTCTTCAAAACGCTTAAGCTTGGTGAGGAGACGGAATTTTCTGTTCGCGCTGTATCTCATAGTCGGTTCTAGCGCCAAGGATTGTTCCACAGCTTCCAACGCCGCTAGATCTTCGTCGAGCCCATCAAGCGCGAAGCTTTTGCCTTGCCAAGCTTGAAAGTCTTTTGGGTTCAGTTCGATAGCCCGATTAAAATCAACCAATGCTTCAGCGGACTCATCTAACCGATACAGGGCGTATCCACGACGCACATGAAAGGCAGCGAGCATTTTTGACGAGGAAACTCCGGCATTGATCAGTTCCGTGCAGACATCAATTATCAAGTTCGGGTCCTGCTTGCGGTTCATGCAGGATTCTGTCGCTGGGTCGCTTTTAGTGACCAGTGAACTCTCAGGTCTTTCGCGCGTTATCCAGTCAACGGTAAAAACAATAGCGATAAGGGCGACCAAACGTATGAGAAGCCGAGACTTACCTAGTTTCAACTCTAGAAATCCTATTAATAGCTCTGTTGTCGAGACCGCCTCGTGGTCAACAATAGAGGCCGAATTCACTTTATGGAAGAGTGTGCTGCGCCGACTTCTCGTCAAGAGTGATTTCGGTCAATTGGCACGATTGGCTCCACCAAACTGTGTTGGTCTGGTCCACTTTGGCGCGGCGAAGTTTATCTTGGGTTGGTCTTAGCTGAATCTAGGTTCGCGGAGGGGCTGCTTTCGTGTACTTTCATCCATTGACCAAACCTTAAAATCTCTACATATCCCCAACCCATGACAGACCTCGCTCATATCCGCAATTTCTCCATCGTCGCGCATATCGACCATGGCAAATCCACCCTTGCTGACCGGCTCATCCAAGAGACCGGAACGGTCAAGGATCGCGACATGAAGGAACAGCTGCTCGACAGCATGGATATCGAGCGGGAACGCGGCATTACCATCAAGGCCAACACCGTCCGCATCGACTATACCGCCGACAATGGCGAGGCATATGTGCTGAACCTTATCGACACCCCCGGTCACGTGGACTTTGCCTATGAGGTCAGCCGGTCCATGCGCGCGGTTGAGGGCTCTCTGCTGGTCGTGGACTCGACCCAGGGGGTCGAGGCGCAGACGCTGGCGAATGTCTATCAGGCCATCGACGCCGATCATGAGATTGTGCCGGTGCTGAACAAGATCGACTTGCCCGCCTCCGATTGTGACCGCGTGGCCGAACAGATCGAGGATGTGATCGGCATCGACGCGACCGACGCCATTCAGGTCAGCGCCAAGACGGGGCAGGGCATCCACGAGACGCTCGAGGCCATCGTCAGCCATTTGCCCGCACCGCAGGGCAATCTGGACGCGCCGCTCAAGGCGATGCTGGTGGATTCGTGGTACGACGCCTATCTGGGCGTCATCGTTCTGGTCCGCATCATGGATGGCACGCTGAAAAAGGGCATGCGGGTCAAGTTCATGTCGAACGGCACCCTGCACCATGTGGACCGCGTCGGTGTCTTCCGCCCCGAGATGGAGATGGTGGACTCGCTTGGTCCCGGTGAGATCGGGTTCCTCACCGCTTCGATCAAACAGGTCCGCGACACCCGTGTCGGTGATACCATCACCAATGACCGCAACGGCACCGAGGACGCGCTGGACGGGTTCAAACCCGCGCAGCCGGTGGTGTTCTGTGGCCTCTTCCCCGTGGACTCGGCCGAATTCGAAGACCTGCGCGATGCGATCGACAAGCTGGCGCTGAACGACGCCTCGTTCAGCTTTGAGATGGAAACCTCGGCCGCGCTGGGCTTTGGCTTCCGCTGCGGCTTCCTCGGCCTTCTGCACCTTGAGGTCATCCGCGACCGGATCGAACGCGAATATGATATCGAGCTGATCACCACCGCGCCGTCGGTGATCTATCACGTCTATATGAAAGACGGCGAGATGATCGAGCTGCACAACCCCGCCGACATGCCCGACCCGTCCAAGGTCGACCATATCGAGGAACCGCGCATCAAGGCGACCATTCTGGTGCCTGACGAATATTTAGGCGACGTGCTGAAACTCTGCCAGGACCGCCGCGGTATCCAGCTGGACCTGACCTATGCCGGTTCCCGCGCGATGGTTGTGTATGACCTTCCCCTCAACGAAGTTGTGTTCGATTTCTATGATCGCCTGAAATCGGTAACAAAAGGTTACGCGTCGTTTGACTACCAGATGACCGGCTATACCGAGGATAATCTGGTCAAGATGTCGGTGCTGGTGAATGACGAACCGGTCGATGCGTTGTCGACCATGGTTCACCGCGACCGGGCCGAGATGCGGGGTCGCGCGATGTGCGAAAAGCTCAAAGACCTGATACCGCGCCACATGTTCAAAATCCCGATCCAGGCCGCCATCGGAGGCAAGGTCATCGCCCGCGAGACTCTCTCGGCCCTGCGCAAGGATGTGACGGCGAAGTGTTACGGAGGCGACGCCACGCGGAAACGCAAGCTGCTGGACAAGCAGAAGGCGGGGAAAAAGAAGATGCGTCAGTTCGGGAAAGTGGATATCCCGCAGGAGGCGTTTATTTCAGCGTTGAAGATGGACAGTTAGCGGCAAATGAATGAGTGCAAATAGCAATCAGCATTTTGTCCCTCAGTTTTACTTAAGGAGGTTTTCCAAGGACGGTTCGTCTTTAAACCTTGCGTTAAAAAACAGTAGGAGAACGCTGTCGGGAGCGCCGATTAGAGGGCAGTGCTCCAAGAGAAAGTTCTATGGGGAAAAGCCTCATCTTGATGATTTTCTGAGGTTTCTAGAAAGCAGCGTATCCAATTTTTTGGGTCTATTTGCTGGCGAGGTACCGAAACGCCTTCCTGATCACGAAGATATCGAGCATCTCCTATGCTTTATCACAACTCAGCTACATCGCACACCTCGTGCTGGCGAAGTTGGAGACGCAATTGACCGAGAGTTCGATAAGATTGTGAGGCGAGGGTCACCCGATGGTAGCGGGTTGCCAGATCATTTGCGGGCGGATCCTCTGGACCACTTGAGCATGTGCCGCATAGCCGTCAAGATTTATCCAGCTTTGGTTGATATGATGTTGGTTCGGATTCGCGCTCCGAAGGGATCCGAGTTCGTAACCTCGGATAGTCCAGTGATTTTGGCGAACAAAGCTGGTGAACAGAAGCGAGTTCCCCATGCTGTTGGTCTGGGAAATTCGGGATTGCTCATAATATACCCGATTAGTCCGGAGTACTGCTTGTTGTTTTACGATGGCGGTGTCTACAAGACAAAACACGACAATGCTCTAACCGTGTTCGCCAATCTAAGCGATGTTTGAAAGATAAATCGATTGCAATACATAAATTGCATGAGCGCAGTCTATTTCAAGAACGAGACCGCAGCCCTCGTTGACGCTTCTATGAATTACTTTTTAGAGGCACCTAACCATAGGATTGAGCTGTCAGAATTTGTTCTAGAAGAAGAAAGCGAGAGGCGAACTCGGTATAGACGTTTCCGCGAAGGAATAGATGAAGGGCACGGGAAAGGGGGAGTGATTGGGCTTCACAATAAGCCGATTGAGGCAAAGCTCTCCACCTCATTTCTGTCTTACCGATCAAGACCAAAATACGAAGATTCTGGAACTGCTGCTGGATACCTAAGAAATAGAAAACTATTGGACTGCGCGGAAGAATATTCTGAATTGCTGGTCGCAGGAAAGGTGAAGCCATTCACGTTCCACAAGTTTTATGCGAACTCAGCCCGAAAATGACACAATTCCATATCCAATTAACTCCATCCCTAAGTAGCGCATGGCATGTGGAGCATACGTTTCGATTGTAGTTGAGTTACAATTTGTGAAGTCAAAATGTACCTCCCGCCCGGCGGCACCGCCGGGCCGCGCCGACCCGCTCCCATGGGGCGGCGCGTTTGCGCCACCCCTCGGGTCGGTCGCGCCCCTCAGTTCTGCAGATCAACCGTCGAAATTGCGCTCAAGATCACGGCACACCCTGACCCAGATCAAGGACCACCCTCAGCCTCAGTTCTAGTCTCCGCAAAAACACTCAGAACACACGAAGCCCCTATGTCACCGCTGACGCTGATCCTTCACATCTTTCTAGGCTCCACCCTTGCCGGGTCCGCCGTGATTGCGGTTTTGGTCTTGGGCTATGTCTCGTGGACGGCCATGCTGATCGCCGCGATTGCGGGCTTTGTTGCGGCATTTCCTGCCTCATACATGGTGGCGCGCAAGCTGGAAGGTTGAGGCGCGGTTTAGACGCAAAGATCGGAATGTGTTATCCTCCGCCCCGAGGGACCGCGTTCAGGCGGCCTTTTTGATTATATGCTTGCAACGCAAGACCCTCAGAAATGAGAGGTTATTATGCACAAATTCTTAACAGCGACCGCAATCACAGCCCTGACCATCGGCCTGTCCAGCCCCTTTGCTATGGCCGAAAGTTATGACGCCGCCGGCAAGGGGTCGGGCGTAAGCTCGAACCAGGTCTTCGGCATCTCGGACGGGCAGGCGGTGATCAAATCTCAGACCGACTATGACAGTTTCGAGGTTTCCGCCGGTCACCCTTTGGAAGGGGCGACGGGGTCGTGTTTTGGGTCGATGCTGATCAACGGGGCCGAGGTGTCGGGCGCGGGCAATTGCGTCTTTGATACAACCTCCGGCGACAAGGCAGTGATGAGCTGGACCGCCACGGGGATCGGTTCGGACGGCGCATTGACCGGCGACTGGTCGGTATCCGGCGGCACGGGCGGTTGGGCCAGCGCCACGGGGGGCGGCACGTTTTCGTCCTACACCGATCCGGACACGCAGAAATTCGTCAATACGATTTCGGGTAGCTTTGAGCTGAACTGAATTACTATTTTTAACAGGATCTTAGGGAAAGGGCGCTTTGGTCAGAGCGCCCTTTGCGCTGCGTGGCAGGTATGCGCCACCTAAACCCTTCATGAAGTTTCCCTTAGGTTGGTTGCAACCGGCCTTCTTCCTTCCAATCTGTTCAGCACGCCGGACACGGCCCAGACCTTTGGGAGGAGAGCCCATGACCAGATACATGACTGCCGGAGCAGTTGCTTTGGCCACGACACTCACTCTTGGAACGGCTGCGATGGCCGATACCACGCCCGATCTGCGC
This sequence comes from Ruegeria sp. CJ2, assembly GCF_056536745.1. Taxonomy (NCBI): domain Bacteria; kingdom Pseudomonadati; phylum Pseudomonadota; class Alphaproteobacteria; order Rhodobacterales; family Roseobacteraceae; genus Ruegeria; species Ruegeria sp. CJ2. The sequence goes on from NZ_JBQFQF010000001.1 coordinate 233,715, forward strand.
GGCACATGGGTAGGGACCTATACGACCGTACAGCCCACGCATATGCAGCGCGGGACCGAGCCGCGCTTCAACAAGGCCGAGTGGATGCTGGACGTACAGGTGCAGGAAGACAACGTCTTTTGGGGGCCGAGCCTGTGGCGTCGGGACGGCGACACGGATTGGAACGAGAACGAGGCCACCGGGACAATAAGCCTGGATGGGTCCGGCAAGATCGGGATTGTCGAAACCTTACCCTTGGTGATCGGTGCAAATGCGCTGATCGACGCCCGGTATGAAGAGGGAAAGATTTTTGCGGATTTCCGTAGCCTGAGAAACGGAACGACCTACAGCACCGTTCTGGAACGTCAGGTGAACTGAAGCGACTCCGGCCCGGTTGGGCTGTAGGGGGTACTGGCTGCGATTGCTCGCAGTACGTAATAAGTAATCCCGCCCGGGCCGGGCGCTTCTCAAAAACGGAACCAACGTCTCCGCAGGGAGGAGACGGGTCGGGCGGTAATTCCGCCGTCTGCGACAGGGTCCGGGTCAACCCAAGCTGGAATGCGGCGTTCCATGGTTTGGGTTTTTCGGATCTGGCGACCTTCAGCGCCGCTTTGCAGACGGTTGCAGAGTTGCTGCCCGGCCCCGGTTCCCTTTGTGTGACGCTCATTTGAGGCGAATCCCTTAGGGTCGATTCGAGGGCGCGCGTGTCTGAAAGTTGAAATTTACACCTCACTTTCATGTTTGCAGATGTTTGCACCTGCAGAAACGACCAAAATTTCGGCCCTTCCTTAATGTCTGAACTTTTCCACGATCAAACCTGCGTTCGGGCGCGTTTTCTTGAGTTGTCCACAAAACGCTCCCTGCGGATATCAACATGTTATCCACGGCTAATTTTCATGCTGCAGTGCTATTTTCTTGTCGGGCTACAGCCTGAATGTAACAGTCAGCTTACCGCAGCGGTTCTTAGGAGCCACGGCGGGACGCAAAGGCCAAGGGGGTCTGAGTGGAAGGCGGTATATCTTAGGATATTCCAGCGTTCACAAAGGCTTACCGGTAGATGATTGATCGAGTTGAGCCGAGGCTCGGATCGTTTGATCAACTTCTCAGAAGGTCAATGCGTGCTGCAAGGCGTCCGCAGGCGCTGAGCGGCAGTCGCGGTCCTTGGTTGGGCTGTGACAACTGGATCGGGACGTCCCTCGGGCGTGTCGACCCGGCAAGGCGTCAGGGGTGTCCACACGGGCACATGCAAAGACCGCGTCTGCGCACCTGACGCCTTTTCCTTTTTCGGGTTCCCGGGAATTCACAGGCTGCCACTCTGTCCCCCTTTATGATGGGATCGGGGTTCTTGCTATTGCGCAAGAACCCCGAAGTCGTGTCAGAAATGCAATGCCGCGTCTATGCACCTGTGAGGGAATGATAACGCGGAAGGCCCAGAGTATCAACCATATCTAGGGGCTATGTGTCGCCTTGGCGCAACATAATGGTTGCGGTCAAAGGGCTTGTTGTACGTCAGTGGCCGTATCCGAAATAGCATCGCCCGCTTTTTCAATATCGCGTCCAACGCCTTTTGCCGTTTCGCAGGCAGTCAGTGCAAACAAGGTCAATCCAAGCAGAATTGTGCGGATCATTGCTTTCTCCATAGGTGTTAATTTCGACTTGCGTAGCAGTTTTCCAATGCTGAAACCAGCGTTTTGCTGACGGTTGTGGGGCTGGTCGGACAGACACAAAATGGACCGCTGTCCATGAGATCGGCGTGGTGGAACGGAAGGTCCGTGAGGCATGTCAGAGTGCTGGTCAAAAGGAAACCCAGAAGCCCATGAAATGCGTCGGAAAGGTCGTTTGCCGAAGCACGGAACGCCAGCGCCGGTCGAATGTTTTATTAGGCGCTCAGCCGCGCAACCGCGTCAGGCTGTTTCTTCGGTACAGAAAAGCTCATAGACGACTTCCAGCATGCGGCGCGGCCGGTCATCTGCCAGCCGATAGAAAATAGCTTTTCCTTCGCGGCGGGGTGTCACCAACCCTTCAAGGCGCAAGCGCGACAACTGCTGCGAGACTGCCGCTTGGCGGGCGGATAGTAGTTCTTCAAGCTGCGTGACCGACTTCTCACCGGATACCAGATGACACAGGATCAATAGCCGACCTTCATGGCTGATCGCCTTTAGGAAGTTGGACGCGCGAGCAGCGTTTCCTGCGACGCGTTCGAGGTTTTCAGAAAATGAATCCTGTGAAATCTCAGGTAGTGCCATCTATGTCTTCCTTTTGGGGCCGGGCCTGTAAGTGGTTGGCGGGTTCATTATTGCCGCCAAGAGCGGACGCCTTACCTATTTTGACAACGTATTTCTATACGTAAGAATCAAAATGACGTGATGAGAAAAAGTCAGCCTGCCAGCCTGACATCCCACCGAGCGGGTTGCGACTTGCAAGGCTGAATTCATGCGTCAGGGCCGAATGGTTGCAGATTGCCCTGCGAGTGAATTCAACACGTGCAAGGCATAAGTATGCACCCCCCCTTGCAGCCCCTCGGTGCCGACACTAAGACTCGGGTAATGTTTCTTCGGGTAGTATCCCGATCCATAGCAAGACAGGCAGGTTCCTAATGTTCGATCCCGTTGATACCTATATGAATACGCTCGTTCCGATGGTTGTTGAGCAGACCAGCCGTGGGGAACGCGCATACGACATTTTCTCGCGCCTTCTGAAAGAGCGGATCATTTTCATCAATGGTCCGATCCACGACGGAATGAGCCATCTGGTCGTTGCGCAGTTGCTGCATCTTGAGGCGGAAAACCCGAACAAGGAAATCTCGATCTATATCAACTCGCCCGGTGGTGTCGTGACCAGCGGTTTGTCGATTTACGACACAATGCAGTATATCAAGCCGAAATGTTCGACATTGGTGATCGGTCAGGCGGCCTCCATGGGGTCTGTTTTGCTGGCCGGTGGCGAGAAGGGCATGCGCTTTTCACTGCCAAACAGCCGGATCATGGTTCACCAGCCCAGCGGCGGCTATCAGGGGCAGGCGAGCGATATCATGATTCACGCGGCCGAGACGCAAAAACTCAAAGATCGCCTGTATGACATATACGTACGCCATACGGGGCAGACGAAAAAGGCGGTTGAAAAAGCGTTGGATCGTGACAACTTCATGAGCCCGGAAGAGGCAAAAGACTGGGGTCACATCGACGAAATCGTCGAAAATCGCGCCAAAATGGATGGCGATGAGGCCTAAAATATGGTCCCTGCGTTAAAGGCGCAGGGTACATTTTTGACATTGTAGCCGCCCCGGTGGTGGCCTAAGCTGCAGACACAAGCGGCAAGAACGGCCCAAAGCGGGCCGTAGGGACGAAGCCCGAAAGGTAGAACATGGCGACGAATTCAGGCGGTGACGGCAAGAACACGCTCTACTGTAGCTTCTGCGGCAAGAGCCAGCATGAGGTACGCAAGCTGATTGCCGGACCCACAGTTTTCATCTGTGATGAATGCGTCGAACTGTGCATGGACATCATCCGCGAGGAAACCAAGGCCAGCGGTCTGAAGTCCTCGGACGGCGTGCCAACGCCCAAGGATATTTGTGAGGTTCTGGACGACTATGTGATTGGCCAAGCAACGGCCAAGCGGGTCCTGTCTGTTGCGGTTCACAACCACTACAAACGCCTGAACCATGCCCAGAAAGCGGGCGGCGACATTGAGTTGGCCAAGTCCAACATCCTGCTGATTGGTCCGACCGGTTGCGGCAAGACGTTGCTGGCGCAGACCTTGGCGCGGATTTTGGATGTGCCGTTCACAATGGCGGATGCAACCACGCTGACAGAAGCCGGTTATGTGGGCGAGGACGTCGAGAATATCATTCTGAAGCTGCTTCAAGCCTCAGAGTATAATGTCGAGCGTGCGCAGCGCGGCATCGTCTATATTGACGAGGTCGACAAGATCACCCGCAAGTCCGAGAACCCTTCGATCACACGTGACGTATCGGGCGAGGGCGTACAGCAGGCGCTGCTGAAACTGATGGAAGGCACCGTGGCCAGCGTGCCGCCGCAGGGCGGTCGCAAGCATCCGCAGCAGGAATTCCTGCAGGTGGACACGACGAATATCCTTTTCATCTGCGGTGGTGCGTTTGCTGGTCTGGACAAGATTATCGCACAGCGCGGCAAGGGCTCGGCGATGGGCTTTGGGGCAGACGTGCGCGACAATGATGAACGCGGCGTTGGGGAGATATTCAAGGATCTGGAACCCGAAGACCTGCTGAAATTCGGCCTGATCCCGGAATTTGTTGGTCGTTTGCCCGTTCTGGCGACGCTGGAAGATCTGGACGAAGATGCGCTGGTGACCATTCTGACCAAGCCGAAGAACGCTCTGGTCAAGCAATATCAGCGTCTGTTCGAACTTGAAGACGCCGAGCTTGCCTTCACGGATGACGCGTTGAAAGCGATCGCCAAGAAAGCGATTGAGCGTAAAACCGGTGCACGTGGTCTGCGGTCTATTCTGGAAGATATTCTGCTGGATACGATGTTCGAACTTCCGGGTCTGAAAAACGTGACCGAGGTCGTTGTGAACGAAGAAGCGGTGTCTTCCGACTCGCAACCGCTGATCATCTACGCGGATGCGGCCGAGTCTGCCTCGGCCGGTTAAATTCAAAGTTTCTGGACACATGCGGCGCGGTTCCCCCGCGCCGTTTTTCATGAGGGCGGTATGGCGATTAGACGTATTTCTTCTGGCGGAGAATTTGAGGCCAAAGTCGGATACTGCCGCGCCGTGGTTGCGAATGGGGTTGTCTTTGTCTCCGGAACCTGTGCACAGGGCGACAACATTCCCAAAGATATAGTTGGTCAGTGCAAGTCCGCTTTGGATGCAATAGAAAAAGCGCTGGCTAAGGCTGGGACGAATTTCGCACATGTGGTTCGTGTGAACTATTACCTGCCCGATATGAGTGAATTTGAACTGTGCTGGCCCTTGTTGGTTGAGGCATTCGGAGCCAATCCCCCAGCGGCGACAGTCACCGAATGCAATCTCATCACTCCTGAGGATCGCATTGAAATCGAAGTGACCGCAGTTTTGCCGGAATAGGGGCTGCGGTCTTAGTGGCACTGGACCTTGGCGAGCCTTTGGTCCATATCTGCGGGAGCAGAAATACCGGAGGCAGACGATGGGAATCCTGAATAGTCTTTTGCGGGCCGTAACCTGGTGGAACGGGGCCACTCTGAATACGCAGCTTTATACCGCGCGTAAGGGAGTGAAGGTTGGCGAAGATAACGAGGGCAATGTTTTCTATCGCAATTCCGACGACAGCAAACGCTGGGTTATTTTTAACGGTGAGGCCGAAGCCAGCCGGATCGACCCTGACTGGCATGGATGGCTGCACCGGACCTGGGATGAGCCGCCGACGGACAAGCCGTTGCAGCATAAATCCTGGGAAAAACCGCATCAGGAAAATTTGACAGGGACGGCTCTTGCCTATGCACCTGCAGGTTCGCTGCGCCGACCCGACCCGGTTGAGCGTTCGGACTATGAGGCTTGGACTCCAGAATAAGCGAGGCGCGCAATGTCGAGCTATAATGTAACCGAAGTCCTGGTGGGCGGGGCAGTACTTGCCTGTGCGGTGGCATTTGGCGTTTATGCCAGCCAGTCGACCGGCCTGTCGCAAAGCGGACCGGGATACGAATTGGGTGCATCATTCAGATCGCTCGAAGGTGTCGGTGTCGGCACCGACGTTCGTCTTGCCGGCGTCAAGATCGGGACCGTGACGGGCGTTGAGTTGAATCCCGATACCTACCGTGCGGACACCACATTTTCGATTTCTGATGGGATATTGGTGCCGGATGACAGTGCGATCGTCATCTCATCCGAAGGTTTGCTGGGTGGAAACTTTGTCGAGGTGATGCCCGGTGGGTCGCCCTTCTTTTTCGAACCCGGTGATCAGGTTGAGGATACACAGGGAGCGGTCAGCCTGATTTCGCTTCTGGTCAAGTTCGTGGCCGGGGACGGTGGCGAATGAAGCGCCTGTTTCTGATCGCAGCGCTGCTTGCAGCCACGGGTGCAGCGGGTCAGCAAAAGGTTCAATCCGGCCCGGGCGCGATGCTGCGTGGCTTGGACAAGGTGAATGGCCACACCGTTGATGTCGAGATGCGAAGCGGTCAGACCGAGGCGATATTTGGGTTGGATGTGGCATTGGGCGATTGCCGCTACCCGGCCGATAACCCGACCGGGGACGCCTTTGCCTATCTTACGATTTGGGAAAAAGGCAAGACAGATCAACTGTTTGACGGATGGATGATCGCCACGTCCCCAGCGCTGAATGCGTTGGATCATTCACGTTACGACGTCTGGGTGATCCGCTGTATGACACCGTCCGGCGACTGATCCAGCTCTGCGGTGAAGTCTGCGCTGGCGTTGATCGCCTCTTCCAAGGCCTGTCTGTATTCAGCGCGCGGCACTTCAATCGCGCCCAGTGAAGCCAAGTGCGCAGTCAGAAATTGGGTGTCGAATAGCTGAAAACCGGTTCGCTTTAGCCGATCGACCAGATAGGTCAGCGCAATCTTCGAGGCATCCGTTCGCCGCGAAAACATGCTTTCACCGAAGAACGCAGCACCCAGCGACACTCCGTAGACGCCGCCGATCAGCTCGGAGCCGTCCCAGACTTCTAAAGAGTGGGCATGACCGGATTGGTGCAGGCGTTGATACAGATACCTAAGCTCTGCATTGATCCAGGTATCGGCGCGATCGGCGCAGCCGTCGACGACGCCAGCGAAGTTCTGATTGATGGTAACTGAGAAACCGCAGTTTCGGATTCGCCGTGCAAGGCTGCGGGATATGTGGAACCCGTTCAGGGGGATAACGCCCCGAAACTTTGGATCGACCCAGAACAGGTCCGGGTCGTCGCGGTGTTCGGCCATTGGGAAAATGCCGATGGAATATCCATGCAGCAGAAGTTCGGGAGTAAGGCTCATACAGACAGTCCGACGTTCGAGGGGCAAAAGCCCCTCGAAGTGGTTGTGTTACTCGGCCATATTCTCCGCAAGCCAATGCTCCAGCCAGTGAATGTTGTAGTCGCCGCTGTGGATGTCGGCTTCTTGCAGCAGAGCATGGAACAGCGGCACAGTCGTGTCGATTCCATCCACGATCAATTCACCCAGCGCGCGTTCCAGCCGAGCCAGCGCCTCGGCCCGGTCGCGGCCCTGTACGATCAGCTTGGCAATCAGTGAATCGTAGTAAGGCGGGATCGAGTACCCGTCATAGAGCGCAGAATCCATCCGCACGCCCAGACCACCAGGCGCGTGATAGGCGCTGATCTTGCCGGGGCAGGGCGAGAAGTTGGGCAGCTTTTCTGCGTTGATCCGAACCTCAATTGCGTGGCCATTGATTTCCAGATCGTCCTGACCGAAAGACATGTCCTCGCCTGCGGCCACGCGGATTTGCTCGCGCACCAGATCGACGCCGAAAATGCCTTCGGTTACAGGGTGCTCCACCTGCAGGCGGGTGTTCATCTCGATGAAATAGAACTCACCGTTTTCGTACAGGAACTCGATCGTGCCCGCGCCGATATAGTTGATCTTGGCCACCGCGTCGGCGCAGATTTGACCAATCTTGGCGCGTTCCTCGGGGGTGATGCTGGGGCCGGGGGCCTCTTCAAACACCTTCTGGTGGCGGCGCTGTAGCGAGCAGTCACGTTCGCCTAGGTGGACAGCCTTGCCCTTGCCGTCGCCAAAGACCTGAATCTCGATATGGCGGGGCGTGGTCAGGTATTTCTCGATATAGACCTCGTCATTGCCAAAGGCGGCTTTGCCTTCGGCGCGCGCGGTCATGAAGGCGCTTTCCATCTCATCCGCGGTCTGCGCAACTTTCATGCCGCGTCCGCCGCCGCCAGCGGTGGCCTTGATGATGACGGGATAGCCGAATTCTTCACCGATACGCTTGGCGTCTTCCAGCGTGGGAACGCCGCCATCGGAACCGGGAACGCAAGGGACACCCAGCGCTTTCATCGTGTCCTTGGCAGTGATCTTGTCACCCATCACGCGGATATGTTCGGCGGTGGGACCGATGAAAGTGATGTCGTGGTCTTCGACGATCTGCACGAATTCAGCGTTTTCGGACAGGAAGCCATAGCCGGGGTGGATCGCCTGCGCGCCGGTGATTTCACAGGCCGAGATGATCGCGGGCACGGACAGATAGCTTTGCGGGCTGGGCGGAGGGCCGATGCAGACCGACTCGTCCGCCATGCGCACATGCATTGCGTCGCTGTCGGCGGTGGAATGGACGGCGACCGTCTTTATCCCCATCTCGCGCGCGGCGCGGATGACGCGCAGGGCGATCTCGCCTCGGTTGGCAATCAGGATCTTGTCGAACATGGGGCCGCCTTACTCAACGATGACCAGAGGGGTGCCGAATTCGACGGCGTCACCGTCGCCCACGAGAATACGCTTGATGGTGCCCGATTTGGGTGCGTGGATGTGGTTCATGGTTTTCATCGCCTCGACGATCAGCAGCGTGTCGCCTTCGGACACGGAAGCGCCGACCGAGATGAACGAGGGCGCGCCGGGCTCGGGCTGCATGTAGACGGTGCCCACCATAGGAGAGGTCACCGCACCCGGATGGCTGGCCGGGTCTTCGACGGCGGCCGGTGCTTCGGCCGCAGCAGCCGGAGCCGGAGCCGCAGCGGGTGCAGCCGGGGCCGCAGCCGGAACTGCCACCTGAACCGGCGCAACAGCGGCGGTTTGTGACAAGCGGCTGACGCGTACATTCAGGCTGTCTTCCTCGCCATATTCGCGTTTGACCTGCAGTTCGGTCAGGTCGTTCTCGCGCAGCAACTCGGCCAATGCCTTGATGAATGCCACATCCGCTTCGTGTTTGGTGTCTGTCATGAGTGTCCTCGACGGTTCCCCTTTGGCCCGTCTGTGTCTTGCGGGCTTTGGTCTGATTACGCAGCGTTATAAGCCATGAGCCTTGCCATGAAAAGCGCGTCTCGGCCTGTCAGATGGGGGTTTTAACCAAGTTTTCGAGGGGGAAAAGAGGTTACAGCGGCATTCCGGAAAGTTTTGCAACCAATTCCGGGAGTTTTCGCGCGCCGAATTTCTCAAGCAGCCGGGCGCGATAAGCCTCGATGGTGCGGTAACTCAGGCCCAGTTCGACGCCGATTTCCTTGGCGGACAGGCCCCTGCAGGACAAAATCGCCACTTCGCGTTCGCGCGCTGTCAGCTCGACCAACGGGCGTTCTTCCGAGATGTCGGAAAAGCTCCAGATGCCGTGGCGGAAAGGATCGTCCGGGGTCAGAGAGCGACCGCGCGCGCGGCACCAGAACAGATCCCCGTTTCGTCGCCGCATGACACGCTCGTCCGTGTAGTATCCGGTGTCGCGCATGACCTGAAGACTACGGGCACCAATGCGTTCCCAATCCGCGACCGAAGGGTAAAGGTGCAGCAAAGGCATGTTGCGATAGTCGGCTTCGTCCCCTCCGAACGTCCGTGCGAACTGCAGATTGCAGCGTCGGATGATACGGTTTTCCAACTCGACCAATCCGATAGGAGCGTATTCGAAAGCAGCGTCACTCATTCCGTTATCGTGCCGGGAATTGGCTGGAATTAGAAGGGGTGGCGCTCAGAAAGGCGCCATTATGCCTCTGATAATCGTGCGAATTCTTTGTTAAGGGTGTAAATTTGGTTTGAAAATGTGCTTCTAAAAGATAGAAAAAACTTAAGAGTTTAGAAAAATCTGAACACTTACAAAGATTGGTTCCGCTTGGGGAGGGGCGAGAACATGCGCGACACGCTGACAGGCAGCCGTATTCGAGAGAGGCGACAAATCGCAGGACTGCGGCAGGCAGAGCTGGCGCGTCAGGTCGGTATCTCGGCCTCGTACCTGAACCTGATCGAGCATAATCGCCGCAGGATTGGCGGCAAGCTGCTGGTGGATATTGCCGCGGCATTGGCGGTTGAGCCTTCAGTGCTGACGCAGGGGTTGGAGGCAACGCTCATCTCTGCGCTGCGCGAGGCAGCGGCGGATGCAGTGGGACAACAGGCCGAAGTCGATAGTCTGGAGGAGTTCGCGGGGCGCTTTCCGGGTTGGGCTGCTGTGCTGGCGCAAATGCACAGGCGCGTTGTTTCGCTTGAACGAACGGTTGAAACCCTGTCCGACCGTTTGACCCATGACCCACATCTGGCCGCTTCGATGCACGAGGTCCTGTCCACCGCAGCCGCGATTCGGTCGACCGCAGCGATTCTGGCGGAAACTCAAGAGATCGAACCCGAGTGGCAGGACCGCTTTCATCGAAACCTGCATCAGGACGCCGAACGCCTTGCCGACAGTTCGAAATCCTTGGTTGCCTATCTGGATGATTCTGACACCGCGGATGACCGTCGTGGCGTGCCGCTTGAGGATGCCGAGGCGTTTTTCGAGCAGCGCGGACACCACTTCCCCGAGATGGAGGGCGGTGAAGACAGCGCCACGATAGACCTGAGCGAGATGGACTCGGCGGCAGCGAAAACCGTTACTCGCGGTCTCTTGGACGTCTACGCAACTGACGCAAAGGCCATGCCTCTGGAGGCGGTGAAATCGGCTCTGGCCGGTTCAGAGCCTGATCCAATCAAGCTGGCGGCGCAGTTTTCCGTGGACATTGCGACGGTCCTGCGCCGCTTGGCGGCACTGCCAGACGGTGTGCTGTCGCGACCAACGGGGCTGGTGGTGTGCGATGCCTCTGGGAGTATCCTGTTTACCAAGTCGGTGCCCGGATTTGCGATGCCGCGCTTTGGTGAGGCGTGCCCGCTTTGGCCTTTGTTTCAGGCTTTGAACCGACCCTTGGTTCCGATCCGCAAGCGTATCGTACAGTTGGGCCGGTCGGCTGCCGAGGTTGATTGCTTTGCCTACGCATGGCCGCAGGCAATTTCGGGGTATGACGATGCGCCTGTCTACCGCTCGGTCATGCTGGTCCGTTCCGTCGAAGACGGCGGGCAGGGTGGCCAGCCGGTCGCCAGGGTCGGACCAAGTTGCAGGGTATGTCCCAATACTGACTGTGAGTCGCGTCGGGAGCCGTCGATTCTGAGCGAAGGTTTTTGACACTTTCCTGACAGACGGCGTAAGCTGATACGGACAGGACTGCGGATGGGTATCCTGTCACGGGGAGGAATGAAACATATGAGCCGTAAGGTTCTGCTAATTGAGGATGAGCCGAACATCGCCGAGGCCATTCGGTTCCTGCTGACGCGTGAGGGTTGGCAGGTCGAAACGCACGCCGAAGGGTCGGACGCTGTCGAGGTCATTCAGGGCGCAAATCCTGATCTTGTCATTTTGGATGTCATGCTGCCGGGCAAAAGCGGCATGGATATCCTGCGCGATCTGCGCGAGTTGGACGACCTGCGGGGTCTGCCGGTCTTGATGCTGACCGCACGCGGCCAGCTTCGGGATCGCGAAATGGCCGAAAGCGCGGGCGTCAGCCGCTTTATGACCAAGCCGTTTTCCAATGCCGAGGTCCTGACCGCCGTGCGCGATCTGCACGCACAGGCCACCCAATCATGAGCAACGGCGAAGATCGGCAGCCTCAGGGTGTTCGGCCTTCGCTGTTTCTGGAACGCCAAAGCTATCGCCGTCGTAGGTTGACGGACGCGGCCCGGCTGTTGCCGATTCTCGGGTCTGCGCTGATCGCAATTCCGTTGCTTTGGCCCGAGCCGGGGGAAACCGGGGCGGTCACTTTGTCGTCGGCCATCCTCTATATCTTTACCTGCTGGGGGCTGTTGATACTGATTAGCCTGATCTTTGGCTTCGCCGCCCGTCGCACGGCGGCGCGGGATGACACCGACCCGGACGCGGACCGATGGCAACGCTGAACCTTCTGATCCTTGTCTGTCTGGGCTATGTGGTTCTTTTGTTCGGTGTGGCCTTTGCCGCCGACCGAATGGCAGCCGCAGGTCGCGGCGCGTGGCTGCGGTCCCCGCTGATCTATACGCTGTCTCTGTCGATCTACTGCACCGCCTGGACATTCTACGGCGCGGTTGGAAATGCCGCCCGGTCGGGGCTGGAGTTTGTGACGATTTACCTGGGTCCCACGCTGGTCATGATCAGTTGGTGGTGGGGTCTCAGGAAACTGGTCAGAGTTGGGCGCAGCCAACGGGTGACCTCGATCGCTGACCTGATCTCCTCCCGGTATGGCAAGTCGAATACGCTGGCGATCTGCGTGACCATTCTGGCGGTGCTTGGCGGTACGCCCTATATCGCCCTGCAACTGCAATCCATCACATTATCTTTCTCGATCTTTGCCGAGGCTGACCCGTCTGGCCTTTACCGCGAAGGGTCGAGTGTGTTTTGGGTGGCCGCTGGACTGGCGGTTTTCGCCATCCTGTTCGGGACACGAAACCTGGACGCGAACGAGCGTCACCACGGGGTTGTGACCGCTATCGCTTTGGAATCCGTGGTCAAACTGTTCGCGTTGCTGGCGGTCGGCATCTTTGTCGTTTGGGGGGTTGCAGGCGGCGTTGGGCCGATGATGGATCGCATCGACGCCTCGGAGATTGGTCAATGGAACGTGGACGCGGGGCGATGGACGACGTTTATCTTCTTATCTGCCGCAGCCTTTGTCTGCCTGCCGCGCATGTTTCAGGTCATGGTGGTCGAAAATGCAGATGAAGGACACCTGAGAACGGCGGCCTGGGCGTTTCCGTTATACCTGCTGTTGATGAGCCTGTTTGTGGTGCCGATCGCCGTGGTGGGACTGGACCTGTTGCCAGAGGGGTCGAACCCCGACCTGTATGTTTTGACCGTACCCCTGTCACAGGGCAATGACTGGCTGGCCATGCTGTCCTTCATTGGCGGTTTCTCGTCGGCTACGTCGATGGTGATCGTCACGGCGATGGCCTTGTCGACCATGGTCTCGAACCATCTGGTGATGCCGATCTGGTTGAGTACTCAAGAAGGGTCAGGGTCCGTATCCGGCGACGTTCGGCATGTTGTATTGGTCGCGCGCCGTGTCTCCATCGCAGCTATCATGGCGCTGGGCTTTTTCTATTATCGACTGTCCGGTGGCGGCGCGGCGCTTGCTTCAATTGGACTTGTGGCCTTCGCCGGTATTTCTCAGATCCTGCCCGCTCTGGTCGGCGGATTGTTCTGGCGCGGGGCAACGCGGACAGGGGCGCTGGTCGGGCTGACCGTGGGGTTCCTTCTGTGGATCTACACGCTCCTTCTGCCCGGAATGGGTGGGGCGCTGATGTCCGACTCGGTTCTGCAGTACGGCCCGTTTGGGATCGGCTGGCTGCGGCCGCAGGCGTTGTTCGGGATCGAAGGTATGGATCCCATGGTCCACACGGTCATGTGGTCGCTGTCCCTGAATACCGTCGCTTTCTGCGTGGCGTCGCTGCTGAGTTTTCCCAGCCCGCTGGAACGCTTGCAGGGCGCGCAATTCGTCAACGTCTTTGATCACTCGGTCGCGCCGCGTGGGTGGACCGGCTCCGTTGCGCAGAGCGAGGACTTGATGATCATGACCCAGCGTATTCTGGGGGCCGGTCCCGCGCAGGAGTTCTTTCAGGCCGAGGCTGAACAACAAGGCGGACGGTCAAGTCTGCCCGAACCAACACCCGCGTTTCTTGAGCGTCTGGAGCGTGAACTGAGCGGCTCGGTCGGGGCAGCGACGGCTCATGCCATGATCGGCCAGATTGTCGGCGGGTCTTCGGTGTCGGTCGAGGACCTTCTGGCGGTGGCAGACGAATCCGCGCAATTGCTGGAATATTCCAGCCAGTTGGAAGTGAAATCTGCCGAGCTTAGCCGTACAGCCCTGCAATTGCGCGAAGCGAATACCAAGCTGACCCAGATATCGGAGCAGAAAGACAATTTCTTAAGTCAGGTCAGTCATGAATTGCGCACGCCTATGACCTCGATCCGGGCGTTTTCCGAGATCATGCGGGACACAGACGGTTTGACCGACGAAGAGCAAACCCGCTATGCCGCAATCATCCATGACGAGGCACTGCGGCTGACGCGGTTGTTGGATGACTTGCTGGATCTGAGCGTTTTGGAAAGCGGTCAGGTCAGCTTGAATATGGGCGGCGATACCCTGCGCTCGGTTCTGGATCGGGCGGTATCGAGCGCGTTGGCCGGGACCAGCAAAACCCTCACGGTCCGACGCTCTAAAACGTCCGAGCGCATCCCGCTTCACACGGATCTGGATCGTCTGGGGCAAGTATTCATCAACCTGATTTCCAACGCCCAGAAATATTGCGACGCAGTTGAGCCGGTCCTGACCATTTCTGCGCACGATGTAGGGGGGCAGGTTGTAGTCGATTTTGCGGATAACGGCAGCGGTATCCCCGCAGAAGCGCGGTCCATGGTGTTCGAAAAATTCGCGCGCGTAGGTGGTGACAAGGCAGGCGGGGCCGGGTTGGGCCTGGCGATCTGTCGCGAGATTATGCAGCGTCTTGGCGGCGATATCAGCTATTTGCCGGGGCAGGGCGGGGCTGCATTCCGCGTGCGGGTGCCGCTGGCCTATCGACAAGCAGCGCAGTGAGCCGGACGTAAAGGCAATCGTAACCAGTGCCGGAGTAAACCGAACACTAGACACAGTTATGATTGACGGCTCCGGGCATGGCACAAACGGTCACCACAGCGTTGACGAAAAAACTATCTGCAAGCCAGGATGAACGCGGCGGGCCGCCGAATTCGGTTCTTCGCGCCCTGCGCTTGGCACTTGCCCGTACTGCCGCAGATCGGATGCAGCTACCGTTGTCGGTCATCGCGGCAAGGCAGGCATCCCGATCGGTTGATGAGCTTGCGGGGTTTGCCGGCGACAACTGGTTGTTGCTGCTTCTTCTGAATGGCGAGGGCGTCTCGGCTGCAGTCTGCATGGACATCGAAACCGTTTCGGCCATCGTGCAAGTGCAGACCATTGGCGAGGTGACATCAACGACACCCGCGCCACGGGCCTTTACCGATACGGATGCTGCGATGGTTGCGCCGTTGGTTGAAGATGCATTTACTCGCGCAACCCGGTTGGTTGCAGAAGAACATGAACAGGCAAGTCTGACGGGCTATCAGTACAAGCTGCGGCTGGCTGATCTTCGGGCGCTGTCACTGGCCATGACGGAAGACGCTTACGTCTCATATGATCTGACAGTCGAGTTAGGCGGGGGTTTGCGGCAGGGCCGGATTTCGGTACTTCTTCCCGAACTGGCGGGCCCAGAAGATCCTGAGCGTTGCGAGGATGCGGGGCCTCATATCGAACAGGCGTCGGGTGTGCTGCGCGCCGAGTTGAATACCGTGATTTGCCGAATGACGTTGCCCTTGGCTTCGTTTTCAGCCCTTACAGCGGGGGACGTGTTGCCTTTGACCGGAGCAAGGCTTGATCGAGCCCAGTTGCTGACGATCGACCGGGTGCGCGCGGCAGTGGGGCGTCTGGGGCAATGCGGCGGGATGCGCGCCATCCGACTGAATGAATATGAGCCGCGCGATGTGACGTCACA
This sequence comes from Ruegeria sp. CJ2, assembly GCF_056536745.1. NCBI lineage: Bacteria > Pseudomonadati > Pseudomonadota > Alphaproteobacteria > Rhodobacterales > Roseobacteraceae > Ruegeria > Ruegeria sp. CJ2. The sequence goes on from NZ_JBQFQF010000001.1 coordinate 249,122, forward strand.
AACTGAAACGCAGGACTTCCTTGAAGCGCGCACATCGGCAATCCAGCCAACGACAGAGTTGTCCGTAGACCCCATTCAGGCAGACGCGCACATGACTGGCACCATCGACAGTGCGTTGGAGTTTAGCGACTCAGACCAGATAGCCGCGGAAATTTCAAAGCTGGCTGGCCTGGACGGTGACGCAGGTCAGGTGACGTGACCCCTAGGGATCACTCTGCCGCGTTTCGGATCTGATCAAGTGTGGGACGAAGGTTTTCCAGCGCGTAGCCTGCCTTGGTTGTTGCGTCCAGAATATCGTCTGTGCTCATCCGGTCGCATTGCCCCAATGCCCAGACAACCGAACACCGCGTGCCGGATGCGCAATACGCCAAAACCGGTCCGCTGCAGCTTTCGGCCAACTCGCGCTGGCGGGCGACGTTTTCGGGTGTCATTGTCTGATGCGTCAGTTCCAGAACCTCATAATCCAAACCCGCGGCACGAACGGCTTCGCCAATCGCGTCAGACTGCATGTCCAAGGGAACTTCGGTATTCGGCCGGTTGCAAATAACCTTGACGAAACCAGCGTCGGCTATGGCTGAAACATCCTCGACCGTGATTTGCGGCGAGACGGCGTAGCGGGGGGTAATGCGGCGAATCTCCATCCCAATTGCTTAGGCTGCGTTTGCAGTTCTGTCCAGTTGCGCCCCTACAGTCGGTGCGGCGTACATTCCGGCAATCATGGCGGCCAGAAAAACAAGTCCGCCGACGCCGCCATAGGTGACCGAGGCGATGGCTGGCCCCGGGCACAGCCCGGACAGGCCCCACCCCATGCCGAACAGAACAGACCCGACAACAAGCCGCCGATCCAGTTCGGGGGGTGACATGGTTGGGAAAGACCCGCCGGTCAGGGGACGGCGATGTTCAGTCATTCGCCAGGCAAACAGCATCGGGACGATCGCTCCACCCATCACGAAGGCGAGTGTCGGGTCCCAATTCCCGAACACGTCCAGCCAGCCCTGAACTTTGGTGGTGTCCGTCATGCCCGAGATCAACAGGCCCGCGCCGAACAGGGAACCGGCAATCAGAGAGACCAGCAAGCGCATCAGATCACCCCCCACATGTGTCGCAGAACCGCGAGTGTGATCGCGCCAGCTGCGATGTAGATAATCGTGGCCACAATTCCGCGGAGCGAGAAGCGGGATATCCCGCAGACCCCATGTCCCGACGTGCATCCATTGGCGATCCGAGTACCGACCCCGACCAGCAGTCCCGCGAAAATGATGACCGCGAAATTGCCGGTCAGATGGGTTTCTGGCGTTGGTGACATCAAAGGGCGAAGAAGCAGGGGCATTCCAACAAGCCCCGCGACAAAAGCCAAACGCTCCAAGGTGCGATCACTGCTGTCGACCAAGCCGCCCAAGATGCCGCTGGCCCCCATGATCCGGCCATTTCCAAGCAGATAAACGGCCGCACCCAGACCGATCAGCAAGCCCCCGGCCAATCCCAAAATCCATTCCAGTTGCATGGTTTGTACTTGCTCCTAAACAGGTTGGGTTCACAGCTTATTCACTGGAATCTTTAGGAAAACATCGCCTTCTTCATCCGCAGGAGGCATCTGCCCCGCGCGCATGTTGACCTGCAGTGACGGCAGGATCAGACGTGGCATGCCAAGCGTCGCATCCCGAGCATCGCGCATTTTGACGAATTCCTCGACCGAGCGCCCCTGACCGATATGAACATTGAGCGCCTTCTGCTCTCCGACCGTTGTTTCCCACGCATACTCGTCGCGGCCCGGTGCCTTGTAGTCGTGCCCGACAAAGATGCGCGTCTGATCGGGCAAAGACAGAATTTTCTGGATCGACGCAAAGAGCATTTCCGAGGATCCGCCCGGAAAATCGCATCGCGCTGTCCCGAAATCGGGCATGAACAGGGTGTCCCCCACAAAGGCCGCGTCTCCGATGACATAGGTCAGGCAAGCCGGAGTGTGGCCGGGCGTATGCAGAACATCGCCGCGCATTTGCCCCACGTGAAAGCTGTCGCCCTCGCGGAACAAGGCGTCGAATTGGCTGCCATCGCGTTGGAACTCGGTCCCTTCGTTGAAGATTTTGCCAAACGTCTCCTGAATGGTGACGATCTGATCTCCTATCCCGATTTTACCGCCCAGTTTCTCTTGCAGGTAGGGGGCCGCTGACAGGTGGTCGGCATGGACATGGCTCTCCAGAATCCATTCGACTTTCAAATCGTTGGCCTGAACATGTTCGATAATCTTGTCTGCCGAACTGGTGTTTGTACGGCCGGACGCGTGGTCAAAGTCCAGGACACTGTCGATAATGGCACAGGCCGTCCCCTCGGGTTCCTGCACAAGGTAGGACACCGTAAATGTATCGGTATCAAAAAACGCTTTCACCTTCGGTGTCATCTTGCCCTCCGTCAGACTGTCTTATTCGTATATCAATTTCGGAATGTATAGGGGTAAAAAATCCGTGAATTGATGCTTGTCAAGGCAGGGTAATTCAGATCGGCCTAGAATTTAACCATTCCGCAGGTGACTGCCGAAACCGTATTTTTGACAAGCGGGTTTTTGCGTGTTCCCGAGTTAAGATCAGCAGGTCTTAAAACGGTTACCTATATGTGGGTAAATAAGGCGCCATTTGGGAGGATGGAAATGTCTACAGTTAACTTGTATTCCGAAGCCGAGCGACTGGAAGAAAAGTTGCAGGGAGCGTGCCTTGAAACACGTCTTGCGTTGCAGCCGAGCGTCACGAAGGTCATTGAGCGGATGCGTCAGCAGGGTGTTCATGTCCCCTCGCGCCTGCGTCGACTGGATGCAGCCTTGTGTGAGGATGCGATGGAAGCACAGTTCGACAATTTGCCTGTTTAGGCTGCAGGATCAGCTGAACGAGATACCCAGAATAACCAGCATCAGTCCGATCACGGACAGAAAGAGGGATGCCAAATTCCAAGGCAATACTCCTTGAACGGTCGCGCGCAACTCGTCGTCGGACAGTCCGGATTTGCGCGCCTTCATCACGTGCAGGATGCACCAGACGAGTCCCAACAGTCCGGCAAGCGACAGGGCGGCTCCGCCCCAGGTGATGATTTCGAACATGGTTTTCCGCATCAGGCCAAAGAGTTTCTTTGCGCTTATCGGATACCCGTGCGTCGTACAAGTCCGATGCCTGATTGTCCGCTTGCGGCGGGTGCTGCGTCCATGTATCCGGCTTAGTGCCGATTTGCGGCAGCAGACTTCAGCCTCTGGGAGAGAATAAATGGAAGACATGACCGAAGATCAGGCCGCCGCCAACTATCGCGTTACTGCCGGAGAGCTGCGCCAGTTTATCGAACGGTTTGAGCGTCTGGACGCTGAAAAGAAAGACATCGCAGAGCAGCAGAAAGAGGTCATGGCCGAAGCCAAAGCGCGCGGCTACGACACCAAGGTCATGCGCAAGGTGATTGCCCTTCGCAAACGTGACAAGGACGATATCGCAGAAGAGGAAGCGGTATTGGAGATGTACAAAGAAGCGTTAGGCATGAGCTGAGGAATTGGAATTCGCGGTGTCGTTCAGGCTTTGCCGTCTTTGATGCCGCGAACCGGGCAGGCGATGGAGCCCCGGTCTGTGGCAGTGCTCTCTCGGATCAAAGAAGGGCTGGGTGAATCGAAGATCGCAGCATATGGCCGGGCCAGTTTTGGCGCGCTCAGGGCCTTAGCAGCTGAACCCCCGCCATTTTTCCCAACCTTTCAAGGTCCTGTTCGTACAGCTCGGAAAACGCGTCCACGATGTCTGTGTTCCAGCCCGGCAGTTCCAGTTCTTCTTCTATGAGCTCTGGTTGGGCGTGATCTTCCAGAACGTCTGTCAGAGCATCGCGCAAGCCCGCTTGATCCCCGCCAGACCCAGCGTTCAATAGCGTATTCGCCTTTTCTTTTCCCGCTTCATTCAGAAGTGAGAGCAGAAGTGTGTACTCTTTATTTAAGACCACATCCCCAGGAAGACCGCAAAATTTCCTCAAAATATCGCCCCAAATCAAAGGCGTTTCCTCATTGCTCCACAGGGTGATATTCACGCCCGGAGCCAGATCGCGGATGTCTTCGATCATGCCAATCCAGCTCAGGCAGCTCAGGTCGGTATTGCGGATTATGCTGTCCCTGTCTTCTTCGGGTAGGGACATCAGTAGTTTGGGAATAAACGTCCCCGGATTTCTAAGGGCAAAGAAGAAGTCTAGCTGAATGCCCTCAAGCGCCTGATCCAGCAGAGACATTTTTTTCCCGGCGAGGGGGTAAAGTTGCCCATCCTGAATGGCAGCCTTTGGGTCCGCTATCAGCACGGCGCTTTGGAAAACTGCCCGATGCACATTGGGGTCTGACGGCAAACCAGCCCGTATCTGACTGATTTCGTCAGACGTTAGAAACTGCGTTTCGGATGCGCTGAATGTTGGCTTGAAGATCTGTCTGTACCGGCGCGGGCCAAAAGCGACAACACCGTGCTCTGTCAGCACCGGCTTGTTGGCTTTCAGGGCTCTTAACATTCTGCCTTCGCCGGTAAATGCGGCTCCCGCGTGGATAGCAACCTGCATATTCGCTTCTTGCCCCTGCATCTTTTGCCTCGTCTGCCGGGTTACAGTCTGTGTCGCTGACAGTCAAACCAGTACGCTGATGCAGCGCTGCAGCGGCGTTCGACCCCTGGATTCAAAAATCATCAGGAAAAGACAAAAAATGAGGCTTGCAGTCCAGAACCAGAGGCAGTAATCGACGTCCAGTGCCCCTATAGCTCAGCTGGTAGAGCAACTGATTTGTAATCAGTAGGTCCGCGGTTCGAGTCCGTGTGGGGGCACCATTATCCCCTGTACCCAAAAGGCCAATCCGGTCAGTGCTTGGGAATTCCGTATCAGAAGCTTTGTGAATAGCGGTTATGGGCAGAATGTCGCAAGCGCGGCTCTTGAATTCCGTCGATGTGTATACCATTGTATGCCAAATCGAGTCTTCCCTTAGATTAGCTGTCTTCCAGCCCCTTGCCCGATGTGGAAATGATCATGAGCCTATACGACGAATATCTCGCTGAAATCGAAAACCGGAAAGAACAGGGCCTGAACCCTAAACCGATTGACGATGGTGCGCTTCTCAATGAGGTGATCGCCCATATTCAAGATACGGCCAGCGCGCATCGCGCGGATTGCCTGCAGTTTTTTATCTACAACACACTTCCCGGAACCACCAGCGCCGCAGGTGAGAAGGCCCGCTTTCTGAAAGCGATCATCTTGGGTGAGGCGACCGTTGAAGAAATCACGCCCGCCTTTGCCTTCGAGCTGCTGAGTCATATGAAAGGCGGCCCGTCTGTTGAGGTACTGCTCGATCTGGCGCTAGGCAACGATGAGGGCATAGCACGCCAAGCGGCTGACGTTTTGAAGACCCAAGTCTTTCTTTACGAGGCCGACACGGACCGTATCAAAGCAGCTTACGAAGCAGGCAACGCGGTCGCTGCGGACCTTCTGGACAGTTACGCCAAGGCTGAGTTTTTCACGACTCTGCCCGACATTGATGAAGAAATTGAGGTTGTCACTTATGTTGCGGCCGAAGGCGATATCTCGACCGACCTTCTGAGCCCCGGTAATCAGGCGCATTCGCGGGCCGATCGCGAATTGCACGGCAAATGCCTGATCTCGGAAGAGGCGCAGAAAGAGATCGAGGCGCTCAAATTGAAGCACCCGAATGCACGCGTCATGCTGGTTGCCGAGAAGGGCACGATGGGTGTTGGCTCGTCGCGTATGTCAGGCGTCAACAACGTGGCTTTGTGGACTGGCAAGCAGGCTTCGCCTTACGTTCCGTTCATAAACGTGGCCCCTGTTGTGGCGGGCACCAATGGGATTTCACCCATCTTTTTGACCACGGTCGGCGTGACCGGCGGGATCGGTGTCGACCTCAAGAACTGGGGTAAGAAAATCGGGGAAGACGGTCAGCCGATCCTGAACAACGACGGCAATCCAGTTCTCGAACAGAAATATTCGGTCGAGACGGGCACCGTGCTCAAGATCGACACGAAAAAGAAAAAACTCTTCAGTGTCGAAGGCGAAGAACTGGTCGACATGGAAGGGTCGTTCACACCCCAGAAGATGGAGTTCATGAAGGCAGGCGGCTCTTATGCCATTGTCTTCGGTAAGAAGCTGCAGACATTTGCCGCCGAAACCCTAGGGATCGAGGCCCCGCGGGTCTTTGCACCGTCGAAAGAAATCAGCAATGACGATCAAGGGCTGACAGCGGTTGAGAAGATCTTTAACGCCAACGCATTGGGCGTCGCGCCGGGTAAGGTGCTGCATTCAGGGTCCGATGTGCGTGTGCGGGTCAATATCGTTGGGTCGCAGGACACGACCGGCCCGATGACGGCGCAGGAACTGGAGGCGATGGCGGCAACCGTGCTGTCGCCCTCCGTTGACGGCGCGTATCAGTCCGGGTGCCACACGGCCTCGGTCTGGGATGCCAAGGCTCAGGCCAACACGCCGAAACTGATGGCGTTCATGAACAAGTTTGGTCTTGTGACCGGCCGCGATCCCAAGGGCGTCTATCACGCGATGACAGACGTGATTCACAAGGTCCTGAACGACATCACCGTCGACGACTGGGCAATCATCATTGGTGGGGATAGCCACACGCGTATGTCCAAGGGCGTGGCGTTTGGTGCAGACTCGGGCACTGTGGCGCTGGCGCTTGCGACCGGTGAAGCCTCGATGCCGATCCCTGAATCGGTGAAGGTGACCTTCAAGGGCAAGATGGCCGATCATATGGATTTCCGCGATGTGGTCCATGCAACTCAGGCGCAGATGCTGGCGCAGCATGGCGACAACGTGTTCCAGGGGCGCATCATCGAGGTCCATATCGGAACGCTCTTGGCGGATCAGGCGTTCACATTCACGGACTGGACGGCCGAGATGAAGGCAAAAGCGTCGATCTGCATTTCGAACGACGACACGCTGATCCAGTCGCTGGAGCTTGCAAAGCACCGCATTCAGATCATGATCGACAAGGGGATGGAGCATGAGAACGGAATGCTTCAGAAGCTGATCGACATTGCCGAGGCACGGATCGCTCAAATTAAGTCGGGCGAAAAACCTGCACTGACCCCGGACGAAAATGCCAAGTACTTTGCCGAAGTTGTCGTTGATCTGGACGAAATTGTCGAACCGATGATTGCCGACCCCGATGTCAATAACATCGACGTATCAAAGCGTTATACCCATGATACGATCCGGCCGATCTCTTACTATGGGGCGGAAAAGAAGGTCGATCTGGGCTTTGTCGGATCGTGCATGGTCCACAAGGGTGATATCAAGATCGTTGCGCAGATGCTTCGCAACCTTGAAGCGGCCCATGGTGAGGTCGCATTCAAGGCACCGCTGGTTGTTGCCGCCCCGACCTACAACATCATTGATGAGTTGAAAGAGGAAGGGGATTGGGAAATCCTGCAGAAATATTGCGGATTTGAGTTTGACGACGCGGCCCCCAAGGTCACGGCAAGAACGGAATACGAGAACATTCTCTATCTCGAACGTCCGGGCTGTAACCTGTGCATGGGGAACCAGGAAAAGGCCGCAAAAGGGGACACGGTTCTGGCGACCTCAACGCGCCTGTTCCAGGGCCGGGTTGTCGCCGACTCCGAGACCAAGAAAGGTGAATCGCTTTTGGGCTCAACGCCGGTTGTTGTCCTCTCCGCAATTCTGGGACGCACGCCGACGCTTGAGGAATATAAGCTGGCGGTTGAGGGGATCGACCTGACAAAGTTCGCCCCGCCGATTCAGAAACCACTGAGCGGCCTGTCGGTTCATTTCTAACGATAACGGCAGCGGCGCGAGCGGCTTGAGCAGGCCATGTGTCTGTCTCAAGCTGTCATGCCGCTGCCGGTACTTTGCGGCACGTGTGCGAGTCAGCCGTTGCCGATCAAGGGCCGCCCGGCCATAACACCGGGCCAGTTCGCTTTGTCCGGTGCGGTGTCATTCGGCCCGACGATATTTGCAGAACGCCTGTGTCGGCGTCATCACGCGCGCTTCAAGAAAACACCAGCGTCTTGACGGGCAGCAATATCGCTTGCGCGCGCAGGACAATGGCATTCGCTATGCCCATCCCGTCCACAATCCTGGCAAAAAAAGCGGACAGCCCCGTGATCTCCCCCGCGTCTATTTCTTTTGCGCGGCTTGTATAGGCGACGCCAATACAGGCGCTTCCGGGTGGAATACCTTCCAGGTGCTCGGGAAAAACCGGAGCCAGGAAAGCTGTAACCGTGCCTGGACGTACGCGATCCTGGGAATCAAGCAGCACGTCCCCCGGTCGGAATTGACCTGCGGCTATGGTTTCCTGCACCTCGTCCACGATCATGGGGACGATGGTCAGGGGTTTGGATGGGCAAGTAATTTCAACAAGCATACCGGGTTTCAGGACACTTGCCGATATCTGTCCAAATGCCGCGACAAACCGCCCTTGCCCCGAGATGTCAGGAACCAGAATACCAGCCGGCCGCAGGATCGGATTCACGATGTCGCCCGGTTTCAGCAAAAATTGGGTCACTGTGCCGTCCACTTCGGCGAATACCGTGGACTTTGCGATTTCATTCTCGGCCTCTCGCAGAACCGCACGCGCACTTTCTTTTTGTGCTGGCAAAACTGTCGTCTGGCGCAACTTGGCGCCGTCGCGTGCAGAAATGGCAGCGGCGCGTTGGCTTGCCGCGCCGGACACGGCGGTTTGAAGGCGTTCCAGCTCTTGCTCGCTGACTATAGTGTCGTTTCGTTCCGCCAGTGACAGACGCCGCTGAAGGTCGTTTTCAGCCTGACTCAGTTCCGCTTCTGCGGCTGTGACGCGTGCTTCGGCCGTGGCGACCTCAGTTGCGATCAATCCCAATGTGGCGTCAATCTCTTCGATCCGACGCTGGGCTGTCTCTGCCGCCGCTTCCTGCCGGGTGGTATCCAGAGTGAAAATCGGGTCGCCTGCCTTCACCCTTGCATTGTTGGTCACATACACTTCGGCGACCCGGCCTCCGCGGTCGGACAGGATGGTCACGGTGCGAAAGACGGCAGTCACTTTGCGCGTAGAAGGGTGGAAATAGAAGATGATGGTTATCAGGGTCACGGCCAAAATTGCGCAGGCGGTCAATCCCCAACGCAGCTCATACCAGACGTTGAACAGCGTGATTTCATGGCCCCACCGCTTGCCCTGTTTGTACCGGCGGTAAAGATAGTCCGGAACGATCGTGATCAGCGCCGAGAATATAAGCTCAAGCATCAGTGTGCTCCGGCAGATCTGTCTCAGTTTCCAAGGGTAGGATTTCGTGTATAGGAACTGCTGCGATTAGGATCGCTGCAATCCAAAACGCATTGTTCAAGGTAAACAGCGAGATCAGGCCAAGTACGCCGACCAGTTGCATTTGAACCTTATGGGCACCGGCCGCCATTCGGTCTGGAATAGCCTGCACCGTGAAATAGAGCGCGCCGAAGCCCAGCAAAACAGCGACAAGCGAAATGCCCACAACGATCAGAAATCCGTCCGTTTCGCCCGGGGCGGTGACCCAAAACGGCAGTCGGGCCAGCGCTTCATCAGAAAGAGAGCTGTTCACGGGAACCTCCGGTTTCATAATGATATCTTGCAAGGATAAACGATTGAAAACAAAAAGATCAAACCGGGGTGGTTTTCAGCCCTGATCAAAGACGCACTTCAGCGCCGGGATGCCGTATTGCACGAGCTCCCCAGTTTTGGGCTCATCATCTTTGCAATCGTCAACTTAGCGACTTTTCAATCAGTTTGGTTCGCATTAAGAGTTCCGATAGTCGCCGCACCAGACGGATCGGTGACCTGCGGATGTGGCGAAACTGGTAAACGCAAGGGACTTAAAATCCCTCGCCCTAGGGCTTGCGGGTTCGATCCCCGCCATCCGCACCACTCAATCCTTCAAACAGGAAATCCCAACTGGCCGATCAGCCGCCAGATATCGCGGTTCAACTCCGAGAGCTGATCAACGATGTCTTCGATCTCTTGCATGGCTGAGGCATCGACCGTGTCTTCGCGCCCCAGCTTGATGTCGGTTTTTCTGTCGGAAATCCTCATCAGGATCGTCTTTGGATTACCACTGTCGGGGTCAAAGGAATAAATGCAGTGATTGTATTTGTTTCGTATTCCCGACAGTTTGGCCAACCGCTGTGTGTGGACAAGGATGGGGTCGCGAACCTCGGGTGGGCGACCCTCCATCTTGGCAAGCCGTTCCACAAGATCAAGACGCGCCCGCGTGGTGTTCAATGTCAGAAAGATAATCACCGCGACATCTTTCTTGGTTCCGCTCAGGCCCGCGATCAAGTGGATCAACAGGCTTTCGGTGTTGGTCCACATATAGTTCAGCCGACCCACCAGCAGGATCAGACGATCAAACCGGGTTTCAAAATCGTCAGTCAACGGTCACTTCGTGCGCCTCGCCGGGCGCGACCTCGAAAAAGAACTGAGCGGCGGCGGTTCTGTTGCTGACACCGATTTTGCCCACGACATTGTGGATATGCAGTTTGACCGTGTGCTCGGTAATTCCCAGGTTGGACGCGATGATCTTGTTGCTCTGGCCTTTTGATACCAACTGCAAAACCTGTTTCTCGCGCGGCGTCAGTCTGGAATAAATCGGGTGCGGATCGGCCGTCGTAGAAATCGTGGTTTGTTCATGCTTTGGGTGGCTGTCATTCGCAGCAACGCTGTCAGCAAGAAAACAGGGCATGTAAAATTCTTCGTGTAGCAACAGGCGAAGGATAGACCTCCAAACGTCTGGTGAGACGTTCATCGGCAAGTATCCAATGTCACCATATGTGTTGCGATCCCAGTTCTCGAACAGAAACCGGGCCGCATCATCTTTGCGATATGCAAAGGCTAGGCTGCCGGGGCCGACGCAATCCTTATAGGCTTTTGGCCGTGCAATCAGATCATCAAGTGACATTTGGTCGACGATAAAGACCTGGCCGGAACCGGATGAAGGACAGACTGGAATTGACTGGATGCTGTCGATCCGGCGTGTGGCGACACCGAATTCGTTTTGAACTTCGCGCAAGGTTTGACGTGAATAGAACAGTTCCTTGCCAACAAAATTGATCGAGAAGTCTTCGGCGGTAAAATCACCTTGGATAGAATTATCCTGAAACGGGATACTCATTATTCCCCCCTACATAACCCAAACCGCGGAAATGCGGCAAAACAGTAAACAGAACTCGAAGCGTATTATTAACAGAATATTAACGCGTATGATCTCAAGACTACAGCGAATAGTGCAAGTTTCTTCAATAAAGCGTGATTCCAAGGGCTTAGGTTCTAGTACTTTCGGTTAGGTAGATGCTGGCCTTTCTCGTTTAAGTAGAGGAAATTGCAAGGTTTCCCACCTAAGGGGATTTGCGCCCAACTTTTGCCGCATCTATTCGGACAGACAGGCCGAATCAGTTTTTTAGTTCAATAAAATCAGAATGCTAAGCGATCTAGTGCTTACGGTTAGCTATTCAGGTTGGGCTCCTCCTGCAACGATATGAGTGCCTCAATTGAAGAGGCGCTTGTTCCTAATGTGCCTGCGATTCGCGCATTTTCGCGATTTTTTCCGCAGGGGCTCTTTCGGCTAAGCCGAGAAAGGAGGGTGGGAGGCCAAATCACCAAACGATGCCGCACGAAAGCGCGTCTCGCCTTTTTTGTGCGCAAGTCTTGTTTCAACCGCGCCCGTAACCGTTTTGCAGATGAATGACGGTCAGTGCGCTTCATAAGTGGAAATTGATATGTCTAGAAACCGTAATGGTAATCACGGCGCTGACGTCGAAGAGATTAATGTTGGTCCGGTTTTTGCTCCGGTAAAAGAAATTGATATCGACGAAGTCGACATCAGCGCGGACCAGACCGAGCAGAAAACCAAGGTTGATAATGAACAGGATCAGGATCAGCTGCAGGCTCAAGCTCAGAAAACCGATGTGGAAACTGATGTAGATAACGAGAACGATCAGGATCAGGACCAACATCAGGGTCAGGGCCAAGGTCAGGCTCAAAAACAGAAGAACGGTGACAACGACAACGACAATTCGAACTCTGTCCACATCGACTTTGGCGACGCCGAGCCGCTGGGCAGCGACGATGATCTGGTCGATGTGGATGTCTCGGGTGGATCGAGCATCGGCAAGGTTATCACCGTTGGAAACGACCTGGATTACGATCCCGGCGATGACCTGAACCTGAACATCAGTCTGGATGGCCCCGGCAACGATATGTCGGCCATCAACAAGCAGTACCTGAACCTGAGCGATGACGACACTCTGGGCGCAGCCGAAGTGAAGAACAACGGCAGCTTCGATCAAGACGGTGACGCGCGTGGCGGTACGGCGAATGCTGACGAAGGCATCGGGTCGCAGTCGGACGGAGGAAACTCCGGAAGCGGCGGTACGGCTCATGGCGGATATGCAGACGGGGACACCGATGGTGGTACTGCATTGGCGTTCGGCGGCCACACCGGTGACGCAGATGGTGCCGGCACTGGCGGAGCCGGAGGTTCCTCGGGCAGCGCAACCAACTTCGGTCTGGGTGTCGGACTGTCCAACGCAGACTCGAATGGAAGCAGCACCGCGGGTTCCGGCGGCAATGCCAACAGCGACGCCGATGCCGACAATACCGGCAGCGCCGACTCTGATGGCGACAGCACTGCCGGAGAAGGCGGAAACGCTGGCTCGATCGGTCTGGGCTTGGGTCTGGGTCTGTCCGAAGCCGATAACGATGGCGCATCTCTTGGCGGTAACAATGCCACCGGTGCAACGGCTCTGGGTGCTGGTCTGGCCGGCAACGACTCGGATGCCAATGGCGCCAATGGGGGTGACGGCGATGCTGACACCGATGGCGTCGCGGTAAACGCGGGCAGCAGCGACACCGAAGCCAACGACGCGGCGGCTGGTAACCTGGGCCTTGGCCTGGCGGGAAGCCTTGCCGATAGCGACGCTGACGCTGATGGCGGCAACGGCACCGGTTCCGGCGGAACGGGTGGAACTGGCACTGGCGCGACCGGTAATGGCGGCACTGGCAATGGTGCAACCGGCACTGGCGGCGCTGGCACCGGCGGCGCTGGCACGGGCGGAACATCCGGCCAGGTCGACGCGGCGCTTGCTGCGCTGAACCAGCAGAACGGGCTGATTGGCCTGAACGCGGGTGAAGCCGAAGCAGACACCGGAAGCGGTGACGTCAATGGCGGCAACCCCGGCACTGGCGGTGAAGGAGACGGCGGATTTGGTTCCGGCGGCAACGGTAGCGGAGCCCAAGGTGTTGGCGGTGCTGGCACTGGCGGCACTGGCGGTGGCGGAGACGGCACCGGTGGAGCAGGGCTCGGCGGTACGGCTGGTGCTCAGTCCGGTGCTCAGGGTGTTGGTGATCAGGCCACAACCGGCCCGAATATCACGCAAACCCCGGGTGACGTGAATGGCACAGCCAGCATGCCACAAAACACCAGCGGCGACGGTGGTGCAGGTGGCGGCAACAGCACAAGCGGCTCGGCCACGGGTACCGGTACCGGTACTGCAACTGCCGACGGCTTTGGTGGCGGCGGTGGCGCGATCCAGCAGGACGCAATGTCCAGCGGATCGGGTGCAGGCTCTGCTGATGCCGTGAACACCGCGGGTGCGGGCGGCGACTCTGGCCTGTGGTCCGTGGCAGACACCGACGGCAGCGCCGACAGCCTGGCGAGTGCGATTGCGGGATATGGCGGTGACGCGATGTCCGACAATGACGCCACTTCGACAGGCGCAGGCAGCGCGACTGGCTCGGCGAATTCGGGCTTCGGTGGCGGCGGTGGTGCCGGTGCCGGCTACGGTGGAACCAGCGGCGACGCAATGGGTTCTGCAAGCAACGGTCCGATCACCGGTGCAATGGTCAACGGTGGCGACGCTTCCGGTGCCAACTCGGGTGCAGGTGGCGCAGGCGGCAACGCCGGGTCCTGGGGTTCGAACAATGCCGGCGACGGTATCGTTCACGGCGAATCCTACGCTTCGGCAGCTGCTGTAGTGGACACATCGGCCTTCAACCAGACGATCGTCATGGGCGCCAACGTCCTTGGCAACTCGGTCGACACGACAATGGTTGGTGGCTCGATGAACTCGACCTACACCAGCGACGATACCGACGTATAACCCGCCGTCAGGGTTTGGGTCAGAGGGCGACGGTTCTCGTTCTCTGATCCGGTCAAGCCGATTGCCGAGGCCGCTCGCGGTGGCCTCGGCCCAACTTAACCCAGACCGGAAATTTTGCGCCGGAACGGGGAAAGGACAATGTTATGTCGCTCGACAGTATCAGTGAAACGATTGCCCACTTTATTGGAACCTTTGAGCTTACGACTGAGCAGGCCAGACTGCGCGAGCAGTACGAGGAATTTACTGCCCTCCGACGCAAGATTGAATTAGAGGATCTGGCGGACGCCACGGCCATCAACGTCCGGGCCGACCTGAAACTTGATCCGGGTAAATTCGGGGCGCTTCCCTACAAATTCCAAATCCCACAAAATGATGGCCCGTTCCCTCCGGGCTCCGGAGGTCCAATCCCTGAACCGGCTCTTTTCGTCGACCCGGTGTCCGGTCCGAAAGAGATTGTTCCAGACGGCCAATTGTTTACGGCGGAATTTCAGCAGACCATCGTGATTCCGGAACTGGTGCCCGAACTTATCGGATCGGCCGTAACGTATACATTCCAGACCCTTACCCTGAGCGACAATGACACGGTTGGCCAGGGCGATTTTCGAGACGCCGAAGTCTTGATGCAAGAAGGGTATGAGGCGCTGGACGTCGCGCTTTCGATGCATGCGATGTCATCGCCCTCTTATGACATTGCGGATTATCAATCGGTCGAAAAGCTGGAACAACTGGCCGAACAGATGAAGGCGACCGTAACCGTTCAGGTCGATGGCGCCACCGTCCATCAATTCCATGGCGAAGAGGCTGTGGGCATCATCGTCAACGGTGAACGTGTTGAGGAACTGCCCGATTGGATGGAACTTCTGCCACAACACCATCAGTCAGAGGACGAAGAAGAAAGCGGACAGCCGGATCCCTTCCCGAAAGAGTGGGATCAGTCCGAGGATGACGTTTTTGGTGAAGGCCACACGGTAGTTGCCGGTGGCAATCTGGCCATCAACGAAGTGTCGATCACAGTCGGTTGGGTTGATGCACCGATCATTGCTGTGGGCGGAACGTCCTATGATCTGACCGTCGTCAGCCAGGTCGCTGTCGTCTCGGACATCGACGAGGGAGAGCCGGGTGCCCAGAGCGAAACCAAGGTTGTCCAGTCGTCGCAAATTGCTGTCGAAGCCAGCGAAGCGCCGTGGATTGAAGATAACGTAGCACCACCCGGACAGGATCCGCTTGTCGTTATCAGTTGGATAAGCGGAGACCTATACGTCACCAATTTTGTCAAACAAGTGATTGACGCCACCGACATCGACCACATCCAGACCGAGGTCTCGACCTCGAACAGTATGTATGTCCTGGGCGACAACGACATGTTCAATGCCACCAACGTCGTTCAGTTGGGCAGCTTCTATGACGTGGTAATGGTTGGTGGGAATATGGTTTCCGTCGACATCGTGCAGCAAACGATCGTCTTGATCGACGACGATGTTGTAACGGGTCCCGTGCAGGATGAGGTCGAAGAGAACCTTGTCATGAACCAAGTGTCTTTGACCAGCACGGGTGAAGATACGCATGAAGACATTACTCCGAACCTGGCCAGTGCTTTGCCGATTGAGGAAGTGAACACAGACGCCCTTGAAGACGCGCTGTTGAACGATCCTGCCTATGCCGGAATGGAGCAGCTTCGTGTTCTGAAGATTGAAGGGGATCTGGTCCAGGCGAATGTGATCGAACAAGTCACTTTGTTGCAGGATCAGGACGACGTGCATCTGAAAGGCGGCAAAGGTGCCGAAGCATCGGCGCTGGGCGCAGGGAACGCGCTGTTGAACGCGGCCAGCGTCTCGAAGATCGGCGTCGACTCGGTCGTTATGGCGGCGGAGGGCGAGTACTCGGATGTGTTGTTGCACCAAGCCAGCCTGATCGACTCACCTGATGAAGAGTTGGGCGAAGAAATCGCCAATGAAGCCATCGCGTTTTTGATGGAGGAAACAAACGGACCCGGAAAGTCAGATCTTGCACCGGGCCACAACAAACTAACACCCTCCGAGGCGGCCAGTCTGGAAGACGGTTTGCAGTCCATGCTAGCCTAATCTCTTTATTAGTTACGAGTGACCCGAAAGTTTTAGTATGTCGATATTGTTTTCGTCACGCCGAACCCCGTTTGCCAGTCCGCTGGACAGTCGAAGCGGTTTGGACCGAGTAAAACCCCTGGTTGACGAACCCGCGCACAGGCCGGCAAAGATGGCCGGTTTGCGCCTGACCGAGGAGATGCGGTTAAAAACTCCTCAGACCAATCCGGCGAAAGCCGTTGAATCGCAGGCAACCCGAACCGCACGGGCATCTGCACAACCGCAAGAGAACCCGGAACCACCAGAGCGCGCTTTACTTTCCCCCAGGCGCGCTCAGCCACAGCCCGATGAAGACAATTCCCAAAAGGGCTGTGGTGCTGGGGTGGCCGATGCCAAAGGCCCCGATCCTGAGACCGCTAAGGATTCGACCGCACGAAAACCCCCCTCGTCGCGCTCGCACGGCGGTGAAGCCATAGGTACCACCATCGAGGCCAAGGCAAACGAGCCGTTGCCGCTGCGCAAGGAGGGCGGCGGCGACGGAAAAGGGCCACCCCAGACTTTTCACAAACGCACCCCGCCCGAAGACTTCCAGAACACGCTGCGCACGTCTCTGCGGGCGATATGGCGGAACCTGGCTTTTGTTCTGGTGCTGACGTGTGCGACGAATATTCTGATCCTGGCGATCCCGATCTACCTGTTCCAGATCAGTGACCGGGTGTTGACCAGCCGCTCGTTGGATACGTTGATCATGCTGACGGCGATTGTCGCCGGGGCGGTGATCTTTCAATCGGCCTTCGATGCGGTGCGTCGCTTCATGCTGATGCGCACGGCGGTCGAGGTCAACGCACGTCTTGGCGCGCCGATCCTGAGTGCGGCCGCGCATGCATCGCTGCACGGGACGGGGCGCGAATATCAGACATTGGGTGATTTGCAGCAGGTCAGAGGGTTTCTCGTGTCAGGAACCCTGATTTCCTTTTTGGACGTGCCGTTCGCCCCGTTGTTCATCCTTATGATTTTCCTCGTACATCCCCAGTTGGGCACGATCGTGATCGCGACGGCCCTGCTTTTGATGGTGATTGCCCTGATAAACCAGCGCATGACCGCCAAACCGTTTGCCGAGGCGAACAGGGCGCAGTCGATGGCCAACCAGCATCTGGATTCGATGGCGCGCAACAGCCAGATCATCAATGCGCTGGCCATGATCCCCGAGGCCGTACGGATTTGGGGGCGGGACACGGCGCAGTCGCTGACGTGGCAGGTGCGTGCACAGGACCGCAATGTCATTTTCGCCGCAATCTCGCGGGCGGTGCGTTTGCTGACCCAGATCGCAATCCTTGGGTGGGGGGCGTTTCTTGCCCTGCAGGGAGAGATCACGGGCGGTATGGTCATCGCGGCGTCGATCATCGCGGGTCGTGCCTTTGCCCCGATTGAAGGCTCGATCGAAGGTTGGAATACCTTCCTTTTGACGCGTGGTGCTTATGGCCGCATCAGCAAGCTGCTGTCCAATTCGGCACTGCAGTTCGAAAAACTGCGCTTGCCGCGCCCCGAGGGGCGGTTGGATGTCGAGCGATTGCTCTATGTTCCCGGCGGCACCAAACGGGTTGTTCTGAATGGGATCAGCTTCTCACTCAATCCCGGTGAAACCCTGGCCATCATCGGCAATTCCGGTGCAGGCAAGACGACCTTGGGCAAAACACTGGTCGGGTCCGTCCTGCCAACCTCGGGGAGCGTGCGGCTGGACCTGATGGACATCCGCAACTGGGACCCGCGTCAATTTGGTGAAAGCATCGGCTATCTGCCGCAGGACGTTCAACTGTTCCCCGGCACAATCAAGGACAACATCGGACGGATGCGTGAAGACGCAACAGACGAACAAATCCACGACGCCGCAGTTCTTGCAGATGTGCACAACATGATCGCCACCCTTCCACAAGGGTATGAGACTGTTGTCGCAGCGGATGGATCTCCATTGTCAGGGGGGCAGAAACAGCGCATCGCCCTGGCGCGGGCCTTTTTCGGCAATCCGAGGATGGTTGTTCTGGATGAGCCGAACTCGAATCTGGATGTCGCCGGAGATCAGGCGTTGGCGCGGGCAATTGCCCAAGCCAAGGAAAGCAAGATCACTGTTGTCGTGATCACGCAAAAGCCAACGCTGCTGAACGCGGTCGACAAGATCATGCTGTTGACCGATGGCCGCGTGGCGCTGTTCGGACAGCGCGAACAGGTCCTGCAGCAACTGAACGGACCACGCAATCAGCAAGGCATTGCTGGCCAGAAGGGGGATGGACAATGAACGATCTGGTTGCAATCAACAACGACCCCAAGGACCCCACCGTCTGGTATGCCGAGGTTCCGCGATCCATCAACCGGTTGATCGTGATCGGCTTCATCATGCTGATCATTTGCTTTGGTGGGTTCGGCGTCTGGTCTTTCCGCGCGCCTCTGGCCGCTGCGGTCATCGCGCAGGGCAGCTTTGTCGCGACGGGCCGCAACAAGATCGTGCAGCACCTTGAAGGCGGTATCATCGAGGACATCAAGGTGATCGAGGGCCAATCCGTGAAGGCGGGCCAAGTTCTCATGACGCTTGACCAGACCTCGGCCGAAGCCAATGAGCGCGAGTTGTTCATCCGAAAGATCCGCCTGCAAGCCATGACCGAGCGTTTGCAGGCTGAGTATAACGAAAGCGACCGGCTTGAATTCTCGCAAGGCCTGCTCGCCGCCACGGATGATGTTGAGGTGATGACGATCCTCGATGGTCAACGCATCAGCTTTGACGTATCCCGCAAGACGTTGCTGAATGATATCGCCCTTCTGGAGCGTAATATGGAAGCCCTGAAAATTCGATCCAGCGGCTTTGAAGCACAGCTTGCAAGCATGAAGCGGCGCTCGGAAATTCTTCAGGAAGAATATGAAACCAAGCAGGCGCTGTTTGAAAAGGGGCTGGTGCGAAAGGGTGATCTGAATACCATTCGCAGGGTTCAAGCCGAGGCCGATGGCCAGCAGGCGCGGCTGGCCGCAGAAACGGCTGAAATCAACCAGATGTTGCTAAAGTATGAAGAGCAGATTACGCGCACGCGGTCTGCCTATCGCGAAGCTGCATTGGATGAGCTTGGGGTCATTGAAGGGGATCTGGAAAGCGTCCGGGAAAAGGCGCGTCAGGCGCGCAGCGTTCTGGATCGTGCCGTCGTGCGCGCCCCGGTGACCGGAACAGTTGTTCGGCTGCATTATCACACGCCCGGCGGTGTCATCGAAACGGGTGAGCCCATCGCAGAAATCCTGCCCGCAGACGCCCCGCTGATCATCGAGGCGCAAATTCCCCGCACAGAGATTGACAGCGTCGTCACCGGTCAGGATGCCACGGTGCGCCTTGTCGCGCTGAACCAGCGCACGACCCCGGTGTTGAGTGGCGAGGTTTTCTATGTTTCAGCAGATGCGCTGGTCGAAGATTCCTCTGGCGCCCCGCAAGAGGTCTATCTTGCACGAATATCGCTTTCGCCGGACGAGATCGAAAGGGTACGCGGCTTTATTCCGACGCCGGGGATGCCGGCCGAGATCATGATCCAGACCGAAGAACGCACCTTTGCAGCCTATATAGCAAAACCTGTGACAGACAGCATGTCACGCGCTTTTCGGGAACATTGATCGCCTTTCCTGGGCGATCAACCTACACCTTCCAGTTTTTGCATGTTAGCATCCCGTGACAACCAACAGGAGGGTGCAACATGCCCGTGACCGTCAAGGAAATGATGGAAGCCGCGAATGCTGACGTCGAGCGTGTGGACAAAGATACGGCGCAAAAGGTTCTGGCTGAAGGTGGCTTGCTTCTGGATGTCCGTGATGCAGCCGAGGTTCAAAAAACAGGGCGAGCCAAGGGCGCGCACCACATCCCGCGGGGAATGCTGGAATTTCGTGCCGATGATGCGCTTCAGTCTCATGACCCCGAGCTGACAAAGGATCGCCCGATCGTTCTGTATTGCGCATCTGGCGGACGCGCGGCCCTTGCAGGTAAGCTGCTGAAGGACATGGGTTATGAACGGGTCTATAACCTTGGCGGGTTGGCAGATTGGGTGAATGCCGGAGGCGAAATCTCTGAAAGTTAAGCGCAAGCCTGTATTTCGTGGAGCGGCTTAAGCGTTGAGAAAGGTCCTGACCGCGGCTTCGAATTCTCGGGGTTTTTCAGCGTGCAGCCAATGTCCTGCTCCGGGTATTTTGGCGAAACGCGCAGCAGGAAACAGCGTGCGAATTTTGTCTCGGTGTTCAGGGCGCACATAATCCGAACTGCCGCCGGACAAGAACAAGGCTGGTCCCGCCCAATGCGCGTTCAGATCAGGAAAACTCATGATCTTTGGCATTTCAGACGCCAAGGCATCCAGATTAAGAAGCCAGCGTTGTCCCTTGATATCCAAGGATTGTGTGAAAAAGCTCTGCAATGCTTTTTCAACGCCTTGGTCCGCCAACTGTTGTTCCGCGTCCGAGCGTCGTTCGACCTGGGACAGGTCGATTGCGCGCATCGCCTCGATGAACTGGATCTGGCTGTGCGTGTAGGTGACAGGTGCAATGTCTGCGACCACCAGTTTACGCACCCGTTCACCGTGCAAAAGGGCGAGGGCCATGGCCGCCTTGCCCCCCATGGAATGCCCGACGACATCGGCTTTGCCGCTATAATGCTCGATCACTTCGGCAAGGTCGTGGGCCAAATCTGGATAATCGTGATGGTCGGTCCACATGCTGTTCGCGTGGTTGCGCATGTCTACGGCCACAACCTGCCGTTCATCGGACAGACGCCGGGCAATGACACCCCAGTTCCGGGCCGAGCCATAGAGCCCATGCGCGATAAGAAGCGGTGGGTTTTCGGTCGGCTCGCCATGTACAATCGTGTTCAGCATGACCGTGTGATACCCGGCGCGATTTGAAACGACCAGCCCCATTGTCGCAGGGATGTGGCCCAGATACAGTGCCGCATCAGGAGAACCGCTTATGCAAAAGACCGTCGATATCCAAACCCAGATCGCGCAGACCGTGCAACTGTTGCGCGACAAGTTGGGTGTCCATGGCAAGACGCTGACAGAGTCCGTCAAGAAAGCAAAGCGGCAGCTTCCCCGTCGGATTTACAAGCAGGCGATGGTGCTGGCCCAGGCTGAACAAATGGCCGCCCACCCCAAGTTGAGGCTGGTGTTGGACACGCCAAAACTGGCCAGAGCATCGGAAGAGGTGCAGAAACATTTGGGGGGCATCAATCTTGCCGACCGGCGCATGGGGTGGTTTCTGGGGATGCTGAGCAGCTTGGCCTTTAACCTGCTTGTCCTCTCTGTCCTGCTCTTGGTTTTCCTGCGGTGGCAGGGGGTGATCTGACAAAAAAACGGCGCCCCATGGACGCCGTTTAACAGTTTGAATTCGAACAGACTTACAGGTTCGGATAGATCGGGAAGCGGGCACAAAGCTCGGCCACTTCAGCCTTGACCTTTGCTTCGACGTCACCATTGCCATCCTCGCCATTGGCGGCCAAACCGTCGACCACTTCGATGATCCAGTCTGCGATCTGGCGGAACTCGGTCTCGCCAAAGCCACGGGTGGTTCCAGCGGGCGAGCCCAGACGGATACCGCTGGTGACAGTCGGTTTTTCCGGGTCAAACGGCACGCCGTTCTTGTTGCAGGTGATATGTGCCCGGCCCAGAGCTTTCTCTGTCGCGTTGCCCTTCACACCTTTTGGCCGCAGGTCGACCAGAACGACGTGGGTGTCGGTCCCGTGGGTCACGGTATCCAGACCGCCTTTGATCAGTTGATCAGACAGTGCCTGTGCGTTGTTGACCACGTTCTGGATGTAGGTCTTGAACTCGGGGCGCAGCGCCTCGCCGAACGCGACGGCTTTGCCAGCGATGACATGCATCAGCGGACCGCCCTGAATGCCGGGGAAGATGGCCGAGTTCACTTTCTTGGCGATTGCCTCGTCATTGGTCAGGATCATGCCGCCGCGCGGACCGCGCAGGGTCTTGTGCGTGGTGGTGGTCGCAACATGTGCGTGCGGGAAGGGGCTGGGGTGCTCGCCCGCCGCAACCAGACCGGCAAAATGCGCCATGTCCACGTGCAGGTAAGCACCGACCATATCGGCAATCTCGCGCATACGGGCAAAGTCGATCTGGCGCGGAATGGCCGAGCCACCCGCGATGATCAGCTTGGGCTGGTGCTCTTTCGCCAGCGCTTCGACCTGATCATAGTCCAACATGTTGTCCTGCTGGCGCACGCCATACTGAACGGCTTTGAACCACTTACCCGACTGGTTGGGGGCCGCGCCGTGGGTCAGGTGACCGCCTGCGTCCAGGCTCATGCCCAGAATGGTGTCGCCGGGCTGGATCAGCGCCTGGAACACACCTTGGTTGGCTTGCGAGCCAGAGTTCGGCTGCACGTTGGCGAACTCACAGCCGAACAGCTGCTTGGCGCGGTCAATGGCCAGATTTTCGGCGATGTCGACGAATTGGCAACCGCCATAGTAACGACGGCCCGGATAACCTTCGGCGTATTTGTTGGTCATCACCGAGCCCTGCGCCTCCATCACGGCGGCAGAGACGATGTTCTCGGATGCGATCAGCTCGATCTCGTCGCGCTGACGGCCCAGCTCGGACGTGATCGAGCCGAACAGCTCGGGGTCACGGTCCGCAAGTGACTGGGTGAAAAATCCGGTATCACGAAGATTGGCGTTCATGGGGGCTCCACATGCTGGGGGTAATTCTTGCGGATTTCCTATCGGAAACCGATCAGGCGCAAAAGGCTTAAAGCGACGAATTGGCCTGCTGCGGCGTCAAGTCTGGCCTATCGGGGAAAGGTATGCTTGTTTCGGAACCAAATGTGCAAGACCGGAAACCACGACAGATGATCCAGAGAATCGCCTTTCTCGCCAGCGACGTTAAGGTGGCGCAATCCGCCCGCGACAAGCTGGTCAAACGGTACGGAAACGCAGCGCCACGCGATGCCGACGTTGTGGTTGCGCTTGGCGGAGATGGTTTCATGCTGCACACGTTGCACAATATGCAGCATCTCGACACGCCGGTTTACGGTATGAATCGCGGAACCATCGGTTTCTTGATGAACGAGTTTCACGAAACCGATTTGATGGACCGCCTTGCCGCCGCCGAAGAAGAGGTCATCAATCCGTTGGCCATGCGTGCAATGGACCAATCCGGCAAACTGCACGAGGCACTGGCAATCAACGAGGTCTCGTTGCTGCGGGCTGGCCCTCAGGCCGCACGGCTGAAGATCAGCGTGGACGGCCGCGTTCGCATGGATGAGCTGGTCTGCGATGGGGCATTGCTGTCCACGCCTGCGGGATCAACGGCTTATAACTACTCGGCCCATGGGCCGATCTTGCCTATCGGTTCAGATGTTTTGGCTTTGACGGCAATCGCCGCCTTCAGGCCCCGTCGTTGGCGTGGGGCTTTGCTGCCCAAGATTGCCAAAGTGCGCTTCGATGTATTGGACGCCGACAAGCGGCCCGTGATGGCGGACGCGGATTCGGTTTCTTTCGCCGATATCGACTGGGTCGAGATCCGGTCCGAGCCCTCCATACAGCACCGTATTCTTTTCGACCCCGGTCACGGTCTCGAAGAGCGGCTGATCTCAGAGCAATTCACATAATTTCTTCGGATGGCCGAGTTTTTTTGACTTATGTGAACCAGTTCACAGGAATTGGATTAACGCTGGTTTAACCTGAACTTGCCCGAAGAACACATCAAGGTGGGAGTGAGTGGCCGCCAACGGTGTTTTCGAAATGAATGCGCATTTTTCGCGCTGGCGGGGGTAGGTGGTGCTACGCTCGTTATCGGATCTCCGGGCATATTTTAGCAAGCGGACCCCGGGCACAAAAACCCGGGGTCTATTTTGTTGTGAACGCTTGTTTACGCCGACGCGCTCATCTTGTCCCAAAGCGGAAGGCACATCTGACCGACACGCGATTCGATCGCGGCAGCCGCGTCCACCGCCATGTCTTCGCGCCAGCGACGGGCTGTGATCTGCACGTTGATCGGCTGTGGCCCTTGGGGAAGATCCGCCAAATGTGCGGGGACGCTGGCCGCAGGCAAGCCAAGGAAATTCATTGCATAGGAATAGACGGCGCAGCCCAGAACCTCATGAACGCCTTCCGCGCCTTCGGTGTCGCGATCGGGTTTGAAAAACGGCTGGGGCAGAAACGGAGAGAGCACCAGCGGGTAGTCCTGCATGAAAAGCGACCATTCGCGGGCATAGTGGCTGCGTTTGCCCAGCATCTCGATCAGGTCTGTTCCGGTGATCGGCGGGAACTCCTGAAAATAGACCTCGAAGATATCGCGAATGGTCTGCGATCCGGCCGCCTCGATATCGCTTTTCAACAGGGTCAGCACTTCGCCCATCAAGGCGCGATACCCGCCACGGCCGCATTCAAATACATCCGGGGTTGCGATTTCCTCGACGTAATAACCTGCATCCACCAGCGCGTCTCGGGCGGTGTCCAAGGCCCGGTCGACCTCGGGGTGCAGTGCGTATCCGAAAGTGTCCTTTGTGAACGCGACTTTAATCGGGTCGCCGTCGGCAGGGCCGCGCCACGGCATCGGCACATGGAAGGGGTCACGCGGGTCGGGCGCGATCAGGCTGGGCATCGAAAGGTGCAGATCCGCCGCCGAGCGCGTGATCAAACCCTGCACTGACATTAACTGTGCCAGCAATCCCCGTTCGGTCTTTTGGCTGGGATTCCATGCCGGAACACGCTCGAGCCCCGGTTTCACTGTCACCGCACCATTTGCGGCAGCCGGAAAGCGCAGGCTGCCGCCGATGTCATTGCCATGGGCCAGCGCGCCGATTCCAGCCATCACCGCGGCCCCCGCGCCACCGGACGACCCACCGGGCGAAATGTGGCGGCCCCACGGGTTATTCGTCCGACCGTGGAGTTCGTTGTCCGTATCCGCCCGGAATGAGAATTCAGGCGTGTTCGTGCGTCCGATGACGATGGCCCCTGCATTCTGAAGGTTGCGCACAACCGGTGCGTCAGCCGGAGCGATCACATCCTTCAGCGCGACAACCCCGTTTGAGGTCGCGTGGCCCTTTTGATCTACGTTGATCTTGATTGTCACGGGAACACCGTGCAGTGGCCCGGGCTCGGCGCCTTTGGCCACGGCCTTATCCAGATTTCGGGCACGGGTCAGCGCTTCGCTGCTCAGGTCCTCGACCACGGCATTCAGGTCGGGATTCACCTGTTGCATCCGATCAAGGGATGATTTCACGGCGTCTTCGGCGCTGATGTCCCCGTTGCGGGTCAGGGCGCTCAGGTCGGTGGCGTTCAGACGCCAGATGTCGCTTGATGTCATAGGGCCTCACTGTCTTGGTCAGACAGTAGAGGCCCGGTGACGGGTTGCAAGAAAAAGCCGGGGCAGGGGGTGACGTGCCGCGCCCCTCAGCCCGATTACTGGGCGTAGCCGATTGACTTCAGCGCGTCCGTAATCTCATCCAGAATGACAGGATCGTCGATTGTTGCGGGCATCTTATAGTCCTTGCTGTCTGCAATCGACACCATCGTCCCGCGCAGGATTTTGCCCGAACGTGTCTTGGGCAGGCGATCCACCACCACGGCCTGTTTGAACGCCGCTACCGGACCGATCTTTTCGCGGACCAGTTTGACCACGTCCTGCACAACATCTGCATGGTCGCGTTCGCATCCGGCGTTCAGGCAAAGGAACCCGACGGGCATTTGCCCTTTCAACTGATCGGTGACACCAATCACCGCACACTCGGCCACATCGGGGTGGGCAGCCAGAACCTCTTCCATCCCGCCGGTGGACAGGCGGTGACCGGCGACGTTGATCACGTCATCGGTGCGCGCCATGATGTAAAGGTATCCGTCCTCATCAATCATGCCCGCATCACCGGTTTCATAATATCCGGGGAACTGGTTGAGGTATGAGCTTTTGAACCGTTCCTCTGCATTCCAAAGCGTTGGCAGAGTGCCGGGGGGAAGGGGCAGCTTGACCGCAATCGCGCCCAACTCGCCGGGTTTCATCGGGTGGCCGCCCTCGTCAAGAATTTGTACATCGTAGCCCGGCATGGGTTTCGCCGGAGAGCCCAGCTTGACCGGCAGTTCTTCGATGCCCAGAGGGTTGCCAGCGATGGTCCACCCGGTCTCGGTCTGCCACCAGTGGTCGATGACCGGAACCTTCAGCGCATCCTGTGCCCATTCGATCGTGTCGGGGTCCGCGCGTTCACCTGCAAGGTACAGCGCGCGCAGGCTGGACAAGTCATATTTCGAGATCAGCTCGCCCTTGGGGTCTTCGCGCTTGACCGCACGGATGGCAGTTGGGGCCGTGAAGAAGCTTTTGACCTTGTGTTCAGCTATCACGCGCCAAAATGTCCCCGCATCCGGGGTGCCGACTGGCTTGCCCTCGAACACGATGGTGGTGTTGCCGTGGATCAGCGGGGCGTAGCAGATATAGGAATGCCCCACGACCCAACCGACATCGGACGCCGCCCAAAACACATCGCCGGGATCAACGTCATAGATGTTTTTCATCGTCCAATTCAGCGCGACCAGATGACCGGCCGTCGGACGCACGACGCCTTTGGGGGACCCGGTGGTGCCCGAAGTGTACAGAATATATGCCGGATCATTACCGTCTACGGGCACGCATTCCGCGGGCTCGACCCCGTATTGAAAGCCGTGCCAGTTGAAATCGCGTCCCTCGACCAGTTGTGCCACTTCCTGTTCGCGTTGAAAAATAACGCAAAAGTCTGGTTTGTGGCTGGCCAGATCAATGGCGCCGTCCAGAAGGGGTTTGTAGTGCACGACGCGTCCCGGCTCCATCCCGCACGAGGCCGCGATGATTGCCTTGGGCTTGGAGTCGTCAATCCGTACAGCCAGTTCGTTGCTGGCAAACCCGCCAAACACCACAGAATGCACGGCACCCAGACGGGCACAAGCCAACATTGCCTCAAGCGCTTCGGGGATCATCGGCATATAGATAATCACCCGGTCGCCTTTTTCGATCCCCTTGGCGCGCAAAGCCCCCGCAAGGTTGGCCACGCGATTGCGGAGTTCGACATAGGAAATCTCGCGCTTGGTGTGGGTGATCGGGCTGTCGTAGATGATCGCGGTCTGCTCGCCCCGACCATTTTCAACATGCCGGTCCACCGCATTCCAGCAGGTGTTCACTCTGGCGTCGGAAAACCACTCATAGAGCGGTGCTTTGTCGTCAAACAGAGCTTTGGTCGGTGGTTGGACCCAATCAATCCCTTTGGCGGCTTCCATCCAGAATGCCTCTGGATCGGATTTCCAGCTATCGTAAACGTCCTGATATGCCACGGTGGTCTCCTCCGAAAATTCCCTGCGCCGTTGTTAGGGGCGCAAAGAGCACCGCACAAGCGACCGCTGTGACGGGGCGTCACTTTACCGCAAAATATTTGCAGACAGGCGCATTTTGGGTTGCAAATTTTTGCAAATCCACTGCGTTTTGTGGATTCGAAGGCGAGGCGATATCGCATTTGCAAATCTGCAAACCATTGCATGCAAACATCGACAGAATCAGGCCGGACACCCGAAAGGATGCCCGTGGCTGTCCTATCCGTAATGCGCGACCGGAGTGCCCGCGATGGCCGCCATGTTCAACAACCCGCGCGCCGTGATCGAGGGGGTCACGATATGCGCCTTGTTCCCCATCCCCATGAGGATCGGGCCAACCTCAAGCCCGTCGGCCTTCATCTTGAGGATATTGCGGACCCCACTGGCCGCGTCTGCATGGGCAAAAATCAGCACGTTGGCCGCCCCCTCAAGACGCGAGTTCGGAAAAATGCGTGAGCGCAGTTCAGGGTCCAGCGCCAAGTCCAGGTTCATCTCGCCTTCATAGGTAAAGTCACGCGGTGTTGAATCGAGGATGTCCAGCGCTGCCCGCAGGCGTTTGCCCGACCCCTCCGCCTGATTGCCGAACTGCGATTGGGAACAGAACGCGATCTTGGGTTCCAGACCAAACCGTCGCACGTGGCGGGCTGCACCAATGGTCGTCTCAGCCAGTTCCTCGGGCGTTGGCAACTGCCGGACATGCGTATCCGCGATGAACAAGGGACCGTCCTCGAGAACCATCAACGACAGAGCCCCATGAGGTCGCAAATCGCCGTCGTCCAGAACCTGCTGCACATAATTCAGATGCCAGCGATATTCACCGAACGTGCCACAGATCATGCTGTCAGCCTCGCCACGTTGCACCATGATGGCAGCAATCGCGGTGTTATTTGTCCGCATGATCGCCTTTGCAAGGTCCGGCGTCACGCCCCGGCGCTGCATGATGTCGTGGTACGAGTTCCAGTAATCATAATAGCGCGGGTCATTCTCCGGGTT
Source organism: Ruegeria sp. CJ2 (assembly GCF_056536745.1). Classification (NCBI taxonomy): domain Bacteria; kingdom Pseudomonadati; phylum Pseudomonadota; class Alphaproteobacteria; order Rhodobacterales; family Roseobacteraceae; genus Ruegeria; species Ruegeria sp. CJ2. The sequence goes on from NZ_JBQFQF010000001.1 coordinate 277,646, forward strand.
CACGATCTGGAAATCCTCGCCGGGTCGCACGGTCAGGCCCAGGCGTTCACACCGCGCGTCGATGACATCGGGGCGTCCGATCAGGATTGGGGTCTCTGTAGTTTCTTCGAGGATGGCCTGAGCTGCGCGCAGGACGCGTTCATCCTCTCCTTCGGCAAAAACGATGCGGCGGGATGCGGCGGCGGCGGCCTCGAAAACAGGGCGCATGATGAGGGCGGACTTGAAGACGGTCTGGTTCAGCCGCTCTTTATATGCCTCCATGTCGTCGATGGGGCGTTTGGCGACCCCACTCTCCATTGCGGCCTTGGCCACGGATGAGGACACAACGCCCACCAATCTGGGATCAAACGGTTTGGGGATCAGATAGTCGGGCCCGAAGGTCAGCTGTTCACCCTTATACGCCGCGGCTGCTTCGGCACTGGTGGTGGCGCGGGCCATCTCTGCAATCCCGTCCACACACGCGATCTGCATTTCATCGTTGATCTCGGTCGCACCGACGTCCAGAGCACCTCGGAAGATGAACGGGAAACACAGTACGTTGTTGACTTGATTGGGGAAATCGCTGCGGCCGGTGGCAATGATCGCGTCTGGGGCAACTTCACGGGCGGCATCGGGCAGAATCTCGGGCGTGGGGTTCGCCAGTGCGAATATGATCGGGCGGCTGGCCATTTTTGCCACCATTTCAGGCTTCAGCACGTTTGGTCCGCTGAGGCCGAGGAACAGGTCTGCATCCCCGATCACATCATCCAGGGTGCGCAGGTCGGATTTCTGCGCGAACTGATCTTTGTGCGGGTTCATATCCTCGGCGCGACCCTCGTAGACCAGCCCGTGAATGTCGCACAGCCAGATATTCTCGCGCTTGACGCCCAGCTTGACCAACATGCTGAGACAGGCAATCCCCGCCGCGCCGCCGCCGGTCGAGACCACCTTGATGTCTTCGAATTTCTTGCCGGCCACGTGTAGGGCATTTTTGGCAGCGGCCCCGACAACGATGGCAGTGCCGTGCTGGTCGTCGTGGAAAACGGGGATATTCATCCGTTCCCGGCACAGCTTTTCAACGATGAAACAGTCCGGTGCCTTGATGTCTTCCAGATTGATCGCGCCAAATGTCGGCTCTAACGCGCAGACGATATCGGCCAGCTTTTCAGGGTCAGGCTGATCCACCTCGATGTCGAAACAGTCAATCCCGGCAAATTTCTTGAACAGGACGGCCTTACCTTCCATCACGGGTTTTGAGGCGAGTGCGCCAATATTCCCCAGCCCCAATACTGCGGTGCCGTTGGACACCACGGCCACGAGGTTGCCGCGCGCCGTATAAAGTTCGGCATTGGCGGGATCGGCTTTGATCTCAAGGCTGGCTTCGGCCACGCCGGGCGAGTATGCGCGGGCCAGGTCGCGACCGTTCGCCATCGGCTTGGTGGCCTTGATCTCAAGCTTGCCGGGTTTTGGATGGGCGTGATAGTCAAGCGCGGCCTGCCGCAGGCTAGGTGAGTCAGACATCGGCGATTCATCTCCCTTCCGAAATTTAGTTGAGAGTTAAACCATTTTTTTCGGAATGGCTACGCTACGTCAATCTGCAACAGTGAAGTAACCATGTTGAGAGCGGTTGGTTGAAATCTGTCATAAAGTGTTTAATTTCCCGCCACTGCGAAATCATCGCGAACCAATGGGGCACTGAAGGTCATTCATGAGCTATAAAGACGAATTTCGGGCGGAAAGTGCTTTTCCGTCAGAAAAGATGTTCTTCGGTGCCAAACGGGTTGCGGTGCGGGTTGCGATCGCTCTGGCGACTTTGATTTTGCTCGTTGCCATTTTGTGGCCCGTGCAGGCTTCGGCCCTGAATCAGGAAGGCGGTTTGATCGAAACCGTGTCCGCACTGGGGCTTTTCGCTGCGGGATTGGCTGCGTTTTACCGTTTTCCGGGCATAACGCGCATGTATATCGGCCTTGTTTGCCTTCTTTTGGCGGAACGAGAGCTTGAGTCCGACATCTACCCCGTTGGAAGTTTGCCTTTCGAGATTTTGAACGGGTTGGACACTCTTCTTGATATCACGGCCGTTCGCGTGGTTTTGGGACTGATTGTTCTGTTTGGTTTGATCCGGCACGGCATTCCGAACGGTTGGCGTGCGTTGCGCGGCCGGGCACCGTTTATGACGGTGTTTGTGATGGCGGGGCTTTTTGCGGTTGTGGCGCAAGGGCTTGAAGAAGTGTCTTACATGTTCCGGGACGAGTTTTCCGGCATCATGATGGTTCGGTTCTTTGTTTTGGAAGAAACGCTTGAGATGTTCTTTTCGATTGGCATTCTGGCCGCTGTTCTGATCGGATGGCCCAAAGCCGAAATCGAAGAGACCTCAAATGACCGAGAGCCCCAACCAGACCCACGCTGAGATTCGCCTGCCGACGCAGGAATTGCGCGACGATATCCCCTTTTTCACCAAGGTTCTTGGGATGCGGATGGACATGATCTATCCCGCTGATGATCCGCGCATCGCAGTTTTCTCAGGCCACGGACTGCGACTTCGGATTGAAAAGGACGCACCGGAAAGTCCCGGCACTCTGCGTATTCTGACCGATGATCCCGATGGGTTTGCTGATGGTCAACGCGCTTTGACTGCCCCGAATGGTACGCGGGTTGAGATCGAAGAACTCAACCCGCCGATGGTGATGCCGGATACGGTTCATTCGTTTGTGGTGCGGCGGCTCAAGGATCAGGCGCCGTGGATTATTGGCCGCGCCGGGATGCACTACCGCGATCTGGTGCCCGACCGATTGGGCGGGTCGATCATCGCCAGCCATATTCGGATACCGGATGGCGGGCCGGTGCCGGACATGGTGCATTTCCACAAGGTCGGGTTTCAGTTGATCTTCTGCATCTACGGCTGGGTGGACGTGGTTTATGAGGATCAGGGCGACAAGATGCGCCTGACAGCGGGCGATTGCTTTATCCAGCCGCCGGAAATTCGTCATCGCGTGCTTGAAGCGTCAGACAATGTGCAAGTGATCGAAATCGGTGTGCCAGCCGAGCACGTCACCGAGATTGACCACGACATGACCCTTCCCACCTCGCACCACCGTCCAGACCGAGAATGGCAGGGCCAGAAGTTCGTCTTCAATCAGGCCGAGGGTGCGGTATGGGGGGCATTCCGGCTGCCGGGCTATGTTTGCCGGGATACGACGATTGCCGAAAACACCAAAGGTGTGGCCGGGGTGCAGGTTGTGCGCAAAGGGCAGGGTGAACCGGTTTGGGCAACGCACGACACCGACATCCATTTTACGTTCGTCATGAACGGCGAAGTCACCCTTGAGGGCGAAGGGCGCGATCCGTACCGGTTGGAGCAGGGGGACGCTTTTGTCATCCCGCCCGGTATGCGCACCCGATTGGCCGACCCGTCGGATGACGTCGAACTGTTGGAGGTCACGCTGCCGGGTGTCTTTAACACGGTGCTGGACTAAGCGATTTGGTTCAGGAAATCTGCGCTTGGGGCTTCAATTCCCCAAGTGCTTTCCGTTAGGGTACTAGTTTCTGACCAGATGATCAAAAATTGGGGAATCGCCATGACGTTGAAAGACGCAGCACTTTCGGTTCGGGAAAACGCATACGCGCCCTATTCCAACTTTAAGGTAGGCGCGGCGATCCGGTCGGCCTCGGGTCAGGTATATGCCGGGTGCAATGTCGAAAACGTGGCCTACCCCGAAGGCACCTGTGCCGAAGCCGGAGCGATCGCCGCCATGGTCGCCGCGGGTGAGCAGGGCTTGACCGAAGTGTATGTGGTGGCCTCGTCCCCTCAGCCTGTGCCGCCTTGCGGGGGATGCAGGCAAAAGCTGGCTGAGTTCGGCAAGCGCGACGTCAAGGTGACATTGGCCAGCGTGGATGGCGCGGAATTGGTGACAACGATCGGTGACCTTCTGCCCGGCGCCTTCGACGCATCGCATATGGAGGATGTCTGATCGCATGGACGCCCGTTCGATTATCGCAAAGTTGCGCCGGTCAGAGGTTCCAACGGCTGCCGAGCTGAGTTGGTTTGCGCAGGGATTGGCTGATGGCGGGGTCAGTGACGCACAGGCCGGAGCCTTTGCCATGGCTGTCTGCATGGGCGGCCTTGGCGCGCAGGGGCGCGCCGATCTGACCGTCGCGATGCGCGACAGCGGCGAGGTTCTGACGTGGGATGTCGACGGTCCGGTGATCGACAAACACTCGACCGGCGGGGTGGGCGACAGCGTCAGTCTGGTGCTGGCCCCTGCGCTGGCTGAATTGGGGGCCTATGTTCCCATGATCTCGGGACGAGGGCTGGGCCATACCGGGGGAACGCTGGACAAGCTCGAAGCCATCCCCGGTGTTTCCACGCAGATCGGGCAGGACCGACTGGCCCAGATCTTGCGCGATGAGGGTGCGGCCATTGTCGGCGCGACGGGCCAGATCGCCCCGGCGGACAAGCGGCTTTATGCGATCCGGGATGTGACCGCGACGGTGGAAAGCCTTGATCTGATCACGGCGTCGATCCTGTCCAAGAAACTGGCGGCCAGCCCGGATGCTCTGGTTCTGGACGTTAAGGTTGGCAGCGGCGCGTTCATGAAAACGCATGAGGACGCGCGCAATCTGGCCACCGCATTGACCGAGACCGCCAATGCCGCCGGGTGCCGGACATCGGCCGTGATTACGGATATGAACCAGCCCTTGGCCCCGGCTTTGGGCAATGCGTTGGAAATCTGCGAGGTCATGAAGGTTCTGACCAGCGGGCAGAATGCACCTCTGGCCGAGATCTCGGCAGAGCTGGGCGGTGTTCTGCTGGCTGATGCAGGAATGGTTTCAACATTGGATGAAGGGCGCAACAAAGTCGCCGAGGTTATCCGCAATGGCCGGGCGGCAGAGCGGTTCGGGCGCATGATGGCTGCTGTTGGCGGCCCGTTGCACTTTGTCGAAAACTGGTCGCGCTACTTGCCCGAAGCCAGCGTTATTCTTGAGGTTCCGGCACCCTCCAGCGGATATGTCACCGCAATGGATGGTGAAGCGCTGGGTCTTGCCGTTGTTGCGCTGGGCGGTGGTCGACAAGTCGAGGATGACGTGATCGACCCGGCCGTTGGCATTTCCGATATCGTCCGGTTGGGCCACAAGATCGACAAGGGCGCGCCCCTGGCGGTGATCCACGCCGCCCGTGAGGATGCAGCGCGACAGGCCGCGCAATCAGTCTTGCGCGCGATCAACCTTGGCCCTGAAAGCCCGTCGCTTCCGGGCATCGTGCACGAAAGGATCACAGCATGAGCCGTGCATTTCTGGTCGTCATGGACTCGGTTGGCATTGGTGGGGCACCGGACGCGGATCGGTTCTTTAATGGTGACGTGCCGGATACCGGGGCAAACACGCTGGCCCATATCGCGCAGGCCTGCGCCGAGGGCCGAGCGGAGGACGGGCGGTCTGGGCCGCTGCGCCTGCCAAATTTAGACGCTTTGGGTTTGGGGGCGGCCACCCGTCTGGCCTCTGGCGATGAAACGCCGGGATTGAAGGCCGAACCAATCGGTCTTTGGGGGTGTGCGCGCGAGCATTCGCGGGGCAAGGACACACCGTCAGGACACTGGGAACTGGCAGGTCTGCCCGTGCCGTGGGACTGGCACTATTTCCCCGACACAACCCCCAGCTTTCCCAATGACCTAAGCCGTGCCGCCGCGCAAGCCGCTGGAACAGAAGGGATTTTGGGCGATTGCCATGCCTCTGGCACAGCGATCATCGCTGAATTGGGGGCCGAACATATGCGAACGGGTTGGCCGATCTGCTATACGTCGGCAGACAGCGTCTTTCAGATCGCCGCGCATGAAGAAAGTTTTGGTCTTGAGCGTCTGTTGGACATGTGCCGTGCACTTGCCCCCCGGTTGCACGAGATGAAGGTTGGGCGTGTGATCGCGCGTCCTTTCGTCGGCTCACCGGACACGGGCTTTACGCGGACAACCAATCGCAAGGACTTTGCCATCCTGCCGCCTGCGCCGGTTCTGACGAATTGGGTTCAGGACGCAGGGCGGCGGGTGCATGCGGTGGGCAAGATCGGCGACATCTTCTCGATGCAGGGGATTGATACGCTGCGCAAGGGCTCGGATGCGGAACTGATGGGGCACCTGTCCAATCTCGTGGACGAGGCCGGGGAGGGCAGTCTGACCTTTGCCAATTTCGTCGAATTTGACAGCCTTTATGGTCACCGCCGGGATATCAGCGGCTATGCCCGTGCGTTGGAATGGTTTGATCGTGAGATCGGCGCCCTTCTTTCGCGCCTGCGCCCCGGCGATATGATGCTGTTGACCGCGGATCACGGAAATGATCCAAGCTGGATCGGAACGGACCACACACGTGAACAAGTGCCGGTGCTGATCGCCGGACGGGGTGCGGGTGAAATCGGAGCCGTCAATTTCGCTGATATCGCCGCAAGCATTGCGACCCATTTGAACATTCCGGCCCAAGGGCCGGGACGGAGTTTTCTATGACCGTAGCAGACCTGCCAAAGATCGAACTGCATCTGCATCACGAAGGTGCGGCGCCGCCTGCCTTTATCCGCCAGTTGGCGCATGAAAAGCGCATCGACCTGAGCGGGATTTTCAAACCCGATGGCAGCTATGATTTCCGGGACTTCGCGCATTTCCTCAGTGTGTATGAGGCCGCCTGCGAAGTGCTGAAGTCGCCCGAGGATTTTCGGCGGCTGACGCTGGCGATCCTTGAAGAAAGTGCTGCGAACGGGGTGGTCTATTCGGAAACATTTCTGAGCCCGGATTTCTGTGGCGGCGGAGACCTGCATGCCTGGCGCGACTACCTGAATGCCATTCAGGATGCGGCTGATGAAGCCGAGCGGAAATACGATATCACTTTGCGCGGTGTCGTCACCTGTGTGCGCCATTTTGGGGCGGAGCAGGCCAAGATCAGCGCCCGTTGTGCGGCTGAAACCGCCGGGCATTGGATTACCGGCTTTGGAATGGGCGGCAACGAATCCGTCGGCACGCAGGGAGATTTCAAGTGGGCCTTTGACTGTGCACGCGAGGCTGGGTTGCGCCTGACCACTCATGCGGGGGAATTCGGCGGCCCCGAAAGCGTCAGGGACGCCATTCGGGAACTGGGCGTGGAGCGCATTGGCCATGGGGTTCGCGCGTCCGAAGACCCGGATCTTGTCCACGAACTTGTGGATCGCGAGGTGACGCTTGAGGTCTGCCCCGGCTCGAACGTGGTTCTGGGGCTGTTCCCCGAGTTTGCGGCCCACCCGATTGCAAATCTACGCGACGCTGGTGTCAAAGTCACGGTTTCAACCGACGATCCCCCGTTTTTCCATACCACAATGCGACGGGAATATGAGATGCTGGCCAAAGCCTTCGGCTGGACAGCCGACGATTTTGCAGCCCTGAATGAAACGGCCCTGACAGCGGCCTTTTGCGATGAAGAGACCCGCGTGCGGGTCAAGAAAAGACTGGAGAGATCATGAGCGAACACCTGACCGTCGTCGACCACCCGCTGGTTCAGCACAAACTGACGCTCATGCGGGACAAGGGCACATCAACCGCCGTTTTCCGTCAGTTGCTGCGCGAGATTACGCTGCTGCTGGCCTATGAGATCACGCGTGAGATGCCTCTGACCACCCGGCACATCGAGACCCCGATGGAGGAGATGGACGCCCCGATACTGGCAGGTAAGAAACTGGCGCTGGTGTCCATTCTGCGGGCTGGCAACGGGATGCTGGATGGTGTGCTGGAGCTGGTTCCCTCGGCCCGTGTGGGGTTTGTGGGGCTGTACCGGGATGAGGAAACGCTGAAACCTGTTCAGTACTATTTCAAAGCGCCCGAAGGTTTGAAAGACCGCCTTGTCATCGCCGTCGACCCGATGCTGGCCACGGGCAACAGCTCGGCCGCTGCGATCGACCTGCTGAAAGAGGCGGGTGCCACCGATATCCGTTTCCTGTGCCTGCTTGCAGCCCCAGAGGGTGTCGCGCGTATGAAAGAGGCGCACCCGGATGTGCACATTGTGACAGCTTCGCTGGATCGCGAACTGAACTCAAAAGGCTACATCATGCCGGGCCTTGGCGACGCCGGGGACCGGATGTTCGGCACCAAATAAGCGGTCTACTCTCCGCAGATGTTCTGAAGCCGGACCCAGTCGCGGTCCGGCAGCACCTGCTGCAAAGGTCGTCCCGCCATCGGGTCGGCCTCGATCAAGCCCAGAACGGTCTCGCCCGTTACATCCATCGCATAAGCATATGGGGTTGAGGGAAGGGCGACTTGCGCGAAAAGCTCAAGCAGGTCGTCATCTGGCAATCGGGGGCGCGGCTCTGACAAGACCTGCTCGGTATAGCTGTCTACGATCTCGGGGGTCAGCTCACCGGTTGTGAGCAGGCGGAAGGCAGAGCGCCCTCCGGTCCGGTCCAGAAGATCGTCCAGAGGATCCTGAGCCGCGGTCCGCGCGCGTTCGGCGATGATATAACCTGCCGCGACCGAGGGGTCTTCGTGATCCTCGACCAAAGACCGGTTCAAAAGGATGATCCCTCCGGGCAGGCTGAGGCTGCTTTGCACGCCCGCTGGCAGGATTACGACGCTGCGAACCCCCGTCCGCGTCGCCAGAAGATCCAGCGCCTCCTGCGCGTCCGCAGAGGTACAGGCCCGACCTGACACTCTTTCGATCCGGCTCAGGATGGCGTCGCCGATGTCCTGCCTTTTGATCTCGGGCACCACAGACACAACGTGGTTTTGCAGGGCGGCCGGCACCCATAGCAACAAAAGCGCAAGAACTGCCCCGACAACGCCCGCAACGCTCAGCCAACGCAGCCGCCCCGGATGCGGTCGCGCACGGTCGATTGCGCGTTGCAGGCGGTCGATGGCCTCGATCATCGTGGTTTCGGATTCCGCCAGTTCCAGCGTTTCTTCCGGGTCGCCATCGGGGTTGAATATCGCGGGAAAGCTACCGGGATTCTGACGCTCCAGCGCTGCCAGCGACCAATGTGTCAGGGCGCGGTCATTGAAATCCGAAATTGTCAGGGTCGCTTCGCCAATCGAAACCACGACCTCGCGCCGTTGAACATCGGGCGAGGGGCGCCACAGACCGGTGGCTTCGATCCGCTGGTACTGTTTCAGGGCCGTCATCAAGGTGAGGTCTGCTCGTTATTATTTGAACTTAGTTTAGCACGCTAAAATCCAATGGCGCAAACCTGTTGCACGTCAATCGGGAAATGTGCTGGATATCACGACGCGCGGGAAATTCTTCGCGGTCGGGATCAGTGTCAGGGCGGCAGATGCAGTCGGAAACAAAGACATCACCAATACTTGCCTTGGTGCTGATGATCAGCGCCATGGCGATTATCGGCGTGATCGACAATGTGGTGGTTCTTTTGGCCGAAACGATCGGTTTGTGGCAGTTCCACCTTAGCCGCTCTTTGCTGATGTTGCCGCTGATTGTCGGGCTGTCGCTGATCGGGCTGGGTGGCTTGCGCCCGAAACGGCTGGGGCCGGTTGTTCTGCGCAGTGTTCTGATCACCCTGGCCATGTTGTTTTACTTTTCTTCCCTTGCGCTGATGCCGATTGCTCAGGCGCTGGCAGGATTGTTCACGTCGCCGATCTTTGTGCTTTTGATTTCCGCCCTGTGGCTGAAACAGACCATCGGGCCGTGGCGCATCTTCGCGGTCATCTTGGGGTTTTGCGGTATCTTATGCGTTGTGCAGCCGAATCCGTATGAGTTTGACACGCTGAGTCTGCTGCCTGTCGCAGGAGGGTTGTTCTACGCCCTGAGTTCCATAATCACCCGCAGCCATTGTTCCGAGGAAAGCACGGTCTCGCTATTGGCGGCCATGGTCATCACCTTGGGGATGGCCGGGGCAATCGGGCTTATGGTCCTGTCCGTTTTTCCACTGGACTCCGCCGCCGGACCGCAAGGCTTTGCGACCCGCGGGTGGGAACCCAATATGATGCCCGCCGTTCCTTGGATTCTGGTACAGGCCGGAGGGTCCACGATTGCCGTCTTTATGCTGATCAAGTCCTACCAGATTGGCGAGCCGTCATATGTCGCGGTCTTTGAATACTCGGTTATGGTCTTTGGGCCCCTTTTTGCCTGGTTCGCCTTCGGTCAAACAATCGGACTGATGCAGGCGGTGGGAATTGGTCTGATCGCCACGGCTGGGGCATTGTTGGGGTGGCGCGCCTCGCACGAAGCGGCGCGCAAGGTGGCGGCGTGATTATTTCGCGGGGACGACGTTATGTTTTCGTCCACATTCCCAAAACGGGGGGGACATCGCTTTCGCTGGCATTAGAGCAGCGTGCGATGAAAGATGACATTCTTTTAGGGGACACACCCAAAGCCAAGAGGCGTCGCAAGCGGGCCAAATCGTTGAATGCCCGAGGACGGCTGTGGAAGCATTCGACACTCACGGATATCGACGGTGTTATTACAGCCGACGAGCTGAAGGATATGTTTACCTTCACGCTGGTGCGCAATCCTTGGGACCGAATGGTCAGCTATTTTCACTGGTTGCAGGATCAGGATTTTGATCATCCTGCGGTCTCGCTGGCCAAGGCGCTGTCTTTTGAAGACTTCGTTTTACACCCCGCAACATTGCGATCATTTCAAAACCATCCTGCGCGCCAATATATGACCACGGCAGAGGGGCAGGAATGTTGCAGGGCCTACATTCGTCTGGAACATTTTGAACAGGACGCAGAACCGTTATTTACGCATCTTGGGTTTCGGTTCGATCTGCCGCGCCTGAACCCGTCCGTGCGTTCCAAAGGGTATAGGCACTATTACTCGGACCGCACCGCGTCGGCTATTGCGCGTGAATGCGAAGAGGATATCGACCGGTTTGGTTACCAGTTCGATCCGTCGGTATGATCGCGAATTCAAGCAATTTTTGAGAGGGTTGTACGGCGAAGCTCAGCAACGCGTTAGGTGCAGACTTCGCAGAAATTGGAAAGCTGGCGCATAGGGACATGCGCCAGCTTTTTCACTTAGGCAGCTTTGGCTTCGGGATCGAAGCGGCCATAGAAGGTCTGGCCTTTGTCAGCCATCTCACGCAGCAGCGGTGGGCAAGCGAACCGCTCGCCATATTTGGCGGCCAGCTGGTCGCAACGCTCAGCGGCGTAAGGCGTGCCGATGATGTCAACCCAGCTGAGCGGGCCACCGGACCACGGCGCAAAGCCCCAGGCCAGGATCGCGCCCACGTCGGCCTCGCGGATGTCTTCCACCACGCCTTCTTCCAGCGCGCGGACGGCTTCCAGAACCTGCGCGAACATCAGACGTTCCTGAACCTCGATCAGGTCGGGCTGCTCATCGGCCAGCGGATATTTCTCCTGAAGACCTTTCCAATAGCCCAGACGCTTGCCCTTTTCGTCATAGTCGAAGAAGCCCGCGTTGGCCTTGCGACCCAGACGGCCCTGTTCTTCCATCCAGAAGATCAGATCATCTGCCGAGCTTTCGGGATAGGCATCGCCCATTGCCGCCTTGGTCGCGCGGGCAATCTTGGCGCCCAGATCAATCGAGGTCTCATCCGTCAGGTTGATCGGACCCACCGGGAAGCCCAGCTGACGGGCCGCGTTGTCGATCATAACGGCACTGACGCCTTCGGTGATCATCCGCGCGCCTTCGTTGACGTAAGGAATGATGCAGCGGTTGCAGTAGAAGAACCGCGCGTCATTGACCACGATCGGCGTCTTGCGGATCTGGCGCACATAGTCCAGCGCCTTGGCAACTGCGCGATCCCCGGTTTCCTTGCCCTTGATGATTTCGACCAGGAACATCTTCTCGACCGGCGAGAAGAAGTGGATGCCGATGAACTGCTCGGGCCGCACGCTGGCCTTGGCCAGATCGGTGATCGGCAGGGTCGAGGTGTTCGAGGCAAAGATGCAATCCTCGGGGATGATCGCCTCGACCTTCTTGGTCATCTCGGCCTTGACAGCGGTGTCTTCGAAGACGGCCTCGATGATCAGGTCACAGCCTTGCAGTTGCTCAAGCTCGGGGGTCGCGGTGATGCGGCCCAGCATGGCCTCTTTCTTTTCCGCCGTGACCTTGCCGCGCTTCATACCCTTGTCCAGATAGGCTTCGGTATAGGCTTTGCCCTTGTCGGCGGCGGCCTGATCGCGGTCGATCAGCACAACCTCCATCCCGGCCTGGGCCGAGACCAGAGCGATACCAGCCCCCATCATGCCCGCGCCCAGAACGCCGATCTTCTTGACCGACTGATCGGGGATGCCGGCAGGACGCACGGCCCCTTTGTCCAGCGCCTCTTTGTTGAGGAACAGCGAGCGGATCATCGCACCGGACGAGGGGTTCATCAGTACGGTGGTGAACCAGCGGGCCTCGATTTTCAGGGCGGTGTCGAAATCGACCAGCGCGCCTTCATAGACCGCGCTCAGCAGCGCTTTGGCCGCAGGGAACGCGCCTTGGGTCTTGCCATGCACCATCGCGGCGGCACCAACGAAGTTCGGGAACCCGGCCGGGCTGAACGGCGCGCCACCGGGCATCTTATAGCCCTTGGCATCCCACGGCTTGACCAGGTCGGCGTCTTTGGCGTTCAGAACCCATTCTTTCGCGGCGGCCATCGGGTCGGCTGCGATCTCGTCGATATAGCCTGCGCCCTTGGCTTTCTTGGCGTCCAGCATCTTGCCTTCCAGCAACAGCGGAGCCGCAGCAATCGCGCCCACTTTGCGGACCATCCGCGTGGTGCCGCCTGCGCCGGGGAAGATACCGATCATGATCTCGGGCAGGCCGTATTTGGCCTTGGGGTTCTCACCGGCAAAGATACGATGCGTTGACAGGGGCAGTTCCATGCCGATACCGGCGGCGGTGCCGGGCAGAACGGTGGCAATCGGCTTGCCGCCCTTCTTGGTCTTGGGGTCCATGCCTGCCAGCTCGATCTTGCGCAGCAGCTTATGCATGTTCATGGTGCCTTCAAACAGGCCCTTGGCCGGGTCGTCACCGGCCTGTTCCTTCATCACCGCCAGCAGGTTCAGGTCCATGCCACCGGCAAAAGAACCATCCTTGCCCGAGGTGATGATGATGCCTTTGACCTCATCATCGGCCAGAGCCTGATCAATGCAGTCATTTAGCTGCGACAACCCGTCAAAGGTCATCACATTCATTGATTTACCCGGAACATCCCAGGTGATGGTTGCGACGCCATCTGCGTCTTTGCTGAGCGTAAACTCGGTCATCCGTCGTCTCCAATCTGGTCAGCCGTTAGAGGGCTGCCGTCTTTACGGGTGAAGGAAAATCCGTTCTCGTCATCCTTCACCATCATGTCGATATCGCTGTAATAGCCGGTCTCGGTCGGGGTCCGTGTGCCCACCACCAGAAAGGTCGCGGGCGCATCGGTTTTATTCACAAGCTGGTGGCCGTTGGGCTCACCTGCGGGCCAGGCCGCACAGTCGCCGGGCTGCATCTCATGCTCACCATCATCGTCGATCAAGGTGCAGGTGCCGGTCAGCACAATGGCGAACTCGTCCTGCTCCATGTGGTAGTGACGCAACGAGGATTGCCCCGCCGGGTCCAACCGCACGATGTTGACCCCGTATTGGGTCAGACCGCCCGCATCGCCGAGGCGCTGAACGAAACGACCTGCGGTCGCCTCGGCCAGCTTTCCGGGATAGGCCGATCCTCCCTGAAACGGGATTTGCGTGAGATCCAGCTTGGGCATCAGACGCGCTCGATGATCGTGGCCGCACCCATGCCGGATGCTACACACAGGGTCGCCAGACCTGTCTCTTTGTCCTGACGCTCCAGCTCGTCCAGCAAGGTGCCGATGATGATCGCACCGGTGGCACCCAGCGGGTGGCCCATCGCGATCGAGCCGCCATTGACGTTGACCAGCTCAGGGTCCACATCAAACGCCTGTTGGAAGCGCAGCACGACCGAGGCAAAAGCTTCGTTCACTTCGAACAGGTCAAAGTCGGAAATCGCCATGCCGGTATCGGCCAGAATTTTCTCGGTCACGGGCACGGGGCCGGTGAGCATGATGGTCGGGTCTAGGCCGATCTTGGCGGTGCCTTTGATGCGCGCGCGCGGCTTGATACCGTGCTTTTCACCGAATTCCTTGTTGCCGATCAGAACAGCCGCAGCCCCATCCACGATGCCCGAGCTGTTGCCCGCGTGGTGGATGTGGTTAATCTTTTCCAGATGCGGGTATTTCAGCAATGCCACCTTGTCGAAACCGGGCATCTGCTCGCCCATCATCTGGAAGGCGGGGTTCAGGCTGCCCAGGCTCTGCATGTCGGTGCCCGGGCGCATGTATTCGTCGCGGTCCAGAATGGTCAGGCCGTTGCGGTCCTTGACCGAGATCACCGATTTCTCGAACCGGTTTTCTTCCCATGCCTGCGCTGCGCGACGCTGCGATTCCATCGCCAGTTGGTCGGCCTGATCTCGGGTAAAGCCGTATTCGGTCGCGATGATGTCCGAGGAAATCCCCTGCGGCACAAAATAGGTGTCCATCGCAACCGACGGATCAACGGCAATCGCCGCGCCGTCGCTGCCCATGGCCACGCGGCCCATCATCTCGACGCCGCCTGCGATGTAACCATCGCCAGCACCGCCCTTGACCTGGTTGGCGGCCAGGTTTACGGCCTCCATGCCCGAGGCACAGAAGCGGTTGATCGACAGGCCGGGGATACGCTCGTCCAGATCCGAGGCCAGAACGGACGTCCGGGCCAGACAGCCGCCTTGCTCCATGACTTGCGTTGCATTGCCCCAGATCACGTCCTCGACGGCGTGACCTTCCAGATTGTTGCGTTCTTTCAACGCGTTCAGGGCCACGGCGGACAGGCGCACCGAGGACACCTCGTGCAGGCTGCCATCCTTGCGGCCCTTGCCGCGCGGGGTGCGCAGGGCGTCATAGATATAAGCTTCGGTCATGGGTTGCTCTCCTTAAGCTCGAACCGGCGCTTTGCCGGGCATCAGGTCATAGGGGTTTTGCCAGCCCGGTTGTTCGGACAACCGGGTCAGCCATTTGTCGATATTGGGCCATTCGGCACGGTCAAAGCCGAAGGGTTCGGGGTAATAAAGATATCCGCAGCAACTAAAATCGGCGTTGGTCACGCCGTTGCCCACGATCCAGTCGCGGCCGTCCAGATGTGCGTCAAGAACTTGATAGGCCGCTTTCAGGCGGCCCTGATTAAATGCGATCACATCCGCATTGCGATGCTCTGCGGGTAGGAAATTCATCAGAAAACGGGTCATGCCAGCCATCGAGCTGAGCTTGTGGTTGTCCCACAGCACCCAGCGAAGAACTTCGTATTTTTCCTCTTGGGTGGTACCGCCGAACTTGCCGGTTTTTTCGGTAATATAGGCTTGGATCGCACCGGATTGGCTGGTGCGAAAATCACCATCTATCAAGACCGGAGCTTCACCCATCGCGTTGACGTTTTTGCGGTATTCGGGCATCCGTGTCTCGCCCTTGAAGAAATCGACCTCGACCGGCTCCCAGTCCAAACCTGCCATTTCAAGGGCCAGTGCAGCCTTGTATGAATTTCCGCTTACACCGAAGCAATAAAGTTTAATGGTCATGGTCGCGCCCCTCCCGTGACGTTTGGTCGACTGTGATTCATGCGTATCTTTAGCAAGAAGAACCCGTCATTCATGAATGACGTTGCGGTCTATTGCGGAAGTTTCTTCTTGTTGAAAATACGCGGCATATCGGGTTCCGTTTGCTTTTGGTTCAACGCTTGCGCGCCTCGAGCTCGGAGTTGAAAACACGCAGCCGGTGGGTCAGGTTGTCCTGATCTATGACGCTGTTGAAGTTTTCAAAAAGGAATGACAGCGCTTCGCCTTCGTCCAGACCAGCTTCGCGGGCGAACCCCTTCAGCATGCGGTATCCGTCTTCGGTCATCGCGACCGGAAACCGGCGGGTTAAACGAAATCGTTTTGGCATGTCTTTCCCTCCCGAGGAACTGGTTCCGAGGTTTCCCCCGGAACCAGATAAGGATCAGAAGCTTGCCGCCTCAAGCGCCATGACAGTGTCCGCGCCGGTCTGGATCCGCGACAGGTGCAGACCCGTAGCGGGCAGGCGACGCGCCATGTAGAACTGGCCGGTGGCAATCTTCGTCTCGTAGAACTCGGTATCCGAGGTCCCACCGTCAAGGGCTGCATAGGCCGCTTTTGCCATTTGCGCCCACATCAGACCCAGGCAGACATGACCGAACATGTGCATGAAGTCGTTCGACCCGGCCAGCGCGTGGTTGGGGTTCTTGGCACCGTTCTGCATGAAATACATGCCTGCTGCCTGCAGATCCTTGGACGCCGCCTTGAGCGGTTCGATGAACGCCTTGTCGAAGGCTTCGTTCTGGCCGCCGTTTTCCTTGCAGAAATTCTTGACGATTTCGAAGAAGGCCATCACGTGCTTGCCGCCATCGGTGGCCAGCTTACGACCCACAAGATCCAGCGCCTGAACGCCGTTGGCGCCTTCGTAGATCATGGCGATCCGGGCGTCGCGGGTGTATTGCGACATGCCCCATTCCTCGATGTAACCGTGGCCGCCGTAAACCTGCTGGGCCTTGACGGTCATGTCATAGCCTTCGTCGGTCAGGAAGCCTTTGATGACCGGTGTCAGCAGCGAGATCAGGCCGTCCGCGTCCTTGTCTTCCTGGCGGTGCGCCTGGTCGATCAGTGTGGCCCCCCACAGGATGAACGCGCGTGCGCCTTCGGTAAAGCTTTTCTGATCCATCAGGCTGCGGCGGATATCGGGGTGAACGATCAGCGGATCGGCCGGGCCGTCGGGGTTTTTCGCGCCGGTCACGTCGCGCCCTTGCAGGCGGTCCTTGGCGTATTCGACGGCGTTTTGATACGCGGCCTCGGCCTGTGCCAGACCTTGCATCCCCACGCCCAGACGCGCTTCGTTCATCATGGTGAACATGGCGCGCATACCTTTGTGCAGGTCGCCCAGCAGGAAGCCTGTCGCCTCGTCATAGTTCATCACACAGGTCGAGTTGCCGTGGATACCCATTTTCTCTTCGATCTTGCCGACCGAGACGCCGTTGCGCTCGCCCAGCGAGCCGTCTTCGTTGACCATGAACTTGGGCACGATGAACAGCGAAACGCCCTTGATACCCTCGGGGCCGCCGGGAATTTTGGCCAGAACCAGATGGATGATGTTGTCGGCCATGTCGTGATCACCAGCCGAGATAAAGATCTTCTGACCCGACACTTTATAGCTGCCGTCGTCCTGCGGCTCGGCCTTGGTGCGCATCAGGCCCAGATCGGTGCCGCAATGCGGTTCGGTCAGGTTCATGGTGCCGGTCCATTCACAGCTAACCATGTTGGGCAGGTACTTGGCCTTCTGCTCGTCCGTACCATGCGCCAGGATCGCCGATGCCGCACCGTGGGTCAGGCCCTGATACATGGTGAAGGCTTGGTTCGAGGATTGGAAGAATTCGCCAACGGCACTGCCGATGACATAGGGCATGTTCTGGCCGCCGAATTCTTCGGGCATGTCCAGGCCGGTCCAGCCGCCTTCTTTCATCTGCTCGAAACCGTCTTTGAAGCCGGTCGGCGTGTAAACGATACCGTTCTCAAGGCGGCAGCCTTCGGTGTCGCCAACGACGTTCAGCGGATGCAGGACGTTCGCTGCGATCTTACCGGCTTCTTTCAGCACGGCGCCGGTGAATTCGGCTTCCAGTTCGTTGTATCCGGGGATGTCTGATCCCGATACGTTCAGCACTTCGTGCAAGATGAACTGCATGTCTTTGGTGGGCGCGTTGTAGACGGGCATTTGAAGCTCCCTTTAATATTCAGATGTCCGGGTGATAGGGGACCGCCAGAGTTACTCGGCGGCGTTTTTCTCGTTTTTCATCGAGGCGATGACTTTCTCGCCCCAGCGCAACTGCTCTTTCATTTCGCTGATCGCCTGGTCCAGTTCGTCCCGGCGGGATTCCAGATCCACCAGACGTTCGCGCGCGATTTCAAGCGTGCGGGTCATCTGGGTCATCTGCTGATCGCCGACATGGTAGAGGTCCAGCAGTTGCCGAATTTCTTCCAGGCTGAAGCCAAAGCGTTTCCCGCGAAGGATAAGCTTCAGGCGTGCCCGATCGCGTTTGGTGAACAGGCGTTTCTGCCCCTCACGGATCGGAAACAAAAGTTCTTTTGCCTCATAGAAGCGCAATGTGCGTGGGGTGACGTCATAGGTCTCGCACATTTCACGAATGGTCATCAGATCTTCGGTCATGGGTTCAGCACTCTTGTCACTGGCGTTTTCAATAGTCAGTTGCGCAGTCGATGCGCGTCTTACAACACGGAGTTGCCGTTTACGTAATGCAAACGCTACGTCACAAAATGGTTGACGTAACATCCATTCACGTCAAGCCCCTGAGGGCCGAGATAAAACGAACGTGACGTCACAATCCCTTGTGAATGCAGTTTTTCTGACTTGTGGTCGCAGAGCGCCGGGATCCGACAATGCTGATCGTTGCCGGTCACTTAGGGTGACAATGTAAGTAGGGAAGCGGCGCAGAACGTGCCGCCCTTTGGTTATTCCAGCGATTTGGCGGTTTGGTCGCGCATGCTCTTCAACGCGTCGATCGCCTCGTCCAACTGCTGTCGCTGCTTGTTCAGCTCGATCAACTGCTGATCGGCCACTTCAACGAAGGTTTTCATCTGGGCCTGATTTCCCTGATCTTCGTAGATCAGCAACCATTGGCGAATGTCTTCCAGAGGAAATCCGTATTTCCGCCCCCGCATGATCAGCGTCATGCGGGCACATTCCCGAGGGCCGTAGAATCGCGATCTGCCTTCCCGTTCGGGCTGCAGCAACTCGATATATTCATAGTAGCGCAGGGTGCGCGGAGTCACATCGAACTCGGCGCACATCTCTTTGAACGACAAACGGTCGTCGGACATTCCTGATCTCCTCTGGGTCAACCTATTGCCTGCTGCAAGCAAGCGCAACAGGCAGGCTTGCTCTTTTGCCTGCCCCTCGCTCATAAAGGGAGAAACCAAGAGGACACAAGTACATGGTCGACAAAGCATCAATTGCGCGCCAGTTCATCGAGGCGATTCCGCATGCCAAGGCCCTGGGCATGCATCTGACCAGAATTGGCAATGGCGAGGCCGAAATCACCATGCCCTACAGCAAGCAACTGGTCGGCGATCCCCGGACTGGGGTGATCCATGGTGGTGCGGTTTCGGCTGCGCTTGATACCTGTTGCGGGGCCGCCGTCATGAGCCACCCGGCAGCCCCGGGGGGCACAGCCACAATCGACCTGCGGATCGACTACATGCGCGCCGCGACGCCGGGGCAAAGTATCAAGACCCATGCGACCTGCTATCATATCACCCGCAACGTCGCCTTTGTCAGGGCGACTGCCATGGACGACAATCAGGACCTGCCCGTGGCGACAGCCTCCGGGTCATTCACCGTGGAGGGGTTGTAATGGCGCGGACACGGCCTGAGCCCATGCAAGTCGTGAAGCAACGACGCGACGCGGCGCTGAATGCCATTGTTGATGGTGTGCCCTATATACGGTTCCTCAATATCGGATTTGACCGGCGCGGGGACGAGCTGACTGGCGTGCTGAACTTCGAAGACAAGCTGATTGGAAACCCTTTTCTTCCGGCCTTGCACGGCGGGGTTACGGCGGCATTTCTGGAAGTTACGGCTGTGATCACCTTGAGTTGGGAGTTTTTCTTTCCCCGCATCGAAAGCGGTGAACTGGATGCGAGTGACATCTTCAAGGATGACTCCGTGCGTTTCCCCAAAACCGTGGATTTCACCGTTGATTACTTGCGGTCGGGCTTGCCACGCGATGCATATGCCCGCGCCTTCGTCAGCCGTTCGGGGCGGCGATATGCCTCTGTTCGGGTTGAGGCGTGGCAGGACAATCACGCGCGCCCCTATGCACAGGCCACAGGGCACTTTCTGATGCCTCAGCCACCGACATCTAAAGAGTAACTTCCGTGCAGGATGCTTCGGCACCCATAACGCATAAGCGGGTGCTGAAGATCGCAGTGCCCATCGTGTTGTCGAATGCCACGGTTCCCATTTTGGGGGCCGTGGATACCGGTGTTGTCGGACAAATGGGTCAGGCCGCGCCGATTGGGGCTGTCGGAATGGGCGCCGTTATCCTGTCCACGATATATTGGATCTTTGGGTTCCTGCGTATGGGAACCACTGGTTTGGCAGCACAGGCGCGCGGGGCAAGGGACACAGCCGAGACCGGTGCGCTTTTGACGCGGGGGCTGCTTCTGGGCGGTGCGGCGGGGCTGTTTTTTATCCTGACACAATTCTGGGTGTTATGGGGCGCGTTTGCCCTGTCGCCAGCCAGTCCCGAAGTCGAGGCGTTGACGCGCGACTATATGGAAATTCGCATTTGGGGGGCACCGGCGACCATTGCGCTCTATGCGGTGACCGGCTGGTTGATCGCGATCGAGCGGACCAGAGGGGTGTTCCTCCTTCAGGTCTGGATGAACGGCTTGAATATCGTGTTGGATCTTTGGTTTGTGCTGGGCCTTGACTGGGGTGTCGAAGGTGTCGCGATTGCCACATTGATCGCGGAATGGACTGGTCTGGCGCTGGGCCTCTGGCTGTGTCGCAGCGCGTTTGGTGGCAATCAGTGGCGCGACTGGCCGCGCATATTTGATCCTGCCCGTCTGCGCCGCATGATGCTGGTGAACCGCGATATCATGATCCGCTCGGTTCTTTTGACAGGTTCGTTCACGACCTTTCTGTTTGTCGGGTCGGATTTGGGCGACGTCAATCTCGCCGCCAATCAGGTCTTGCTGCAATTCCTTGAAATCACGGCGTTTGCCTTGGACGGGTTCGCTTTCTCGGCCGAGGCGCTTGTTGGCGGTGCTGTTGGTGCCAGGGATCGGTATCAGGTGCGGCGGGCCTCTGTCATGGCATCGCAATGGGGCGTGGGCGGAGCCTGTGTGCTCGGGGCTGCGTTTTTCTTGGCGGGGCCTATGCTGATCGACGTGATGTCCACCTCGCCCGATGTACGCGTCGCCGCACGAGAATATCTGGTCTGGGCAGCATTGGCCCCCGTGATCGGCGTGGCAAGCTGGATGTTTGACGGTATCTACATTGGCGCGACGTGGACCCGAGCCATGCGGCAGGCGATGATCCAGTCCGTGGCGATCTATGTTGTGGCGCTGTTTGTCCTTGTCCCATTGCTGGGCAATCACGGATTATGGGCAGCGTTGATGGTGCTGAACATTGCCCGGGGCGTCACCTTGGGATGGCGTTACCGCAGACTGGAAGCCCAGATAACCTAGAGCAAGGTCAGCAGATTTTCAGGAGGCCGCCCAATGGCCGCCTTGCCGCCTGAAATCGCCAAAGGGCGCTCGATCAGGATCGGATTGGCGGCCATCGCTGCAATCAAATCATCCTCGGGCGTTGTCTTGGACAGGCCCAGTTCCTTGAAACGCTTTTCGCCGGTCCGCATCATTTCGATGGCAGGAATGCTCAAACGCTGTAGCGCGGCGCGAATGTCTTCTGCCGAAGGTGCATCGTCCAGATACTTGCGGATTTCAACCTTTGCGCCGTTTTCCTCCAGCAGAGCAAGCCCGGCTCGGGACTTGGAACAGCGCGGGTTGTGCCAATATTCGATCACAGCCAATCCTCTCGTTTGCTGCCGACGGCCTGCGCAACAGTTTCAAACCCATCGCGCGCCAATAGCTTGTCCAGCCCCTGTGCGATGTCAGAGGCAAGGGAAATGCCGCCGAATACCATGGCTGTATAGACTTGAACGGCCGATGCCCCGGCACAAATCTTGGCATAAGCCTGCTCTGCCGAGCTGATGCCGCCGACACCGATCAACGGAACCTGCCCGTCTGTCAACTGGCTCAACTGTGCGAGAACGCGGGTGGATTTTTCAAACAGCGGCGCGCCGGAAAGACCACCTGCTTCGGACTTGTGAAGGCTGCTCAGACCATCGCGCGACAGTGTCGTATTGGTGGCGATTACGGCGTCGACACCCGTCTCGCGCGCAACGTCCGCGATATCCTGAAGCTCGTCCTCGGTCAGGTCCGGGGCAATCTTCAGGAAAATCGGCAAAGGACGCGCCAGAGCGTCGCGCGTTTCGATCACGCCGCTCAACAGGGCACTCAGCGCAGCTTTACCCTGCAAGTCCCTGAGTTTTTCAGTGTTGGGAGACGACACATTCACCGTGGCAAAATCCAGATGCGGGGCGCAATGGCCCAGTACCTTGGCAAAATCACCCGGTCGGTCATCGCTGTCCTTGTTCGCACCAAGGTTCAGGCCGATCACGGCGTCCTTGGGACGCTGCGCCAGACGGCGTGCCATGACCTCCATGCCTTCGTTGTTAAAGCCAAATCGGTTGATGGCGGCCCTGTCTTCGGTCAGGCGAAACAGGCGTGGTTTCGGATTGCCGGGTTGGGGGCGCGGCGTGACTGCGCCGACCTCAATGAACCCGAACCCTGCACGAGACAGCGGGGTCAGGACCTCTCCGTTCTTGTCGAACCCGGCGGCCAATCCGACCGGGTTCGGAAGATCAAGCCCTGCAACCGTCGTACGCAGCCGAGGCGACGTAATCGGTCCCGGTGCCGGGGCCAGCCCAGCTTTCAAGGCTTTGATCGACAGCCCATGGGCTGCTTCTGGGTCCATCCGGTGCAAGGCGGCAAGGCCAATTTTCTCGGTCAGTTTCATCCGAACGACTCTCCGCCCTGAACCGGAGCGCAACGGATCAGGCGAGAGGTTTCAACCGCTGCCTGACGATGCACAACCGCCATTTGATAGGTTGGGTCCGTGACCATCTCAAGGAAGGCATGCGCAGTAGGGTAACGGGCAATAAACATGGCATCCCAGCTTTCGTCATCGGGGCCGATCAGGGTTGTCTGGAACGCGCCGCGCCACAGTATGGATGCCCCCAAACGGGCGATAATCGGCGCGGTTTCGGTTCCGTAATTCCGATAGGCCTGCGCGCCGGTCAAGTCAGCCTCCGCCAGATCGTGATCGACGGGATATTGGGCCTTGGCCCGGAATTTTACCAGATTCAGCATCTCGATCGGATGGTCGCGGTCTAGCGCTTTGAACGCCTCGAATTGCGCGCGCTCGGGGTCGATATAGGCTGTCATTCCATCTCCTCGGGGAATTGGTGCGCGGTTCCGTCAAACGGCAAGGGACGTGACCAGACAACATCCGTCATGCGGATTTTGCGATAAAGGTGTGGGAACAATGCGCCACCCCGCGACACCTCCCATTTCAGGTTATCGCCCATCGCGTCCGCGTCGCAGGCCAGCAGGGTCAGCCCGGTGACACCCGCAAAGTGTTTGGCCGCGGTTTCAGCGGCCTGCGTCGCGGTCGAGAAATGAACATACCCATCCGAAACGTCAATCGGGGCGCCATTGGATTCACCGTTG
Source organism: Ruegeria sp. CJ2 (assembly GCF_056536745.1). Lineage (NCBI taxonomy): Bacteria > Pseudomonadati > Pseudomonadota > Alphaproteobacteria > Rhodobacterales > Roseobacteraceae > Ruegeria > Ruegeria sp. CJ2. The sequence continues at coordinate 300,947 of NZ_JBQFQF010000001.1, forward strand.
GCCTGCAGCGTGGCCCATTCATCGGCCCGGAAAATCTTGTAAATCAGCATGGGGTCGTGATGCCCCGCGCGACGGGTAGAATCAAGATGGATTTCCCCCTTTGACTCTTCGAGCAGCAGAGCGCACCATCACGCCCAATAACAACAGGGAGTTTCAATATGTTGACCCGTTTCCTGGCTTCGGCCGCCGTTTTGGGCCTGACCGCAGGCATGGCGCTGGCCGAATACAAGCTGACGATTCTGCACACTAACGACATTCACAGCCGCATCGAGTCCATCAATAAATATGATTCAACGTGCGATACCGAAGATGAAGCTGAAGGCAAATGCTTTGGCGGCGTTGCGCGCTTGAAAACGATCGTGGACGCCCGTCGCGATGCGTTGAGCGGCGAGAATTACCTTTTGCTGGATGCTGGTGACCCTTTCCAGGGCTCGCTGTTCTATACGACCTACAAGGGCGCAGCCGAAGCCGAGTTCATGGAAGCAATCGGCTATGATGTCATGGCCGTTGGAAACCACGAATTCGACGACGGCCCCGAAGGTCTGGCCGCGTTTATTGACGTTGTCAGCTTTCCCGTTATCTCGGGGAACCTGGACCTGTCGTCTTCGGCGGAACTGAAAGATCGCGTTGATGGGCATGTTGTCCTCGAGCTGGGCGGCCAGAAAATCGGGATCGTTTCGGCTCTGGCGACGGACACGGTGGAAACCTCAAGCCCCGGCAAGGACGTCGTATTTCAGGACGAGATCGAAAGCCTGACCGCTGATGTCGAAGCGCTGAAGGCCGAGGGTGTGAATATCGTCATCGCCCTGACCCATGTGGGTTTGGCCAAGGATATCGAGATTGCCGAGAAAGTTCCGGGGCTGGATCTAGTCGTGGGCGGGCACTCGCATACGCTTTTGTCCAATACGCAAGAGGGCGCGGCGGGGTCTTACCCCGTGATGGTCGGCGACGTTCCGGTCGTTCAGGCCTATGCCTATTCCAAGTATCTGGGCGAGATCACGCTGACCTTTGACGATGACGGAAACCTTGTATCGGCAGAAGGTGAGCCAATCCTGCTGGATGCCTCGGTTACTCCGGACCCCGATATCGCCGCGCGTGTGGCCGAGATGGGTGCCCCGATCGAGGAAATGAAACAGCGCGTGGTTGCCAGCTCTGCTGATGCGATCGAAGGAAACCGCGATGTTTGCCGCGTTCAGGAATGTCAGATGGGCAACCTCGTTGCGGACGCGATGTTGGCGCGGGTCGCGGATCAGGGCGCTCAGATCGCGATTGCCAATTCGGGTGGTCTGCGGGCCTCAATCGACTCGGGCGATGTGACCATGGGCGAAGTGCTGACGGTTCTGCCGTTCCAGAACACGCTTTCGACCTTTGAGATCAGCGGTCAGGGCGTGATCGACGCGCTGGAAAACGGCGTAAGCCAAGTCGAAGAGGTGAAGGGCCGCTTCCCACAGGTGGCGGGCATGACCTTCACATGGGATCCGTCTGTTGCACCGAATGAAGGCCGTATCACCGAAGTCATGGTGGCCGACGGCGACGGCTTTACGCCGATTGATCCCGCCGCGACCTATTTGGTTGTCACGAACAACTACGTCCGCAATGGCGGAGACGGGTACAGCATGTTCGAAGGTGACGACAAGAACGCCTACGATTTTGGCCCGGATCTGGCCGATGTGACAGCGGAATACCTTGCAGAAAACGCGCCTTACACGCCGTATCTGGATGGTCGCATCAAGCAGAAGTAACGCGACTTAGAGAACAAAGATCAGGCCGCATCAGTCGATGCGGCCTTTTTTATTTCGGATCCGTTAGCTGAAATCGTATTCCGGCCAAAGCTCTGCGTCGAACCCTTGCAGCATCGGTTGAAGATGCTCTGAAACGTCGCGCCAACCGCCTATGGACTTGGTCGAGATTTTCTTGCGCACCTGGTCGATGCTGGCCGTTCTGACCTGTTTGGTGTTCTTTTCCGGATGCATCATGGTTTCGGACCATTTGATATCACAGAATTCGGCAACCTGCTGGCTGTAGGTCTTGGGATCAGCGACCAGCTTTTCGTAAGGAACTGTCAGTATTCTATCGCCGAACACAGCGTTCCAATGCGTCATATAGCGACGGTACAGGTTTGCAGTGTGGGCAATTGCCTCAAGGTTTGAGGCATAGCGCATCCCGCCAGCGGGGAATCTTCTGATCCATTTGGACAGACCAACATCCCTTGGGTCGCGCAACATGTTGATGACTTTGGCGTTGGGGAAGGCCGACAGCAGGAAGCCCGCACGCTGAAAGTTGTGCGGCATCTTGTCGACAAACGCGACTGAATCGTCAGGGATCGGGGGCATCAACTGGCGGAATTCCCGCGCAAGCTCCTCCGCGTCTCGTTCACCGAACCGTTTGCCTGTCTTCAAGTGTGCTTGGGACAGGTCACCGGCAATCGTAAGCTCTCCGCACCCCGCAATTTCGGGATCAGAGCTTAGCATCATTTCCATCAAGGTGGTGCCGGAACGGGGTTGGCCCAGAACAAATACGGGTTTGGGAGATTCAGAAAGGTCAGCCACGACGGGATCGACCCCAATTGGGAACAGGTCCGTGATCTGCGTCAGCTTTTCTTCTTCTGCCTGGAAATCATACGGGTTTGCTTCGTGCTGGACTGCATTGGCCCGCGCAAATTGAGGAAGCGCGGCGCCCAGCCCCTCAGTCTTTGAGATCAGTTCGGCCTTGGCGAATTCCAACTCAGAAAGTTCGTGTTCCTGGGCTTTGCGGGCCGATTCAACCGCTTGCATCAGGTCTGGTGCAGTTTCCGCGTTCGCCATAGTCGAGAGCTGGAACAGCGTCGCCACGTGCCCGGGTTCTTCGGTCAGAATCTGCTGCATAATGGCCTTAGACCCTGCCTTGTCCCCGCTCTGATGCAGGTTAACGGCCATCTGGAAGGCAATATTGTGGTTGTCAGGCTCAAGCGCATAGGCCCGGGCAATATCCCGCGCGCTGTCCTCGACAAAGGCGATGCGCCCATAGGCCCGCGCGCGGGCTGACAAATGGCCGGCGTTATCCGGGTCAGAGGCCAGCTTTCTGGTGGTATAGTCGATGATCAGACGCCAGTTGCTGCCCTTTTGCTGGATTTCGTCGATGACGCGGGTCAGTTCCTTGTTGTTCGGGAACTTCTCGAGCTTTTGTTCGGCAAATTCCAGCGCCTTGGGAATTTGACCGGTTTGCATCAGCGCGTTGGCAAGGTTTTCGACGAATTGCGGATCGTCTGGTTTCATCCGTGAGGCTTCGACGAAATGGGGTATCGACTTTCGATACTGCTTCATCTCGGTCAGGACAAAGCCGGAAATGGCGTGAAAGTCCGTGTCCTTGGGAAATTTCTTGAGACCAAGCTGTGCTTTTTTCAATGCCTGCTGCAGCTTGCCCGTTTCCAGCGCCGACAGCGCCTTACTTTTCAGGGAACTCGCTGTTTGATTTTGCATATGACCCCGTGAGAACCTGTGCCTGTAGGAAATACTGTTGATGGTTCATTACTCATGTGCGGACGGTTTGCAATAACTCTTCCCAACGACGCAATGGCGCAGCTTTTTGCGGCCCGGCCTGCCAATACGTTGCCAGAAGTGCCCAATTTCAATGTTTGCCCGACAAATCAGGTGCATGTGGTGCGGGCCGGAGAAAACGGCCGCACGCTGGACCCGCTGCGATGGGGGTTTCTGCCGCATTGGTACAAGACGGAAACCGCCGGTCCCTTGCTGATCAACGCGCGGGCCGAAACGCTGGCCGAGAAACCTGCCTTTCGTGCGGCCTGCCGTGAACGACGCTGCCTGATCGTGGCCACCGGGTTTTATGAATGGACCAAGACGGATCAAGGTGACCGACTGCCTTGGTACATACAGCGTAACGATGGCGCGCCCATAGCCTTTGCCGGTGTCTGGCAGAACTGGGGGGCAGACGGTGCGCGGCAAGGGACATGCGCAATTGTCACAACCCCTGCCAACAAACACCTGAGCGCGATCCACCACCGCATGCCCCTGATCCTTGAGCAAGACGCCTGGCCTTTGTGGTTGGGCGAAGCCGGCAAGGGGGCCGCGCGATTGATGCAGCCAGGTGCCGAGGATGTTCTGAGCTTTCACCGGGTGGATCCGGCGGTGAATTCCAACCGGGCCTCCGGCCCCGACCTGATCGAGGCAGTTGATGCGTGATCGCTGTTCTTTTCAAACCGGGCAGGGCAGGTTAGACCGCTGACATGGTTCTGAAATTCTCCAATCTGCCCGAGCTTTATGCGCATGGTTTCGATGCCGTGATTGACGTGCGCAGCCCGGCGGAATTTGCCGAGGATCATTTGCCCGGCGCGATGAACCTGCCGGTGCTGGACAATGAAGAACGTGCACGCGTCGGGACGATATATGTGCAGCAAAGCCCCTTTCTGGCGCGAAAGCTGGGCGCGGCGCTAGTGTTTCGGAATGCGGCAAACCACATCGAACATAGCCTGTCCCACCACGAAGGAGGGTGGAAGCCCTTGGTCTATTGCTGGCGCGGAGGGCAAAGGTCAGGGTCGTTCACCTGGATGTTGCAGCAAATCGGCTGGCGCGCCGAGGTCGTCGAAGGCGGCTATCGCACCTATCGCAGGTTGGTGAACCGTTACCTGTACGATGACCCGTTGCCCCACCGCTTGATTGCGCTGGACGGGTACACGGGCACTGCAAAGACCGAATTGCTGGCCAAGCTCGGCGCGTGTGGCGTTCAGGTGCTCGATCTAGAAGGGCTGGCAAATCACCGGGGGTCCTTGCTGGGTGAAATGCCCGGAGGACAGCCCAGCCAGAAGGCCTTCGAATCCGCGCTGGCAGCCCGTCTGTGCCTGCTGGATCCCGCCCGTCCGGTCGTGGTGGAAGCGGAGTCTTCGAAAATAGGGTCGTTGATCTTGCCCCCAACCATCTGGTCCGCGCTTCGAAGCGCGCCCCGTATTCAGATTACCGCCGCGATTGAAGCACGCTCGGCCTATCTGGTGTCGGCCTATGACGACGTGTTGTCAGACGGTGACAGGTTGCGGGATCGGCTGTCTCCGCTCCGGTCTCACCGGGGTCACGATATTGTGGATGGGTGGCTGTCCTTGATCGACGCAGGGGACAAGAAGGGCCTGACCCGCGCCTTGATGGAACAGCACTATGATCCGGCTTATGCCAAGTCCAGCCGGGCGCGCACAGCGCCGGTCATCGCCAATGTCGATGTCCTCAGGTTAGACGACGCGAGCTTGGACAGCGCGGCGGCACAGATCCAACAGGTTTTGGATCAGCTTTGAAGGCGCAGACCGGGTGTGTCCGCCATTTGGCCGATGACAACTGCGGGATATCCCGCCTCGCGCAGCGCCGTACAGGTTTGGTGCGCGTGATCAGGGGAAACGGCAGCCAATAAGCCTCCGGCCGTTTGCGGGTCAAACAACAGGTCGATCTTGCCGCCGGAGGGCAACTCGGGCGCCAGCGCGCGATTGTCATTGAACAGCGTGGATCTGACACCGTCTTCGCTCAGTTCAAGTGCGCCGGGCATGATCGGTATGACGTCGGTGTCCAGGGTTGCGCCGCAGTCTGACGCTTCGCAGATACCCAGAAGGTGCCCTGCAAGGCCAAACCCGGTTACGTCTGTCATGGCATGGGCGTCGGTCAGAATGCGCGAGGCTACATCCTGCGGTTGGACCATCTGTTGAAATGCCTTGGTGACCCACGCCCCGTCTGCCGCACCAGCCATTTCAGCGGCCATCAGGATACCGCTGCCCAATGGTTTGGTCAGGATCAGGGCATCACCCGGGCGCGCACCGGCCAGTGTGATCGGGTCGCGCTCACACAGGCCGGTCAGGGTGAAACCGATGGTCAATTCGTCCCCCATGGAACTGTGACCGCCGACGATTTCGGCACCGGCTGCTCGGATCACGTCGTTGGCTGTCGTCATAACCTCGACCATCGTGCGATGCTGCAAGTCCGGGGACATCCGTGGCAAAATGATCGTCGCCGTTGCTGCCTGCGGTGCCGCCCCCATCCCCCAGATATCGCCAAGCGCGTGCACGGCGGCAATCCGTGTCATCAGAACCGGGTCGAGTGTGAATCCGCGCAGGTGATCCGATGTCATGACCTGCCGTGCGTTTCCAATTTGCAGAAGGGCGGCGTCGTCATTGGGCAGCGGCGTCACATCCGTGCGGTCGGGTTTGGGCAGTGTGCGCAGCGCATCCCGCAACGCATCCCGCCCGATCTTGGCACCGCATCCCCCGCACATTGGCTTGTCACCGACCGCGCTTTCCAACCCAGCGGCGTGGGCGCGGGGCAACGCAGGCTGCGCCATCTGAGGCAGGTGACGAAATTTGTTCATAAATGTCTGGTCGATGTGGTCCTTCCATTTCCACATCAACCCACCACTGAACGAGGTGCCGAGGCGTTCGGCCAACGCGGATTTTCCGCCCAGAGACACAAGTTTCAGGTAGTCCTTTTGCGGAACATAGCGGCGCAGTTTTCCAGCGCCAAGAGCTGCGCGCAAGTTGTTGAAAAGAATGGGGGCTTCTCTGACCGCATAGACGCCCGCCTTGGGTCTTGGGCTTTCGGTCAGATGCGCGCAATCCCCGGCAGCAAAAACAGCCGGGTCACTGGATTGAAGGTGCCCGTCGACCTGAATAAAGCCGTCCTGCAAATCCAGCCCCGTCTGGCCGACCCACTCATGGGCGCGGGCTCCGGCGGCACCGGTTACGAATGTTGCCGGAATCTGACGCCCGCCCTCAAGCAGCACATGATCGTTTGTAATCCGGGTGATGGTTGCGCCTTCGACGACGTCAATGCCGAGCCCTGCCATCGAGCGCCTTATCGTCGATGCGGCCTTGTCCTGCGTTGCGGTCAGGGCTTGGGCATTGTCAATCAAAGTAACCTGCGCGGGTCGGTTTCTGGACTTCAGGGCATGGGCCATGGCCATGACCAGCTCGACGCCCGCGATACCGCCGCCAATAACGACCACCGCAGCAGGGCCGCTTTGGTCAACATAAGCGCCCCATTTTGCGGCAAACGGCCCCAGCGGTTTGGCGGGTATTGCGTGTTCCGCAAAGCCCTCAAGCCGCGGCATGTCCGAGGTGATACCCACGTTGACTGAAGCCACGTCAAACGCGATCGGAGGGCGTCCGGGCACATGCACATGCCGGTCCTTCAGGTCGATCCCGTCCACAGCCCCCAGAACGATGCGCGCCCCTGCGAACCGCGCCAGTTTGACCAGATCAATGTTCAGGGCGTGCCGGTCATAGTGCCCGGCGACAAACCCCGGCAGCATGCCCGAATACGGCGCGGTCGGGCCGGGGTTGATCACCGTAACCCGCGCCCCCGGCAGCGGGTCCATCCCCCATTTCCGCAGTAGCAGGGCGTGGGTGTGACCGCCGCCAATGAGAACCAGATCGCGGGTCAGAGGCAGCGGAGGTGTATTCATATCGTTAATTCGCCGTATGGTCCGGTACGTCCTCAACCTGTTCGACGGCGTGGGTGGCCCAAAGCTCATCCTCGCCCGCGTCTGGCAGGTTCTCGGGTTTTTCATGGCGGTGAATGTGCCACTTTGCAATGAACAGGGCCGTGATTGGCGCTGTCAGGAACAAAAAAAGGGTGATCAGCAACTCATGCAGGGACAGATTGTGCTCGATCAGAACGGAATGGATGATCGAGGCCACAAGCACGCCGCCAACCCCCAGAGTTGTCGCTTTGGTTGGCGCGTGAAGGCGCGACATCGGGTCTTTCAGCTTGATCATCCCATATGAGCCCACGAACCCGAAAATCCCCGAGATGACCAGAAAGAAGGCGATCAGAAGTTCGAAGATGAATGCCATACCGCCCTCACTCGATAATGTTGCCGCGCAGCATGAAACGCGCGTAAGCCACGGTTGAGACGAACCCCAGCATGGCAATGATCATGGCGGATTCGAAAAAGATTTCGGTCCCCAGGGACAGGCCATACAGGATCAGAAGGGCGATGGTATTGATCACCATCGTATCCAGCGCCAGCACACGGGTGCCGACGCCGTCTGCAGTAATGATCCGCCACAGACACATCATGATGGCAGTCCCGAAACACGCAAAAGCAAACCAGATGGCATAGTCGATCATTCGAAAATCTCCTTGAGCCGGCGTTCATAGCGCTGCTTGATTTGGTCGCGCACTGCCTCGGGGTCAGGGGCGTCCAGGCAATGAACCAAAAGGCAGTGACCTTGCGCTGACAGATCGCTGCTGACCGTGCCCGGCGTCATTGTAATGGTCCCGGCCAGAACGGTGATGGCCTCGGGCGTGCGCAGCTCCAGCGGAATGCTGATCCAATTGGGTTGGCGGTCTGCATCACGCTTGAACAGGATGATCCGGGCGACAGTGACATTGGCCACGACGATATCCCAGAGCACGACCAGAATGTATTCCACCACCATGGGCCAGTTTCGCAGTTTCGGTCGATCGGGCCAGTAGGGTTGTGTGACGAACGGGATGATGATCCCCAAAATCAGGCCGAACACCAACGAGTTCAGCGAAGGCTTGTTCGCCAGCAGAACCCACACAACCGTCAACAGAAATGTCAGATGGGGGTGTGGAAATATCCGGTGCAGGAGTCTCATCATTCTTCGTCTCCCAATACGGCTGAGATATAGTCTTCCGGGGTAAACAACTGCTCGGCGGTGCGGCTGGCGTATTGCAGTGCAGGTCCCGCGAACAGGGTCAGTAGGACAAGGCCAAGAACAAGCGTAAAGACCGCAGTAAAGGCAAGACCCGGCTGCGGTTCTGGCGCCGGTACAGCGTCAACACCATCTTCGCCTTCTTGGTCCGTTTCCGGGTTGTGTTGCGCGTCGTGACTCTTCCAAAAGATCAGCGACCCGGCCCGCGCCAGCCCGACTATCGTGACGAATGAGCCAATCAGGATCACCGCCCAGATCGCGTTTGCGTCGCTTGCATCGCGCGCGGCGTCCAGAACCAACAATTTGCCGACAAAACCGGACAGAGGCGGCATCCCCGCCAATGCGATGGCCCCGACAAAGAACAGGGCCGAAATCAATCCGCTTTGGGGCATCGGGCGCGTGGGGGCAATCGCTCCGCCGCGACGTTCCATTACCAGATCAGCCACCAGGAACAGCAGGGCGGTCGCGAGGGTCGAATGGTAGATATAGTACAGCGCCGCAGTCGTGGCGGTTTCTGTGAACAGCGAAACGGCAATCAGCAGCGTTCCCATCGACGCGATGGCGCAAAAGGCCACCATCCGCGCGACATGCTGCGCGCCAAGTATGCCGATCGTGCCCACTGCCAGCGTTACCAGAGCAGCCGGTTGCAGCCACGCGCCCACCAGTCCTTGCGTCGCTTCGACCTCGGGGCCGAAACCCAGGGTGTACATCCGCAGGATCGAATAGGCCCCGACCTTGGTCATGATGGCAAACAGTGCTGCGACAGGCAGCGGGGCGTTCGCGTAACTGGCGGGCAGCCAGAAATGCAGGGGCAGCACTGCGGCTTTGATACAGAACACCAACAGCAACAGCACCGCGCCGACCCGCAACAGGGCCGTGTCCTCGGCCGGGAGTTCGGCCACGCGCACCGCCATGTCTGCCATGTTCAGCGTGCCGGTCACGGCATAAAGCGTTCCCAGTGCGAACAGGAACAGGGTCGAGCCCAGCAAGTTATAAGCGACGTATTGCACACCTGCTTTCAGTCGCACCGCACCGCCGCCATGGGTCATCAGACCGTAGGAGGCGATCAGCAGAACCTCGAAGAAAACAAACAGGTTAAAGGCGTCGCCGGTCAGGAAGGCACCGCATACGCCCATCAGTTGAAAGTGGAACAGGGCGTGGAAATGCTTGCCCCGGTCGTCCCAGCCCGACGCGATGGCATATAGCACAATCGGCAGTGCCAAAAGTGCAGTCAGCAGGACCATCATGGCGGACAGCCGGTCCAGTACCAGAACAATACCGAACGGCGCAGGCCAGTTGCCCAGCTCATAGACCTGAATGTCGCCTCCCGCCGCCTGTGCGGTAATCGTCAGGGCTATCCCCAGCAGACCAACCACCCCGGCAACCGAGAAGATGCGTTGCAGGTCCAGATGGTACCGCAGGACCATGATAATAAACGGGGCCAGGACCGCAGGAAGGACGACCGGCGCAACGATCCAATGGTTCATGCATCTTCTCCCGGCGCATCCACGCTGTCCTGCGCGGTCATGTCGATATGGTCATCCCTGGACGACAGATACGCCGACAATGAGATCATGACGATCACCGCCGTCATCCCGAACGAGATCACAATGGCCGTCAGCACCAGCGCCTGTGGCAGTGGGTCAGTATAGGGCACGTCTTCGTATTTGTTCAAAACGGCAGGTGCGTTCAGTGCCAGCCGCCCGGTGGCAAACAGGAAGACGTTCACGGCGTAGGTCAGCAAGGACAGACCCAGAATGACCGGAAAGGTTCTGCGGCGCAGGATAAGGAAAATCCCGGCGGCCGTCATGATGCCAACGGCCGAGGCGACAAGCGCTTCCATCAGGCTTGCTCCTTTTCTTGTTCTTCTTCCGGCGGATTATCCCGCAGCGGGTTGATATCCATCGGGAATTCCTGCGCCATGCCGGGCTGCCAGGCAAACCGTGACAGACTGTCCAAAGCCAGCATGACAGCGCCCAGAACCGCCAGGAAAACGCCTGTGTCGAACAGCATTGCCGTTGCCCATTCGAACTCTTCCAACGGGGGCCAGTGCAAATAGCCGAAGTCGCTGGTCAGGAAGGGACGTTCGTTGAACCACGCACCCAGACCGGTCGCAGCAGCGATCAGGACACCCCAGCCGATTGTGCCGTGATAATAGAACCGCTGCCGTTCAATGGCCCACGTATAGCCGCTGGCCATGTATTGCATCAGATAGGCAATGGCGACGATCAGACCAGCGATAAAGCCGCCTCCGGGCTGATTGTGGCCACGGAAGAAGATATAGGCCCCCACCATCAGCGCAATTGGCATCATCATGCGCGTCACGACCACCATCATGAGAGGGTGTGAATCACCCGATTGCGGCCAGTGCGGTTTGCGGTTCAGCAGATAGCTGCGCACATTCGTTCCCAGCACGGATTCTGTCAGGGCAAAAATGATCAGTGCCGCAATCCCCAGCACGATGATCTCGCCAAAGGTATCAAAACCCCGGAAATCGACCAGGATCACGTTGACGACATTGGTGCCTCCGCCGCCTTTGTACGAATTGGCAAGGTGGAACTCGGAAATGGTTGGAAACGCAAAGTCCCGCAGCATGAGCGCATAGATCAATGCGCCCGAGCCAAGCCCAGCGACAACCGAAATGGCCGCGTCCCGCCATCGCCGGGTTGCGGTGCTGTCCCAAGGCGTATCCGTCGGCAGAAAGTTCAGTGACAGCAGCAGAAGGATCATGGTCACCACCTCAACCGAGATCTGCGTCAGGGCCAGATCGGGGGCCGAGAGGTAGTTGAACGCCATTGAAACAATCAGCCCGACGACTCCGATCAGGACCAGCGACAGCAACCGATTGCGGTGGAACCACATAATCGCCAGCGTCGCACCCACCAGACAGATCCAACCGATAAACGGAATGATTGGCGCGGGCAGGGCCTCGCGCGTAGCGGCCCCCAGCGTCCCGGTCGAATAGGCGTAGTACCCCAGTCCGAGCGTGAAGGCGATCAGGATGATGGCGTAACGGCTAATGACACCATTATGCAGCGCGTCTGTGACCCACCTGCTGAGACCCGTGAATGCGCCAATGACACTGTCAAAGATCGCTTTGGCCTCGGGGCGGGGAAGGGCGTTCCAAAGCTGCTCGCCCCGGCGGTGGAGGGCCAGCAGGAACAGACCGCCCAGCGTAGCGACAACGGACATGTAAAGCGCAGGCGTAAAGCCGTGCCACAGCTTCAGCGAGTAGTAGGGGAGTTTCTCGCCGCCAATCACCGCACTGGAGACGACGGCGACCAGAGGCCCTACTATGGCCGCGGAATACAAGCCAATCAGCACAACAAGCACCACAAGGAAAGCCGGGGCCAGCCAAAGCCCAACCGGAGGATCATGTGGATGGGCGGGGTAATCGCTCCGCTGTGGGCCAAGAAACACATGGCTGACGAAACGGAATGAATAAGCAGCCGAGAACAGCGCCGCCAGCAAAGCCAGACCCGGCACCAGATAGTGTGAATTCAACCACGTCGTGTGAACGGTTTCTTCCAGCATCATCTCCTTGGACAAAAAGCCGTTCAGGGGTGGCAGCCCTGCCATTGACAGTGCTGCAATCGTTCCGATGGTGAAGGTTATCGGCATCAACTGACGCAGACCGCCCAGCCGCTTGATATCGCGGGTTCCGGTCTCATGATCGACAATGCCTGCGGTCATAAACAGGGCGGCCTTGAAGGTCGCGTGGTTGATGATGTGGAAAACGGCGGCCACGGCTGCGAACTTGGTGCCAAAGCCCAGCAACATCGTGACCAATCCCAAGTGTGACACCGTGGAAAACGCCAACAACGCCTTCAGGTCATCTTTGAACAGCGCGATGCAGGCACCGATCAACATTGTGACCAACCCTGTTGTCGCAACGATATAGAACCACGCATCGGTTCCGGCCAGAACCGGCCACATCCGCGCCATCAGGAAAAGCCCGGCTTTCACCATCGTGGCAGAGTGCAGGTAGGCTGAAACGGGCGTTGGCGCAGCCATCGCATGCGGCAACCAGAAGTGAAACGGGAATTGGGCCGACTTGGTGAAACACCCCAGCAGGATCAGGATCAAGGCAGGCAGATAGTATGGCGACGACTGGATCAGCTCTTTGTTCTGAAGAATGACGCTCAGGTCGTAAGAGCCGACGATATTACCCAGGATCAGCATTCCCGCAATCATGGCAAGCCCGCCTGATCCCGTGACAGCCAGCGCCATTCGCGCCCCTTGGCGGCCTTCGGGGAGGTGTTTCCAGTAGCCGATCAGCAAGAATGAACTCAGCGACGTAAGTTCCCAGAAAATAAGCAGAAGAAGGATATTGTCAGACAGAACAATGCCGACCATCGCGCCCTGGAACAGCAGCAGGTAGGTATAGAACTGCCCCATCGGATCTTCGCGTGACAGGTAAAACCGGGCGTAGAGTATGATCAGCAACCCGATCCCCAGGATCAGCAGGGCAAAGAGAAACCCCAAACCGTCCAGCATGAAATTGGCGTTCAGCCCAAGACCGGGGATCCAATCGAACCGAGCGGTCACGACATCACCCCGCATGACCGTCGGGATATGGATGAGCAAACCCATCAGGGCCAGAAAGGTGGTTAGCCCCGCGGCGGATGCAGCTGCGTTTCGTCCTGCCCTGATAAGAAGGGCTGGAAACACAGCGCCGAGAAAGGGAAGGGCCGCGATGAGGAATAGGGACAAGTGCGATACTCCGGTCTGGGCGGTCAAAATTGGTACTGATTTTGTAAGGAAATTTTTCCGGCTGTCCAGCTATTGCAAGTTTTGCACTTCGTCCTACCCCTGCATTCAAGGCGAAGTTTTCGTTTGAAAATGACATGATCTTGATTGCAGCACTGAATTTTGGCGCGGATTAGAAACAGGGACTGTGATAAACCCGTCTTGCCGGTTGAGGAGAATGCGACGTGGCAGGTCAGACAGATAGAACACGCAGATGGGTCATGCTTGGCGCGGTCGGCATCGTGGCAACAGGGTTCGCGATCCGCGAATACCGGCTGATCCCTCCGGTTTACGCGGGTGGGCAGCTTGGGGTCCGGGATGCGCACCAGCAGGCTGTTTCTGGTGAGATATTGTTGCTGGATATCCGCACGCCTCGAGAATGGGCGGCGACAGGCGTCGGAGAAGGTGCGGCACCGCTGGACATGCGCCGGGAGGATTTTGTCGACGCGTTGGATCAATTGACAAACGGCGACCGGACCGCGGCAATCGCCTTGATTTGCGCGCGTGGCGTCCGCTCGGCCCGGCTGAGCAATCGTCTGAGCGAGGCCGGGTTTGTGAACATTATCGACGTTCCCGAAGGTATGCTCGGGTCTGCTGCGGGTCCGGGATGGGTGCGTTCGGGGCTGCCTGTACGCGAGTATGAAAAGGAATAGCTATGATGCGAACGGTGACATTGGCACTTGGCCTTTCGCTTGCAGGTCAGACCGGCTTTGCCGCCTGTGCCGATCAGGATGGGATGTGCGAAACGGCTTCGGGCGGGTATCACATCGAGCTGCCACAGGCCGAAAATCCGCCGCTGGTGGTATTTTTGCACGGGTATGGCGGCACCGCGACGGGAACATTGAAAAACCGCAGTATGGTCGATCCTCTGCTGGCCCGTGGCTATGCGGTTATGGCGCCTGAAGGGTCAGAGCGAAATGGACGCCAAAGCTGGAACTTTTTCCCCGGATGGGAAGGCAGGGACGAAACCGCATTCCTGACCGAAGTAGTGCAGGATGCCTCGGACCGGTTTGGCGTGGATGCTGACCGCGTGGTGCTGGGCGGGTTTTCGGCAGGGGCCTTCATGGTCTACTATCTGGCCTGTGCTGCGCCCGAAACATTCTCGGCCTATGTGCCGGTATCGGGTGGGTTTTGGCGACCTCATCCCCAAAGCTGTGAGGGACCTGTGCGCATGTTTCACACGCATGGCTGGACGGACAATGTGGTCCCGCTGGAGGGCCGTATCCTTGGCGGAGGCCGCTTCCATCAGGGGGACATTTTTGCCGGGTTGGAAATATGGCGAGTGGCCAACGATTGCGCAGACACCAAGCCAACCGGCTTTTCCACAACCGGCCAATTCATGCGCCGTCACTGGAGTGGCTGCGCCGATGGCAGCGCGTTGGAATTCGCGCTATTTCCCGGTGGGCACAACGTGCCAAAGGGGTGGGCCGATATGATGGTTGATTGGTATGAGGGGCTGCCGGGGGGCTGATCAAAGCCCCTTACTCGGCAGGTGTCATGACGCCCTTACCCTCGATCAGGCGCTTTAACTCATCGCGGTGTCGGCGGGCCGATCTGGTGATCGCGGGTTCCTGAACATCTTCTTTCATCCCGACCATACGGCGCGCGGGTGCAGATGATACGCCGCTGAGCGCCGACAGCGGGATGGCAAATGCTAGGCTTATGGCAATTGGAGCCAGCCAGATCGACACAAGGCCGGACAGGATGCCGACACTCAGGGCGATGCCACTGACGGTTTCCAGCGCATGGCACAGGATCAAGGTGCGCAGCCCATAGCTGCCGCCATCGCGCGCCTGCGGAGACCAGCCTTTTTGCACGCCAAACGCTGTGCGGAAAACGGCGATCATCTGCTGCACCATAAGGATCGGGGCATAGAGGATGGACAGGACCACCTCGGCCAGAAATGAGGTCAGGAACTTGGAGCCTCCGCCAAATTCGGCATAGCGCATACCGCTTAGGGGCAGGGCCAGAACGCCAAGCACTTTGGGGGCCAGCAGCATGGCGTACATGACCAGAATGATCAGGACGTGCCGGGTTTCCGACATTTCCGGCCATTGGGGGACCAGAGGGTTATCGGGGCTGAAATAGTGCAGAACCGAAGCGTCTTGGCCCTGACCGATAAGCGCCCACATGACCAGCAGGGCGAACCAAAGCGGTGACATCAGGTATCCAACCGCACCGTGGAACATATGGAACCGCGATACGGCCCGGAACCCGGCAGAGTCCAACAGTTTCAGGTGTTGCAAGTTGCCCTGGCACCAGCGCCTGTCCCGCAATGCGTGATCAATCAGCGTCGGCGGTGTCTCCTCGTAAGACCCACGGATGCGCGGCAGGAACCGCACGCCCCATCCGGCACGGCGCATCAGCCCGGCCTCGACGAAATCATGGCTCATGATCAGCTTTTCCTGACCGCTCAGCGACCGCAGCTTCGGCAGACCTGCGCAATTGGCGAAAGCCTTGGTGCGGATAATGGCGTTATGGCCCCAATAGTTGCCCTCTTGCCCGCACCAGCGGGCCAGACCTTCGGCAAAGGCAATGCCGTAAACCCCGTTGGCGAACTGCTGCATGCGGGCAAAAACCGACTGCGCACCGATCAGTTGGGGATAGCTTTGGATCAGGCCCGCGCCGGGGTCGCGTGCCAACGAGTCGGTCAGGCGCAGTATTGCTTGGCCGGTCATCAGGCTGTCAGCATCCAGCACCAGCATCGCGTCCCAATCAGCGCCCCAGCGACTGA
The DNA here is from genome assembly GCF_056536745.1 of Ruegeria sp. CJ2. Taxonomy (NCBI): domain Bacteria; kingdom Pseudomonadati; phylum Pseudomonadota; class Alphaproteobacteria; order Rhodobacterales; family Roseobacteraceae; genus Ruegeria; species Ruegeria sp. CJ2. The sequence goes on from NZ_JBQFQF010000001.1 coordinate 317,074, forward strand.
CCCAATCGGCAATATTTCCGACCTTGCGGTCCGTATTCTGTTCGCGCCGACGGTAATAGAGCTCCAGCCCCGGGGCGAGCGTGGTGCGCAACGCTTCGATACTGGCCTGTTCCTGCGCTGCGATTTCGGGATCGCGGGTGTCGGACAGGATGAACATGGCATAATGGTGCTGCCCCCCCTGCGCGCGCAGGTCCTCCAGCATCGTCCGGGCATTCCCCAGAACATTCCACGGAACTTCGTTGTAGACGGGCATCAACAGGGCAACGCGCAGCGGTTGCGCGTGATTCTGTCGCTGCGGCGGCTCTTGCCGAGACAGCGACACCATGCCCAGCAAAACCGTGCAGACCGTGAAGGCAATCCAGAAGAAATTGAACGAGATCAAGGTCAGAAGGATACCTTCCACCAGATTGATCCCTTCCGACGAAAACCAGTCGGCCATGACCCAGAGTAAGCCCAGCGTCGCAGCCATCGCGGGTGAGAACGCAAGCGCGCGCCAGAAGCCAGCCGATGGGCGGCGGCCCCCCGGCACTTGCGCATCGCGGAACCCTGCGCGGAAATTCTGCGCTGGCATCGCCAAAGGGGTCTCTGGTGGCATGATATGAAGGTCGCGGCTCATATGGTCCAACGGTACAGCCAGACCTCAGAGGCCGGTTGCTTGTCTTTCATCAACTGTGCACGCAGTTCGACGTGGTTCCGCTCACCCGGTTGGAACGAGAATGCCAGCCGCAACCCACCCGTATCAGGGTTACGCTGCAATACACCATCCGAGGTTTCGGCGTGGGGCGAGTCCACGAAGATGGTCATCGCCTCGGGATCATCGAACAGATCGCTTGGCTCAAAGTCGATGACGGCAAGACGGCCTTCGCCAAAGGTGTTGTCACCCATCGCCGTGTTGATCACGCGCGGCATTGGGGTGCGCTGCGGTTCTTCACCCCAGATCAGGCGATAGGACAGGTCGACCTGACTGCCTGCCGCATATGGCTCCATCGGCCGCCAATAGGCGACGATATTGTCATAAATCTCTTGATCGGCCGGAATTTCCACCAGCGTCACGGTGCCCTTGCCCCAGTCCCCGTTTGGTTCAACCCACAGGCTGGGGCGTTTGTGGTAGTTGGCCTCCAGATCGGCATAGTCCGAGAATTCCCGCTTGCGCTGCATCAGGCCGAAACCGCGCGGGTTCAGGTCCACGAAAGAGGAAATCTGCAAACGGGTGGGGTTGGCCAATGGCCGCCACAGCACCTCGCCGGCGCCGTTGCGGATCAATAGCCCGTCGCTGTCATGGACAGCGGGGCGGAAATCGTCAAAGCGGCTGTGGTTGGTCTGATCGAACAGGAACATCGAAGTGCCGGGCGCGATCCCCACATGTGTCAGGTCCTCGCGCGGGAACAGTGTGGCTTCGACATCCATCACGCAATCCGCGCCGGCGGTGACGTTGAACCGATAGGCACCGGTCACGCTGGGGCTGTCCATCAGGGCGTGCACAACCATGTTGCGCTGGCCGGGCTCAGGGCGCTCCAGCCAGAAGCGGATGAATTCCGGGAATTCCTCACCATCCGGGTCGCCGGTTTTCAGCGCCAGACCGCGCGCGGACAGCCCGTAAACCTCGTGCAGGCCAATGGCGCGAAAATAGCTGGCCCCTTGCCAAACACAGAACTCGTCAGTCTCGCCGGGGCGGTGCATCTCGGTCCGCAGGCGCAAGCCAGAAAAGCCCAGCGTATCGTCGATGGGCAGTTGCGGCACGTCTTCGGAGTTGTTGAACATCGACAGATCAAAAGCGACCGGCGTGGCCATGCCTTCCTCGACCGTGGACACTTTGACAGTGCGGGGGAAGTAGAGGCCGGGCGTAAAGAAATCGACGTTAAACGGCGTCTCGGTTTCGTACCACAGCGCACGATCCAGACGGAACCGGATCGAGCGGTATTGCTGATAGGTCAGGTCCTGCCATTCCTGCGGGACCATTTCCCGTTCCGCAAATGGCCGACTGGCCAGATCGCGGGCAAGCGCGATTACGTCGTCGCGCTGGAAAGGAACTTCACCACCCACCGCAAACGTCGCCGGGGCGAATGCAAGCGCCGAGGTTGAGGCCAGAAATGCGCGACGTGTGAAATTCATTTTTTCGACTTCCAAGGTTGAGACTTAAACCAGCCGGCCATGTATGCGACGCCGATGATCATGGCAAAGCCAATCATGTTGGCGGCAAACACACTGGCAACATCCCGCCCACTCAGATCCAGTCCGACGCCGATAAGTCGTGCTGCTGCCATAGAAAAAACGAAGACCGCCAGCGATTGCTGCCCAACCTTGGTGATGACGGTCAACAGGAACTGCCAGACCCGCGCGGCGGCCCCGTGCCCGGAAGCGATCAGGCGGTGGCCATGCTCACCCGCGACGACCCAGCCCAGATAAGCCAGCGACAGGAAGTGAATATAGCGGAACAGACCAAACTCGGTCTTGTCGCGGAATTCCTTGGTGACAGGCCAGACCTTGCGGATTTCGTCAGCAAGGTCAGGGGCTGCCGCGTTGATCCACATGAACACTTTCCAGGACCCGAAAGGCATCGACAGGATCAGGAAAAGCGCCGCTGCCCAGATCAGCGTTTTTGACACGGGCGGGGCAGGAATCCAGCCGCGCATGAAGGCAAAGCCCGTGAAGAACAACAACTGCCAGCCAAACGGGTTGAAGAACCACTGCCGTTGCGACCACGGCTCGGCGGGCAAAGCCAACGCACCCGTCTGTGCGACCAACCAGATCGCGATGGATGCGGTGGCAACGGCCCAGAAGCCAATCCGGTGCAGGCCCATGAACACGGGCATAAGCGCCAGAACCACCAGATACATCGGCAGGATGTCAAAGTAGTTCGGCACATAGGTCAGCGTGAACAGGCCGACCATTTGCGGGGCCGGGTCATTGAAGAAATGCTGCAGGTTCAGTGACGAGATATAGGTTTTCTCGAAAAGCCCGGTCTGATCCAGGGCAGCCATAGACATTGCCACAAAGAAGAACAGACAGATATGCGCCCAGTAGACCTGCCAGATGCGATAGGCGACACGCGCCGTGCCCATCCACCAGCCCTTGCGCAAGAAGGCACCACCAAATGCGATGGCCGAGGCCATGCCCGAGCAGAACACGAAAATCTCGGTTGCGTCCGAGAACCCGAACCGAGCGGGAATCCACTTGGCCCAAGGGTCGTTTGGGATATGGGCGATCAGGATGATGAACATCGCGATGCCGCGATAGAAATCCAGCCGCGGGTCGCGCACGCGGGCAGGGGCGGCGGATTGGGCCGCCACAGGCGCAAAATCAGAAGCGGGCGATGCTGTCGCCATACGTGTTCTGTCCTTCTTTGGTCTTTTTGTTTTTGTTATTCAGCCGGAACGCTTTGTGCATCCCGGTCATCGCGGGCCGCGTCGATCAATGCGCGGCGCGCAAGGGCGTAATTGTCTTCGCCACCGGCCCGTTTTGCGCGGCGGTCATCCAGGATGCGCTCGACAGCATCCAGACGCCCGGCGCGTAGGCCGGAATCAATTGTGATGCGCTCGAATACATCACGTTGCGCGTGACTGCCACCTGCCAATTGCATTCCGTCTCGTGCGTTTGACAGGAAATCAAAGGCTTGGCCATAGAGTCCTTCGCCAAAGGCCTCCAGACCCTTGGCCGCCGCGATGCCCGGATCGGACATGCGGATCGGCGTGTCGCCCTGATTGCGCTGGGCATCTTTCTGGATGCGCTTCAGCATCTTGCCCGTTGCTTCATCCCGGTTGTCACCGGTAAGGGCCAGCAGATAGTGCAGATCGGCAAAGATCAGGCAGCCATCTTCGGTGCGCGCAGCGCTGAGATCGGCCAGTTCTTCCCAGCGGTTGCCGACATTGACGCCCTCAAGCTCCAGCCGCGACAGCAGCGAGGTTGCGTTCGAGATGTCGCGGTAATCGTCGGTTTTGTCCTGACGGATGTAGTTGTCGTACAACTCGATCACCTGATCGACCTGACCCAGATCCAGGTGCATCAGCGCCTTGTGCCACCAGACGTGATAGCGGAAATTGTTGCAATGCGCCCAGGCATCTTCGCGCCCGGCCAGCCAATCCAGGCCAAGATGCGCATTGCCGGTCATTTCGTGGACATGCGCCACGGCGTGCAGGCCCCAGGCATCATCAGACACCATCCACAATGCCTGACGGCCAGCGATCTCGGCCTTTTCGTAAGCGCCTGTTTCTTCCAATGCGAAAGAGTGGCAGCCCAGCAGGTAGCCGCGCCCTGCATGGTCGGGTTCATATGCGGGCATCACCCTTTCGATGGACCGACGCATCCCGGCAGCGTCACCCAGAACGAACCGGGTGGCGTGGCTGAGCTTCATCGCAAGCGTATCCTGCGGATGCGCGCGCAGAATCTCCTCGAACTTCTGGACCGCGTACGAGGGCAGATCGGCCAGATAAAGGCTCAATGCATCAACATACAGACGTTCCCGGTCTGTGACCGGCTGGCGCTCCATCGCCGCATTTGCAGAGGCCAGGGCGTCAGTCGCAACAGGCATCATCTCGCGCCGACCCAAGAGAACCATGAACAACCCTTTGATTGCATGACCCAGCGCAAAGTCGGGTTCAAGGTCAAGCACTGTGCCCAGATGCTGCGGGGTAATCGCTGCGTGCGCCATGAACCCGAGCAGCACTCCGTTCCATGCATCGACGCTTGCCGGGTGGTTCAGAGTGTTCATCTGTCCGAAAACGTCTTGTTTCATGCTCGTGGTCCGATCCAGTTTAGAATATTTTGCTCTATTCGACTTACCAGAGACTCTAGTGGCGTCGTATCAGTATCGACCAACCTCTCGAATTGGTGAAAGGCTGTGTGTGCAAAACGTGAAAAAAACCGCCGATTCAACGGCATGTTTCAGCAACATGCCGCCTAATTCGGCGTTGTGTTTCAATCGTTGAACGGATTTTCAGCGTTCAGAACATCTTGCGTGTCCGCCCCAAAGACCGGCGGTGCCGCACGATATGTGACCGGTGTGCGCGAGAATTTGAGCGGATTACCGATCAATTTCACCTCGGCCGGGTCTGCCTGCATCGCGATCTGCATCTGCCGCGCGGCGACCTGTTCGGCGTCAAATACCTGATCCATTGTCTGCACGGGGCCGACGGGCACTTTGCGATTTTCTAACTCGGAAATCACGGTTTTTGTGTCAAAAGACAGAATGGCAGGGCGAAGGACAGCGTTCAACGCATCCCGGTTCTCAAGCCGAGAAGGGTTCGTGGCAAAACGCGTGTCATCGGCCAATTCCGGGCGCCCGATAAAATCGCAGAAACGTCTGAACTGGCTGTCATTTCCAACCGCAAGAATGACGTGGCCGTCCGATGTTTCATAAACATCATAAGGCACGATATTCGGATGACCGTTGCCGCGCCGCTGTGGAACGTCACCAGAGGTCAGGTAGTTGACCCCTTCATTGATCAGCCACGCGATCTGAGCATCCACGAGCGCAAGGTCAATCTGCTGGCCTTCTCCGGTCAGGTCGCGATGGCGCAGCGCGGCCAGAATGCCAACGGTTGCGTACATCCCGCACATCACATCCGCGATGCCCACGCCCACCTTCATCGGAGCGCCCTCGGGGTCGCCAGTCAGAGACATGATGCCTCCATAGCCCTGCGCCATCAGGTCATAGCCGGGTTTCGAAGAATTCGGTCCCGTCTGCCCATAGCCCGAAATCGAACAATAGACGAGGCCGGGAAGATCTTGGGACAACGCCTTGTAATCCAAACCGTATTTCGCCAACCCGCCGGGTTTGAAATTCTCGATCAGGATGTCCGCATGCGAGGCCAGCCTTTTGATCTCGGCCTGACCTTCGGCTGTTGCGATGTCGATGGCGACCGATTTCTTGTTGCGGTTGGCTGACATGAAATACGCGCTCAGGTCCGAGGTGTTTCCATCGGCATCCGCCACGTAGGGCGGCCCCCATTGGCGTGTGTCGTCACCCTTGGTCGCCGGATTCTCGATCTTGATCACGTTGGCCCCGAGATCGCCCAGAAGCTGCGTACAGGTTGGTCCCGCAAGGATGCGTGACAGGTCCAGGACCTTTACGCCTTTGAGCGGGCCTTCAGATCCGGCCATCATACCCTCCACGGTCGATTTCTGCGGCGATCACAGTGAATGTGTCGGACTTCATCGCAGCGTCCAGTGCCGCGCGCAATTCAGCACGATTGCGGACCGTATGCCCTTTGCCGCCAAAAGCCTGACCCATCGCGGCAAAGTCGTGGCGGTCAAAGTCCACGCCCTTGTTTCCCATCTGCCGTTGCCGCTGTTTCAATTCGATCAGGGCAAGGCTTGCGTCCACGAAAACCAGAAATATCGGGTTGCCGCCCAATTCGGCGGCGGTCGAAAGCTCTCCGGCGACCATCAGAAATCCGGCGTCCCCCGAAAAGCTGATCACGGGGCGGTCGGGCGCGGCCAGTTTCAGGCCAATCGCCATCGGCACGGCGCAGCCCATCGTGCAAAGGGCCGAGGACTGGATCAGCCCACGTTCCTCGGAACATTCCCACATCTGGCTGAGCAGAATGCGATGCGCCCCGCTGTCAGCCGTAGCCAGCGTTTCCGGCGGCAGGGCCGCGCGTGTTTCCGCGATGACAGCAGCCGGTCCCCACTCATCATCGGTTGGAAATGCCTGTGCCAACGCGGATTTGACCTTGGCTGGCTCATCTCCAGGCCAGGTTTTGCGGGCGGGGTTGCCCTTGGCAATCGCTTCAAGCGTGGCACCTGTGTCGGCCACCAGATTCAACCCGGCCTGATGCATGTAGTGGTCATTGACCACGGCCGAGATATCAATGACCCGCTTCTCATCAGGGTCCCAGATCTCGCGCCAGCCGGGGCGCATTTCGATCGGGTCGTAGCCCAGACACAGAACCAGATCCGCCTGTTCAACCAATGGCACCAGATGCTTGTCGGCCAAAGGTGACAGACCCGCGCCGCCCAAGCACAAGGGATGATCTTCGGGTACAACGCCTTTGGCTTTGTAGGTGGTGACAAATGGAATGTTGAAATGTTCCAGAAACGCCTGCACGACGTTGCGCGAGTCATCGTAAAGGACATCAAGCCCGACAATGGCTATGGGGCGCTCGGCCTCGGTGACCCAGCGCCGGGCTTTCTCAACGCAATTCCCCTCGGGCGCAACTGCTCCGGGTTTGGTAAGCCTGCGGCGTTTGACGTCTGATACGCGTGTATCCGCGACCGAGATGGGCACATCAATATGCACTGGACCCGGACGGGGCTGGTTGGCCAGCGAAACGGCTTTGTCCGCAATGATATCCGCACCCTTCGCGGTAAGCGTGAAGGTCCCCTTGGTAATTGAACGGTAGACCTGCGCGTGATCCATGACCTGATGGGTATAGGTCAGCGCCTCATCCGCGTCGACGCATCCGGTCAGCACGATCATGGGCACCCGGTCCTGCAGCGCGTTTGCGACCACGTTAATCCCGTTCATCGCACCAGGCCCGAGCGTCGCAACGAGAATAGCGGGCGCACCGTCGCGGTGATGCACAGCTTCGGCCATGAAGCCTGCTGCGTTTTCGTGTTTGGTCAGATGAAAGGTGATCCCGGCCTGTTCCAGCGCGTCCACCAGTGTCAGAACTTCACCGCCGGGCATGCCAAAGGCGTGGCGGCACCCGGCCTCATAAAGACGTTCGGCCAGAAGGTCCGCAGCGCGGGGCGAAAGGTCCTGCATCAGTCGTGCTCCGAAAAAGGTTTCAAACCAGATTGCGGAGGACGGCCCGGGACGCAAGGCGGATCACGCCAGTGTGACTATTTGACTGCGGTCTCGGCGATGGCCTGGAACTTTGTGTCCAGATCGGACGCGATGTTCTTCAGCGGCTCTCCGCCTTCTGGCAGATAGGGTGAAAAAACAAAGCTGGGTGTCTTGTAGGACAAGGTGGCGGTGCCATCGGGGTTTTCTGTAACATAGAACCGGATCGGGGCTTCGATCATCGCATTCACAGACGTTTCAAGAACGCGCACCGCGTAATCATTGTTAAAGACACCAATAACCCGGTTGCCGGGTATGGTGATCCCCCGCGCAGCAGCGGCCTTGGTCGGCCCAGCCTGAGTGACCACGATCAACCCGTTTTCTTTCACGGCGGATTTCGTATCTGTCAGCAGGCCCTCGTAGGATTTTTGCGTCGGATAAACGGCCCATCCTGACGGTGTATCCTCTGCCCAGGCAGGCAAGGCAATAAGCCCTACCGCAAACCAAACAGCTTTCATTTCGCGCCTCCTACAATGTGCCTGAACGCTTCTTGTCAGAAACGGGGACAGGCTGTTGTTACAACCCTGCGCGCATTCCAAACAGATTAACAGTTCAGAGCCCGAAGCATCACAACAATGTGGGTGACGGGGTTAGCCTTGGTCTTCGCGTTTCTTCAACAGATAGATGTCCATGATCCAACCGTGATCCGCCCGGGCGGTGGCACGCGTGTCCAATATCTGTTGAGCGACCTCGGCCAGAGGGCCTTTGATCAGAATCTCCTCGCTCATACCGACGTAAGCGCCCCACCAGATGTCATATTCTGCCATCGACAGGCTCTGGAACGAGCATTCCCCGTCCAGCATAACCGCCACCGTCGACGCATCCTTGGGCCAGCCCTCATCCCGGATGCGTCGTCCTGTGGTGACAACATATGGCGCACCCAGATCGTTGATCGGGATGGCATGCGCGGCAGTCAGGGCCTGCAGTGCGGTAATGCCCGGTATGACTCGCGTCTTGGGGTAAGGATCCAGCCGCGAGGCGATCCTGAGAGAGCTGTCATATAGTGACGGATCACCCCAAATCAGCAGCGCAACGTGGCGCGCGCCCGGATGGGTTGAAATCGCATCGCGCCAACGCTGGGCGATTGCGTCATGCCATTCGTCGACGCCCTGTAGATACCCGTCTTCCGAACGGCGTTTGGGGATGTCGAAATAAGCGATCTGCGGCGGCGTGTCCGTTACTGCATTGATGATTTCTTCGCGCAGCCCGGCAAGGTCGGCCTTGTTCTCGCCTTTTCGTGGGATCAGGATCAGGTCAGCCGACCGAATGGCCTGCGCGCCTTGAAAGGTCACGTGATCCGGGTTGCCCGAGCCGATACCGATGAGGGTCAGGTCAAACATCGTCAAACTCAGCCAACGGACCATACAGGATCAGGGCAGGGGCCGTGCCGATTTCGGCCGCCAACGTCTCGGACAGTGCGCCAACAGATGATCGGTGCAATTTCTGGTCGGGTGTCGACACGGATTCGGCCATCAATGCCGGGGTATCCAGTGGCAGGCCGTGATCGTGCAACGCCTTAACCAAAAGGGGAAAAGTTCGCTTGCCCATAAAAACCACGGTGGTTGCGTCCGGGTCGGCCAGCGCGGGCAGATTCAGATCGTCGGGAAGTTTGCCGCTGACATCATGGCCCGTGACAAATTGCACGCGCCGGGCGGTCAGGCGACGGGTCAGCGGGATGCCAGCCGCCGCCGCCGCAGCTACTGCCGACGGAATTCCGGGAATGATCTCGTATTCAATCCCGGCCTCACGCAGGGCGACCAGTTCTTCCTCAAGCCGCCCGAACATGCCGCCATCGCCGGACTTTAGCCGCACAACCCGCTGCCCGGTCAGGGCGTAATCCACAAGCAACCGACTGACATGGTCCTGCTTGGGCGAGGGACGTCCCGCCCGTTTGCCCACGCCCACCAGATCGGCATCGTCGCGCGCATGAGACAGGATCGGCCCGCTGCTAAGGTCGTCAAACAGCACCGCATCCGCCTTTTGCATCCGGTCCACTGCTTTCAGCGTCAGCAACTCTGGATCACCGGGTCCCGAACCTATGAATGAGACGAACCCGCTCATGCCGAAGCCTCTGCGATCAGGTGAAAGAACGTGCCGGTCACGTTGCCGCGCACCGACCCGGTCTGTGGCCCTTCGCCGCCTTCGGCGTCGAAAACGCGTGCCAGAGGTGCATCGGGCTGTTCAATAATCGAAGAATAGTGGAACTCATGCCCCCGCAGGCCCGTGCCCACGGCAAAGCCGGGCATTGGGGTCAACAGTTCGGCCCGACGATAGCCCAGATTGAACTTGCGCTTCTCATAGGATGTGACCAGCCCCAGCAACCCTGCCATCTGATGCTGGGTGCCCTCCTTGTCGACAAGGGCCTGCCCCAGGGTCATGTAACCTCCGCACTCGCCGTGAACGGGCTTGGTTTCTGCGTGTGTGCGCAAGCCGGACAGGAATGTTGAGGCAGCGGCCAGTGTGCCCGCGTGAAGTTCGGGATAGCCGCCCGGCAACCAGACGAGGTCTGCGTCAGGTGCAGGTGGCTCATCCGCCAGCGGTGAAAAGGGAAGAATTTCTGCCCCGGCTGCGCGCCATCCTTCCAGCAAGTGCGGATAGGTAAAGGAAAACGCCGCGTCCCGAGCCAGTGCGATCCGCTGCGCAGGAGGCCGCGGCAGCGCGGTTGACGATGGCCCCTTGGGGCCTGAGGAAGCCGCACGCTTGATGGCCTCAAGATCCACGTGATCCCGAAGGAACGCGGCATAACCGACGATTGCGCTTTCAAGGTCAGGGTGCTCAACAGCCTGGATCAGGCCCAGATGCCGTTCAGGAAGCGTCAGGTCGCCCCGGCGCGGCAAGACGCCCAGAACGGGCAGGCCCGCGCGTTCCATGCCCAGCCGGGTCAAACGCTCGTGACGTGGACTTGCGCAGCGGTTCAGGATAACACCTGCAAAGGGAAGATCGGGATTGTACATCCGAAATCCCAGTGCCGTTGCCGCCGCAGATTGTGCTTGCCCCCCGACATCCAGCACCAACACGACGGGCCAACCCATCCGCTGCGCGGTTTCCGCGCTTGAGCCGTGCCCAAGCTCACCGGGTTTGGCAACACCATCAAACAGGCCCATCGACCCCTCGGCCACAACGATATCCGCGCCCTCAGCTTGCGCCGAGATTGCGGCCAAAAGCGGCTCTCCCATCGCCCAGCTATCAAGATTGAACGAGGCACGACCAGCCGCTGCCCTATGGAAAGCCGGGTCGATATAATCCGGTCCGCTTTTGAACGGTTGCACGGTCAGCCCATCTTCGGCCAGCGCCCGCAAAAGCCCCAGCATGACAGTGGTTTTTCCAGTTCCCGAAGACGGAGCAGAGATCAGCAGGCCCGGGGGGTTAGTCATCGCCATGGCTCCAGCTTGACCACGGGCTGTCCGCGCTTTGTGGGCGATAGCGGCGGTCGTAATCCTTTGAATACAGGCAGCTTTCGTCAAATCCTTCGCCCGCCAAAGCCGGACCAACCATGATCAGCGCCGTGCGCGAGATTGTTTCGTCCAGCGCATCCTTTAGCGTGTCTAGCGTGGCGCGAATGATGCGCTCGTCCGGCCAGCTTGCGCGATAGACAACGGCGACGGGGCAGTCTGCTCCGTAGGCCGGGATCAGGTCGGCGATCACCTTGTCCAGATTGCCGATCGACAGGTGGATGGCCAGCGTTGCCCCTGTGCGGGCAAAGTTTTCCAGCGTCTCGCCTTCGGGCATCGAGGACGCGCGGCCCGGCGTCCGGGTCAGCACCACGGATTGCGCAAGACCGGGCAGTGTCAGTTCGGTTCCCAGCGCAGCCGCCGCAGCCGCGAACGAGGGCACGCCCGGCGTGACGCTGACGGGGATCCCCATCTCTTTCAGCCTGCGAATTTGTTCACCCATAGCGGACCAGACCGACAGGTCGCCGGAATGCAGGCGCGCGATGTCGTGGCCCGCTTTATGCGCCGCCTCGATCTCGGCCATGATCTGATCCAGATCCATGGGGGCGGTATTGATGATCCGCGCCCCTTCGGGGCAGTGGCCAAGAATTTCCTCGGGCACCAGCGAGCCTGCGTAAAGGCAAACAGGGCAGGACGCGATGATATCGCGCCCGCGCAGGGTCAGCAGGTCGGCGGCACCGGGTCCGGCGCCAATGAAATGAACGGTCATGATTGTTCTCCGATGGCTAAGGCGCAGGTGGCCAGCCGGTCGTGCGATATGTGTCTGGGGGAAAGCAACCGGGCCTGAGGCCCAGCAGCAGCAAGAGCGGATGCTTCGGAAACGCTGCCAGTGCCATATGTGGCCCTGCTACGGTTCGAGCATGTCAGAGTGCGTTGTCCGGCCAGTTCGCTGGCCGCCACATAGTGCAAGGGCAGGTCCAGTGCATCTGCAAAGGCAGCCAGGGCCGGATGCCCTTCTTTGTCGCTGGCCGTCGCCAAGGCCGAAACGTCGTGACCAGCGGAGGCCGCATCATAGGCGGCCCGCAGGCTTTCGACCGTCGCAGAAGATGAAAAACCAAGGCCCGCAATTATCATAGCGTCACGCCCCACTGGACGACCGGGTAGGATGACTTCCACCCGCGACGGGGGCCCAAAGCCGACGCTTGCGCCAATTCGATGCGCAACAGCTCACCGCCCAGTTTCTCTTGCCACTGGGCCAGCAGCGCTTCGCTTTCCAATGTCACGGCGTTTGCGACCAATCGCGTCCCCGCCGGTAGAGTTTCGCTGATCCACTCCAGAAGGGCGGTGCTCAGGCCGCCGCCGATGAAAACAGCGTCGGGCCTTGGAAGCGATGTCAGTGAGTCAGGCGCAGTGCCATGCACCACGTCCAGCCGGTCTTGTCCCAACGCGTCCGCGTTGCGCCGAATGCGGTCGGCGCGGTCCTTGCGCGGTTCGATCGTGGTGGCGCTTAGCGTTGGATCACACATCAGCCACTCTATACTGATCGAGCCGGTGCCGCCTCCGATATCCCATAGGTGCTCGCCCCTCAGAGGGGCCAGTGCGGACAGGGTCAGTGCCCGAATGGGGCGTTTCGTGATCTGGCCGTCGGTTTCGAAAATCTCATCGGGCTTGCCAGAGGCTTTGGGAAAGGCGCTGCCGTGCCCTGCCACATCCAGCGCGACGCAAACGGGGTGGTCGAACCCGCCCAGCAAGGCTTCGGTCAGGGTCAGGCTGCGGGATCGTTCTCGGGGGCCACCCAAAGCCTCCATCACGTGAAGCCGGGTGTCGGCAAAGCCGGTTTCGGTCAGATACTGCGCCAGCTCTGCGACGGCTGCGCCGTTGCGAAGCAGAAGTATCGCACGAAGGCCCGGTGCCAGATGGGGGCGCAACCGCGTCAGGGGCGCGGCGTGCAAGCCGAACGTCTGCGTCCCTTCCAGCGGCCATCCTAACCGCGCGGCGGCCAGTGAAAAGGTCGATTGCCCGGGCAGGGCGGTCCACTCGCTGGCCTCAAAATTGCGGGCAATCACCGAGCCTGCGCCGAACCAGAATGGATCGCCCGAGGCCAAAACCACGGTCTTGCGCCCCTTCAACCCGTTCAGGATGGGCAGGCCGTCGGAAAACGGGACCGGCCACTCGATCTGTTCGGCCCTTCCTTGGGGTATCAATGCAAGATGCCGCGGCGGGCCCATGATGACTTCGGCCTGTTCCAGCACTTGACGGGTTGCAGGCGAAAGGCCATCCAGTCCATCTTCGCCCAAGCCCAAAACGGTCAGCCACGGAGTATCAGACATGCCCAACCTCCTGATTCTTGGTGGTACAACCGAAGCGAATGCATTGGCCCAAGCTATCGTGGACGTGGGGATGCCTGCGACCTATTCCTATGCGGGCCGCGTGGACAAGCCGCGTCCGCAACCCTTGCCAGTGAGGGTTGGCGGTTTTGGTGGTGTTGATGGGCTGGTTGCCTACATTCATGACAACGAAATAACCCACATTGTCGATGCAACCCACCCGTTTGCCGCCCAGATGAGCCGAAACGCGATTGAGGCCAGTGCGGTTGCGCAAACAAAGCTTGCTGCGCTGACCCGGCCCGCCTGGACTGCTCAGGCTGGTGACGATTGGCGCCACGTTCCCGATATAGAGGCGGCGGTTGCGGCGTTGTCCGGCGCGCCTCGCCGCATTTTCCTTGCGGTTGGACGCATGCATCTTGAGGATTTTGCCGCCCAACCCCAACACCATTATCTTCTGCGGCTGGTGGACGCGCCCGGCGCGCTGCCCCTGCCGACCTGCGAGATTGTCGTGGATCGCGGTCCTTTCGCCGAAGCGGACGACCGCGCGCTGATGCGAAGCCACGGGACTGAGTTGGTCGTCTCCAAGAACGCAGGCGGAACCGGGGCACGCGCCAAACTGGACGCTGCCCGATCTTTGGGCCTGCCGGTTTTGATGATCGACCGACCGGTCCTGCCGCAAAGAACAGAACTGACGAGCGTTGCTCAGGTTCTGGACTGGTTGGATCATCCCTGAACCTCGGTCTGGTCCTCGTCCGGGGTAAAGCGCGGCGTGTAGACGATAGGCGTTCCGTCCCGCTCGATCAGGCGTGTGCGCGAGGAACCGACCAGAACGACGGTTTGCATGTCCGCCATGTCTGGCGTTGCCTCGGCCAAAGTCGAAATTCGGATCGCTTCATCCGCGCGGGATACGGCGCGGGCAAACAGGATCACGCGTTCGGGTTCACATTCTTCGCGCAGGATATCCAATGTTTTCTCAAACCCCTCCGGCCGGGACTTTGAGCGCGGATTGTAGAAGGCCATTGAAAAATCACCCTGCGCCGCCAGACGCAGACGTTTTTCTATCAGCCACCACGGTTTTAGGTTGTCGCTCAGGTTGATGGCGCAGAAATCGTGACCCAGCGGAGCACCCGCACGGGCCGCGGCCGCAAGCATCGCCGTGATCCCGGGCAAAACGTCGATCTGAAGATTGCGCCATTCTTCTGGCCCGTTCTCCAACGCTTCAAACACCGCGGCTGCCATGGCGAAGACGCCGGGATCGCCCGAGGACACCACGACCACGCGTTTGCCTTCCGCCGCCATTTGCAGCGCGTGCTGCGAGCGGTCGATCTCGACCCGGTTGTCGCTGGCGTGCAAAGTCAGGCCCGCGCGCTCAGCGACGCGCGCGACATAGGGGATGTAGCCGACAACATCCGTCGCCTCATCCAGTGCAGCCGAAACTTCGGGCGTCACAAGGTCTTCGTTGCCCGGCCCGAGGCCTGCGATTTTGACCCAGCCGCTCATGGACGCCGCCCCTGTCCGTGGACAATGATAATCGAGAAGTAAGGCGTGACCTTGTCCTCAGCTTCGGACAATTTCATTACTTTCTGGTTGGGCATCTGCGCAAATTCGACAATCCAGGCCCGGTCATACAATCCTGCCGTCCTGAGCGCCCGTTTCACCTTGTCGATGTTGCGGCCAATTTTCATGACCACCAAGGCATCGGTCTGCGCCATGCGCCGCGCCAGATCGTCTTCGGGCAGTGTACCGACCAAGACGGTCAATACGTCGTCGCCCCATGTGATGGGGTCACCGGTGGCCGTCCACGCGCCGGACATTCCGGTAATCGCGGGCACAACCTCTACATCAGCTTTGGTGCGCAAACGGTTGTAAAGATGCATGAAGGACCCATAGAAAAATGGATCGCCTTCACACAGAACCACGACATCTTCGCCTTGTTCCGTCAAGGATTTCAAATGCGCCGCGCAATCTTCATAGAAGGCCGACAGCAATTCGTTATAGCGCGGATCACTTACGGGGACTTCGGTCGTTACCGGGTATTCCATCGGAAATTCGACGGCTTTTTCGGGGATCATCCCGTTGACGATCTTGCGTGCCTGCCCGCTACGACCGGGCTTGCGAAAGAACGCCACATGGCGGGCGTTGCGCAGCAGCCGATCGGCCCGGACGCTCATCAGGTCCGGGTCGCCGGGGCCAAGGCCGACGCCGAATATCTTACCCTCGGTCATTCGGCGCGACTCGCGATGGCGTTGACAGCGGCGACGGTGATGGCGCTGCCGCCCAGACGTCCTTTGACGATGCACGAGGGGACGGGTTGCGCCTCCCACAGGGCGTCCTTGGATTCAACCGCACCGACAAAGCCCACGGGACAGCCAATGATCGCGGCGGGGCGCGGGCAATCGGGGTCTTCGAGCATATTCAGCAGGTGGAACAGCGCTGTGGGCGCGTTGCCAATAGCGACCAGAGCGCCTTCCAGATGCGGGCGCCACAGCTCCAGCGCGGCGGCGGATCGGGTGTTGCTCATCTCAGCGGCCAGCGGGCGGACGCGTTCGTCATGCAGGGTGCAGATCACCTCGTTGTCTGCGGGCAGGCGGAACCGGGTCACACCCTCGCTGACCATGCGCGCGTCACACAAGATTGGTGCGCCAGCTTCCAGCGCAGCACGTGCGGTCGAAACAAATCCCGGTGAGAAATGTACGAACTCCTCCAACCCGACCATGCCGGCGGCGTGGATCATGCGGACGGCGACCTGCTCTTCGTCGCTGTCAAACCGCGCGAGATCGGCTTCGGACCGGATGGTGGCAAAGCTTTCCTTGTAGATCGCCGCGCCATCGGTTTCGTAAGTATAGGGCATCAGGTGAAGTCCATATTCAACAGTGTTTCTTTGGTCAGACCGCGCTGGCAGGGCTCATCCCCTGCGCGGCCCTTTTTGACAAGATCAAATCGCCCGGCATCGCCGACCAATGTGAAATCGGCTGGTCCCATTCGCGCGCATCCTTTGGCGCAGCCCGAGACGTGCAGTGTACCGGGTATGCGCGCAGCCAGAGCGCGTGCAATGTCGCGGGTTGCCACTTGCGCCTGCGGACAGAATGGGGCGCCGGGGCAGGCGTCGGTGGTCATCAGCGGGTCGGTGCCACTTGTGACAAAGGCAGGGGCAGGGAGCGCCGCCCCGCCCTCCATCAGGATCAGCCGCCACGGGGTGACACGCAGGGCACAGGCGCCGCTTTGCGCGATCAGCTCTTTCAGCGCGCGCGCAGGCAGTTGCCCAAAGGCCGCGCCATAGAAAGTACCTTGATCACAGGGACCAGGTTGCAAACGGGGCCCGATGCGGCCCGGTTCAGCGCCTTGCCACTCTTGAGGCAGCGCCG
Source organism: Ruegeria sp. CJ2 (assembly GCF_056536745.1). Taxonomy (NCBI): domain Bacteria; kingdom Pseudomonadati; phylum Pseudomonadota; class Alphaproteobacteria; order Rhodobacterales; family Roseobacteraceae; genus Ruegeria; species Ruegeria sp. CJ2. The sequence continues at coordinate 333,941 of NZ_JBQFQF010000001.1, forward strand.
AGGTCAGGCGTGCCATGCGGCGGGTTTCAGGCGTGTAGGTTTGGGCAAACCAACGCGACAAAGCGATCAGGTGGTCGATGGCGTCAGCCTCCGAGACCAGATGCCCGGTCTCGGCCCCGTCAGCGCGCAGGATCAGACCATTCGGTCCTGTTTCCAGCCGGATATCCGCCGAGTCGCTCGTCAAAAGGCGCTCTGGTCCAGTGTCGATGGCGAAACCGAACTTGGCAGGCAGGGTGGGCAGTTCGGCCAGCCGGTCGATCAGTTCCTGCGTCAGCCGGGCGGTCAGGTCTCCGGCACGATAGAGCGGCGAGATTAGAATGTTGCGGCGCACCTCGATCCCCGGCTCGGCATCCAGCAGGTTCAGCGCGGCCAGTTCAGCCAGCAGGGATTGGTGATCCGCCTCGGCCACGCCCCGCAATTGCAGGTTGGCGCGGTTGGTCAGGTCGATGGTGCCGTTACCAAAACGGTCCGCCAGATCGCACAGACCCATGGCTTGCGTGGCATCCAGACGGGCCAGCCGAGGGCGTACCCGCACCACCAGCCCGTCGCCCGACATCATCGGACGGTGCGCACCGGGGCACCAGCCCTGTACGATGGGGGCGCTCATCGCAGCCCCTCCAGAGCGGCGCGGATCGAGTTGCGGCGCGTGTTCCAAAGCCCTGCCTCAAGCAAGGCACGGAACCGGTCTTGCATGGCTTGGTACGCCTGCGGGTTGGCCTCTTGCAGGAAGGCGTCGACGTCTGCGTCGCCCAGTGTAGCATCGTGGTACAGGTCGAAAAGATGCGGTGCGACGGTGCCTGACAGATGCGCGAAGGATGCCATATGATCCAGCGTCGCGGCGATCTCGGCTGCGCCCCGGAATCCGTGGCGTTGCATCCCGGCGATCCAGCCGGGGTTGGCGGCGCGGGTGTGGACCACGCGGCTGATTTCCTCGGGCAGGGTGCGCGCGCGCGGGGTGTCGGGGTTGGTATTGTCCAGATGATAGAGCTGCGCCGTGCCGCCTGTGATCTTTTTGGCGGCGGCAAATCCGGCCTCATGCGTGGCGTAGTCATTGGCCAGCAGTAGGTCGGTTTCGGTCAGGTCCTGCAGGTGCACGAAACTGTCGGCATTGGCAACGCGCAGGGTGATCCCGTCCTTGTCCTGCGCGATATGCTCGCCTTCCAAGGCATAAGAGCTGGCGTCCAGCCATGCCTCACCCGCCTGCGCGCGCGCCTCGTCGGTGTAAATTTCGGACAATTGTGTCATGTTCACGCCATAGCTGCCGGGGGCGGGGCCATAGACGCGGGCTGAGGGTTCCTGAGCGGCATAGGGGTTCCAGTCGGTTGCCTCATCGCGCGCCGACAGCGCTCGGATCGCCTGACCGTACAGCGCCGAGAGCGTCGGGAACACGTCGCGGAACAGGCCCGAGACCCTCAGCGTTACATCCAGACGCGGGCGGCTGAGGTCGGTGATGGGCAGAACCTCAATGCCAGAGACCCGTTCCGAGCCTTTGTCCCAGACCGGTTTGACGCCCAGCAGGTGCAGCGCCATGGCGAATTCCTCACCCGCCGTGCGCATGGTGGCCGAGCCCCAGAGGTCAACGATCAGACCCTTGGGATAGTCGCCTTCCTCTTGCAGATGACGCAGCACCAGTTCTTCGGCCAGCTTCACGCCTTGGGTATAGGCCGCGCGCGTGGGCACGGAACGCGGGTCGGTGGTATAGAGGTTCCGGCCGGTCGGCAGCACGTCCGAGCGCCCGCGATAGGGCGAGCCGGACGGCCCGGCCTCAATCCGTTTGCCTGCCAGCGCGTCGATCAGGCCCTGCCGTTCAGCATGGGCCGATGGCGCGGGGTCGAAATTTCCGGTGACATCGGGCACGCGGCCAAAGATGTGCAGGCCGTCCCCGAACTGGCTTTCCTTGATGTCACAGACAAAGCGGTCGATGCGGGTGATCGCCTCGGCGGTGCAGGTGGCCTGATCCAGCCCCAGATCGCTTTCCAACCCGATGGCTTGGGCTTCGTCGCGAATATCTTCTTGCAGGCGATCGCGGCGCTTAGGGTCCAGACCATCGGCGTTCGAGAACTCGTCCAGCAGCGATTCCAGTCGGACCATGCGATCCGGCGTGCCGCTTTCTTTCAGCGCGGGCGGGATGTGGCCCAGTGTGACGGCTCCGATCCGGCGCTTGGCCTGTGCAGCCTCGCCGGGGTCATTGACGATGAAAGGGTAGATCACGGGCAGATCGCGGATCAGCGCCTCGGGCCAGCATGTGTTGGACAAGGCGACCGATTTGCCCGGCAACCATTCCAGCGTGCCGTGCGCGCCGATATGGATCAGCGCATCGGCGTGCAAGTTGTTTCGCAGCCACAGGTAGAAGGCGACATAGCTGTGGCGCGGGGTGCGCGACAGGTCGTGGTAGTCGTCATCGCGCATCTCGGGCGCGCCGCGTTCGGGTTGCAGCGCGACCAGAGCCTTGCCCCGGCGTAGCGCGGTGAAGTGGAAAGCGCCGTCGGCGAATGCGGGATCATCTTCGGGTGCGCCCCAGACCGTTTGCAGGTCGGTGCGCAGTTGCTCGGGAAGTTCGGCCAGCGCGGTTTGATATTCGGCAAGGGACCATGCGATCCGCGCATCCAACAGAGTTTCAGCAATCGGTTCGGCGGGGGCGGTGTCATAGCCCTCGGCCTGTAGGTCGGACAACATCGCCTCGGCCGAGGCCAGCGCATCCAAGCCGACCGCATGGGCCATCTGCCAGTCTTTGCCGGGATAGGTGGACAAGATCAGCGCAGGCACGTGATCGGGTTTGGGTTTGTCTTGCAGGTTCAGCCAGCCGCTGACGCGGTCGAGGATCGCCTCGATCCGCTCACCTTCGGCCCGGTGCGCGAAACGGGAATATTCGAGATCGGGATCACGCTTGCCCGGCTCCTTGAAGGACGCAATGCCTGCCGAAATCCGACCATCCACCTCGGGCAGGACCACATGCATGGCGAGATCGGCAGGGGACAGGCCACGTTCCGCCTCGGCCCAGGCTTTGCGGCGCGAGGTGGCCAGTGCGACCTGAAACACCGGGACATTCGCTGCGTCCAAGGGGGACGTGCCCGATGCGCCTTTGCCTGAAAACGAGGTGGCGTTGATAATTGCCGACGGGGTCAGCGCTGCGATGTTTTCCCTGAGCCAGTCGGCGGCGGCCGGGGCTTTCAGCGAGGGGGCAAAAACGCCCATGGCCTGAAATCCGCGCGCGCGCAGGCTGCGGATCAGCGCGGCCACCGGAGCGGTATCGGCCGAAGTCAGATAGGCGCGATAAAACGTGACAAGGATGCGTTTTGCATCTCCAGTGAACGCCGTTTCGACGGGGATCACGCCCTGATCCGGGCACCACGCGCCGCATTCGGGCAGGGTTTTGGCACCCATTACCGGCCCGGCATAAAGCCCAGCGGCCAGCGCCATTTGCGCTAAAGCAGCCTGAGCCGCAACTTCGCCGCCCGTGTCGCACAGATGCGCCAACCGGCGCAGGGTCGAGACGGGAAGGGTGGAATAGTCATCCAACCGCGTATCCTCGCGCCCGTCGGCGGGTAGAACGGCCAGAGCGATCCCTTTGGCCTGCGCTAGTGCCAGAACCTGCTGTAGGCCATAGGCCCAGTAAGGCACCCCGCCGATCAGACGGATCAGGATGCCCTTGGCACCTTCGAGCGTCTGCTCGACATAGGTATCCACCGAGAGGGGATGTTTCAGCGCCGTCAGATTGGCCAGCCGCATCGTGGGCATGCGCCCCTCGGGGCCGCTGCCACGATGCCAGCCTGCCGCGAAAGCGCCAAGGTCGCTGTCCGAAAAGGACAGCACCACCAGATCCGCCGGGCTCTGGCCCAGATCGGTTGGGGTCTCGGTTTCCTCGAGCCCGTGGCTTTCGCGGAAGACGACGTGCATGGCTTACTCGGCAGCCTCGGTCACACCCGCCAGGATTTCGCGGATTTCAGCCTCTTTGATGTCGTCATGCTCGGCGATCACCACAAGACGCGAGCGGCGCTCTTCGCCGGGCTCCCACGGACGGTCATACTGATGACGCACGCGCGCGCCCACAGCCTGCACCAGCAGGCGCATCGGTTTGCCTCGAACGGCGGCATAGCCTTTGACGCGCAGGATGTTCAGTTCCTTGGCCAGACGTTCGATTTTCGCGACCAGATCGGCCGGGTCGGTCTGCTCGGGCAGCTCGACGATGATGCTTTCGAAATCGTCATGCTCGTGATCGTGGTGACCATCATGATGCGACGGACGCGAGTCCATGTCATCTTCGGCGGCGGCCTCAAGGCCCAGCACGACGCGCACGTCCACCACGCCTTCGGCGACCTCGACCACGGGCAAAGGGCGAGGGGCTTCGGCGGCGATGACCTCTTTCGCTTTGGCCACGCCCTCGGGACCGGCCAGATCGGGCTTGGTCAGCAGGATGATGTCTGCGCAGGAAATCTGATCCTCGAACACCTCGGACAGGGGCGTTTCGTGGTCGATCGAATCGTCGGCCATGCGCTGTGCATCCACCGCCTCGACATTGGGGGCAAAGCGACCGGCGGCCACGGCCTCGGCATCGGCCAGCGCGATCACGCCGTCCACGGTGATTTTCGAGCGGATATCGGGCCAGTCGAAGGCTTTCAGCAGCGGCTTCGGCAACGCCAGACCCGAGGTTTCGATCAGGATGTGGTCTGGACGCGGCTCCAGCGCCATCAGCGCCTCGATCGTGGGGATGAAGTCATCGGCCACGGTGCAGCAGATGCAGCCGTTCGCCAGTTCCATGATATTCTCGGCAGGACAATCGGGAATGGCGCAGGATTTCAGGATGTCGCCATCCACGCCGACATCGCCGAACTCATTGACCACGACGGCCAGACGCTTGCCCTGCGGGTTCTGCATCAGGTGGCGCACCAGCGTGGTCTTGCCCGAGCCCAGAAAGCCGGTGATCACAGTGACAGGGAGTTTCTCGAGATTGCTCATTTCAGGGCTCCAATCGGGGGAATGCGGGCCGCACAGTTTTTGCGGAAATGTTCGGGGCGCTCGCGCCATTTGACCAAGCCGTCTTCGGTCGCAAGGTACTTGGTCGCACCATCGACAATGGTGTCGACATGTTCGCTTTCATTGAGGTGCTCATAAACGAACGTCCAGCGTTCGGGCCCACCGCGCAGAACGATCGAACAGCCCTGATCGCAATTCGACAGGCACTCCACCGCTTTCAGGGTCACGCCTTCTGGCAGATCGGCCTGTTCAAGGGCTTTGTGCAGCAATGCGCCCGGCCGCTGCGCGTCGTCCTCGACGGGCAGTCCTCGGCGACAGGTGGTGCAGACCAGCAGCTCGACTGGTGCAGTATCGGTCACGTCTCTCATCCCCCCAAATCCTCTTTGTGGGGGACGGGGTCTCATGCGGGCCACGCGTTGCGACATGGACCCGACACCGGAACACCCCGTCCGGTTACATCTTCGGGCGCTGGCAGGTCTCCCGGCTTGCGGATATCGGGGCATAGCCCTGTCGGATGTCCCGCCTTCCCGACCTTCTGGCCAGTGGCTTTGGGCACCCTCTCCGGTCACGGTCGCGGGGGCGGCTGTGTTTCACGGAAGATCCGCTGACACATTCCCTTTTCATCCTCTGTCGAGGACACCAACGCATGGGACATGCGGCACCTGCAGGGGGCTTGTCAAGCGTGGTGGCCGCGTTGAAAACAAGATCGCGGAAAAAGCGACCTGACGAGGTCAATCAGCGTCATCTGTGCGCAGCCGGTCGCGCAACCAGGCTTGGAACAGACCAGCCGCCGCCGAAAGTGGCGCGCGCCCCGACCCTCCGATCAGGTAATGAGATTGCGCAAACGGAATCGCAGGACCCGCAATTTCGATGGGTGCGCCCTGCGCGATGGCGTTTCTGGCGAACCGCTCCAAAATAGTTGCATATCCTGCTTGGGCCATCACAAGTTGTAGGGCCGCCACCGTGGTGTCCACGGAATACTGGGAAGGCTGGTCAGGATGGCCTAGGCCAAGCGCTTCGAAATAGCGTGCCCAATTATCTTCGTATCCAAGGATATGTATCAAAGGGCCCGACAGCAGATCCTTTGCGTAGCGTACTGACCCGCCCACACGCTGCACCGGCACAAGCTTTTCTGTCGTCAGCTTTTCTGACGTCACATCCGGCCAGTCGCCATATCCCAGTCGAATTTCGACATCCACGTCATTGGGCGCCATCGTGTCGTTCCAGATATGAGACACAAGGCGGACGGGTATGTCGGGATGCAGGGCGCAAAACTCTGGCAACTCAGCCGCTATCCAGTAGGTCGCAGAGGATATCGCGGCCCTGATCGTCAGGGTCTGACCCGAGGTCGGACCAAACAAGCTGTTGGTGGACAGCGCAATATCCGCAAGCGCGCGGCGGACAGTCAGGGAATAGGACTGTCCCAACTCGGTCAGCTCCAGTTTCCGCGCCTTTCTGGTGAACAGTTGTTGCCCGAGTTCCGCTTCAAGCGACCGGATGTGCAAAGATACGGCTGTTTGTGTCAGGCCAAGCTCTTGCGCGGTTGTTGTGAAATTCAGGTGCCGCGCTGCGACTTCGAAACTGCGCAGCCATACAGGGTTGGGAACGCGATCCATTTATCACCAAAGATTTTTGACCAAAACTACCGTTATTATTCATTTCAGAGTTTGTACAGCGCCATGAATACTCGGCGCCATACAGTCGGGAGGATTCGAAAATGAAGGTTGGTTTCATTGGGCTGGGGAATGTCGGTGGCAAGCTGTCTGGCTCGCTCTTGCGCAACGGTATCGACCTGACGGTGCATGATCTTAACACTGAATTGGTTGCCGAGTTTGTGGCCCAGGGTGCGCGGGCCGCAGAAAGCCCTGCCCAAATGATGCGGGTTTGTGATGCGGTGATCACGTGCCTGCCATCCCCGGCGGCCTCGGATGCGGTGATGCAGGAAATGTTACCCGAAGTCGGTCCGGGAAAAATCTGGATGGAGATGTCGACCACGGACGAGGCCGAAGTAAAGCGCCTTGGCGCAATGGTCATTGGGAAAGGGGGCGCAGCGGTTGATTGCCCGGTTTCGGGCGGATGTCACCGCGCGGCGACCGGCAACATTTCGATCTTTGCGGGCTGTGACCGGGAAACTTTCGAGCGTATCCTGCCTTTTCTGACGACAATGGGCCGGCGCATCCTGCACACCGGAGAGCTCGGCTCAGCCTCGGTGCTCAAGGTTCTGACAAACTACCTGGCCACAGCGAATCTGATCACCTGCGCCGAGGCATTGGTCACCGCGAAGGCGGCTGGCATGGATCTGAATACCACGTATGAGGCGATCAAGATCTCCTCGGGTACATCCTTTGTTCATGAGACCGAAAGTCAGGTCATTCTGAACGGATCACGGGACATTTCGTTTACAATGGACCTTGTAAAGAAGGATATCGGCCTGTTTCAGGAGGTCGCGGACCGCGCCGGTGTTCCGCTTGAAATGAACCCGCTGATGATCCGGATTTTTGACGACGCAATAGCGCGGTACGGAGAGCGGGAGCTTTCACCGAACATCATCCGGCGTTTGGAGGACGCGACTGGGTTGGATATCAGAGCGTCCGGGTTTCCGCCCGAGATGGAAGATGATGAACCCGAAGAGCCTGGATACGAGGTTGTCCCTCAGGGGCGGTAATTTAGATAGTTGCCTGGCTTATGCGCTATGTAGCTTAGCCAGGAAGCGGGGTGAATCTCGAACGAAAGCTGATGTGCGCGTGCTTTCAAATCCAATTTGTTTGATAAGCACCTAAATTAAAAGGAATATTTCGGTAAGACTGACTTGTGTTTTGTTCGAGCGCGATAGTGCCGTGAATCGACTTCTCAAAATGGCCCCTCGTAAATTGATTTCGGCTGTTGCAGAGTTTAACAGGGTTCGTTGAGCGGTTTAGAGGAAGAAATGCAGAAGAACGTGGTTCGACATGGCGACGCAAGGAAATTGATCGCAGATGTCGATGAGGCAAGTGTTGCGTTGAGCTTTTGGTCGCCCCCATATTTTGTGGGTAAGGAGTATGAGCGCGGCGAAACTTAAGAAAGCTGGCAGGCACTATTGAAGTCCGTAATTTCGGGCCACGCACGCGCCTTGAAACCTGGAGGTTTCATGGTGATCAATATTGCAGATATTTTGTGTTTTGAAGACCCGGATATCCCTCGATTTCAGTCCATGAATATCTCGCGTCAGAGGTCCCCAATCACACGCGAAATGGTTCTGAACGCGAAAGCTGCAAACCCAGAATTTAACAGGTATCAACTTGCAAATTTGTTGGGCTGTTCCGAGCAAACCATTGACCGTAGGTTGAACGGCAATAACATTCGGGGCGGGAAATATGCGCCGCAAACTAAGGTCAAACTTGTTGGTGGCAATCTAGAAAAATATGCCGAGCAAGCCGGTCTGTATTTGTACGATAAAAGGACCTGGGTGAAAGATGCAGCTTGGGCGAATTCCAAATGGGTATCCAACTCTTTGAAGGCCGTTTCTGAAACAGAGGACCTTTACGTGTTTTGGAAGCCTGGAGAAACAGTTATCGACCGCAACAAGATTCCACAAAAAGAGTGGAAAGACTGGGCAAACAGGCAAGTTTGGTACATCGATTCAGTCAGAAAGAATGACGACCATGAAGCGAAATTTCCGCTGGAATTGGCGAGTCGCGTGATCCGCCTTTATTCCAGTGAGGGCGACTTGGTTTTGGATCCTTTTTTGGGCTCGGGAACTACGGCGTTGGCGGCGCTCAGTTGGGGGCGGAATTTCATAGGGTTTGAGAAGGAAGAAAAATATGTTGCGCTTGCGGAGCGCAACATAAGTTCTTTTCTTGCTGAGCCTAAGTTAGCTCTACAGTTCTGACGCGCCATTCTGCGATTTTAGACAGCAAATCGAAGCTAATTCTCGCACGGACTTTGAGCGGGTTTTTATCTTTGTCGTCTTTCCCAGGGAACAGTAGGCCTGGATACTGTTCCAAGTAATTTGGTGAAACTGTTAGCGGGATTCCGTTTGGGATTGTTATGAGGGACACTTTTGACAAAGGTTGCCCGCTTTGCTCACTCCCCGGACGCAATGAAAGCATGTCATAGACTGGCTTTAAAGCCATCATGATAACTGGCGCTACGGTTCCATCGCTTAATACATAAAGAGGAGGGATGGAGCAATGAAATGGGTGAGACGTACGCGGCCCGGTTGCTGTTAGAATGGAGTTTGACACTCCTGCCTCAACGTCATCCCAAATGCCGTCCCCCGAAATCTGATTATGACTCATGACGGCATGGGAAAAGTCGTCGCGAGGGCCAACAGACTTAATATCAATAAACAACCACGCAGCATCGGTGATGCCTTTTGTTATTTCGAGAATTTCTTCGGACTTGACGACATAACGCTGATCTGGACCAGTGGGCAGTCCTACATCACGCGGGCTGTAGCCATCTAGCCTACATCACGCGGGCTGTAGCCATCTAGGAAATCGATCACTTTGCTGCCAACTGCGTGTTCACCTACTTCGATCCACGGGAATTGATCGCCCACAGGTGCCCTCCCGCGTTTTTCAGGCGGGTAGTTCATCCAAAACGAATACAAGTAGCTGGCCTCATCGTAGTCGCTACGGATTCGCCCCATATGTTCTTGAAGTTTCTGGAATATGAGGTTTGAAAAGTGCTGTTCCAGTGAGATTAGAACAAACGGTTCTGCCAAAAACTTGTCTCTGGCTTCGTTGAATATAGCGTGCTGTTGCGCCTGGTGTTGTTTAAACATTTTTTGCCTGCCTTTTTTCGGCAGGGATGTCATGGTTGAAATGGCGATGCAACAACCTACCAGGGAAAATTCATACAGAATTCCCTTAATGGGGCGGTAACCCGCCATGCTTTCTGATGTCAGAGCCGATGGGACTGTTAAGTCATTTTTGCAGGTGAGGGTTTCTCAACTCATCGCAACCACCAAGGACCGCAAACGTCCCTGTACTATTTTGATAGACAATGGATCCTTTGCGGTTCTGATATTCCTCACCCTTCCTCTTGCCTTGTGCCTTTCACAACGGTTTTGCCGTTATCCAAAGTCAGACGCACGTAATAGGTTGTTCTGCCTTGGCGCTTATCCAGCTTATGTTACTGCGCATATTTGCAGATAAAGTGCGGGAGATCGTTGAGCGCTGCTTCGCATCGTACCTTTCTTCTCAGTGTGCCGCAAAAGGTATTCAAAATGCAGTCGAATCCGCACGTGCACAGAGAGCGAATGTCGCACGAAATCTGCTCGACTTTATCTTGAGTTTGCGGGCGTGGATTGTGGGGATTGCTATAGATGTTGTGGAGGCGAGTACCGGAATCGAACCGGTGTACACGGATTTGCAATCCGCTGCGTCACCACTCCGCCAACTCGCCTTTTCAAGTAAAATCAAATACTTGCCGTGGTGTGACAGGCGTTTTAGCAGCTTTCGTCTGGGGCGTCCAGAGGGGTGCCTCAAAATTTCACGCAGAACGCTCGGGTTAGTGGACGGTGCCGTGGAAATGTCGGTTCTGCGGCAAAAGTTCTCTTACCTGGCCGTTGCCGGTTCTGCCCCGATATGGCACAAGCCCATCATCCAAGGGAAAAATACGAGCGATCCAATGACAGACTTCGCAGCCCGCCGCCGCACGATGGTTGATACGCAGATCCGGCCCTCTGATGTCACCAAGTTTCCCATTATCGACGCGATGTTGAACGTGCGACGTGAGAACTTCGTGCCGGATTCCCAGCGCGAAGCTGCTTATGTCGAAGGATTGATTGATCTGGGCACGGGACGCTTCATGTTGGAGCCCAGAACGCTGGCTAAAATACTGGATGCGCTGAACATTTCCAATGACGAGATCGTTTTGGATGTCGGCTCGGCAATGGGGTATTCGACGGCGGTTGCGGCGCGGATGGCGCAATTGGTTGTTGGCGTTGAAGAAGACGATGATCTTGCGGCCGAGTCCCAGACCGTCCTTATGGAAGCTGACGCGGACAACGCCATCGTGCATGTCGGACCTTTAGCGCAAGGCGCGACCGAACATGGGCCTTACGATGTGATCATGATCCAGGGCGGGGTCGAGCAGGTGCCGGACACCATTATTGATCAGCTCAAAGAGCACGGCCGCATTGCCTGCCTCTTCATGGAAGGGGAGCTTGGAACAGTCCGGATCGGCCATAAATCCGGGGGGCGGGTGACCTGGCGCCATGCCTTCAATGCCAATGCGCCGGTTTTGCAGGCATTTTCCACAGATCGTGCATTTTCGCTATAATTCGACGACAGATTATTCTGTTGCCTTGATTAGTTGAAAACAAAGGCGCAAACTGCGCCTAGGGCTGCGTAATTTTGATTTGAGAGGATTTCGTTATGAGTTCTAAGTCGGGAGGTAAGCTGGTCAAGGCGTTGGCGTTGACGGCTGGCATCGCACTCAGCGTTGTTCCGGGACGGGCGGTTTGGGCAGATAATCTGACCGACGCTTTCATTGGTGCATATAACACAAGCGGGTTGCTGGAACAGAACCGTGCGCTGCTGCGTGCGGCGGACGAAGACGTGGCAATTGCCCTGTCTGCGCTGCGGCCGATCATCAACTGGACGGTACAGGTCAGTCAGGACTACACGCGTTCCACCACGGATGACGTTGTTGTCAGAAACGAGCCATCGTCCTTTTTCACCGGCCTTACGCTGAGCCAACTGATTTATGATGGCGGCTTCTCGGTTCTGGGCAAGCAGTCCGCGCAGGAAATCGTTCTGTCCACCCGTCAGAACCTGATTGATATTGAACAGCTAGTCCTGTTCCGCGCTGTGAACGCGTATCTCGAAGTCGTTCTTCAAGAAGAAACCGTTCAGATTCAGTTGAACGATGTTGATGTGTCTGCCGAAGAACTCCGGGCCTCTCAGGATCGTTTCGACGTTGGCGAAGTCACACGAACCGACGTCGCGCTGTCCGAAGCACAGCTTGCCAGTGCTCAGGCGGAACTTGCCATTGCTCGCGGTAACCTGAGCCGCGCACAGGCGGAATATGTGAACGCGGTGGGCAAGGCGCCGGGTGCGACTGCGGGTCAACCGAGCTTGCCGAACCTTTCCGGTTCAGAATCCGAGGCCATTGCATTTGCACAACGGAACCACCCTGCAATTCTGGCTGCTCAGCACGAAGTGCGGGCATTTGATCTTGCCGTGCAGCAGCAGCGTGCAAACCTTGGCCCGAACGTGAGCTTGAACGCGGATGCGGGTATCCGCGAAAGCTATGACAATGATGACAACCTTGAAGACGCGTCCATCTCGCTGAACTTCAACCAGCCGATCTATGCTGGTGGTCGTTTGGCGGCGAACGTGCGCCGGTCCATGGCGACCCGTGACGCCTCGCGCGCGAACCTGTTGAACGTCCAGAAAGACATCACGCAGGGCGTGGCAGATGCCTATGCGCGTTTTCAGGCCGCCACCGCAAGTCTAAGGGCGTCGACGGAACAGGTCCGCGCCTCGCAGGTCGCGTTCGACGGTATCCGGGAAGAGGCGACTTTGGGCGCTCGGACCACGCTGGACGTTCTGAACGCCCAGCAGGACTTGCTGAACGCGCAACTGACCGAGGTTGGATCGCGTACAGAGCGGTCGCGTGCAGCCTATGATTTGCTGCAGGCCCAAGGTCTGCTGACGGCCGAGCGGCTGGGTCTTGCAGTGCAGATTTATGACCCGACGCTCTATTACAATCTGGTCAAGCGCGCGCCTGCGCAGGTCAGCAAGCAGAGCAAGGATCTGGATCGCGTACTGAAAGCGTTGCGTCGCGACTAAGGGTCCAACCTGACTGTTGTGAGGTCCGAAGTGTTTGGCTACACTCGATTCTGAGGACAGAGTGGTAGTGAAAAGATGACGGACAAGGTGGTAAACGGGAGCGTAGAGGACGTTTTGTCCTCTATCAAACGGCTGGTCGGTGAAGAGGGCCGCAAGATCCCAGACCTTGTTCCAACAGCTATGTCCCGAAAGCCGGGCCGCTTGGTCTTGACGGATGCGCTGCGCGTGAGCGAAGCAGCGGAAGACGAAGCCGAAGCAGAACCCGAGGCGGAATACACAGCAGACGCTTCTATCAAGCCAATGGTGCTGCGTGCCAGTGACATTGTTGAGCGTGACGAGCCTGTCGCCGAAGAAACGCCAAGTCCTGATCCAGCAGATAGTTTGAGTGCAAAGATCGAGGCGCTGGAAGCCGCAATTGCCCGCACCGAAGACCAGTGGGAGCCGGACGGCGATAGCGAAGACGAATATTCCGGTACGCGCACGACGTCCTTGGAATGGAGCGCGGATGAGGACGCAAGCAACGCCAAGGAAGACATCAGCGCTGGCGGGGTCCACGCCGACAATGACGACTCTGCGCCCGAGGCCGAGCCTCAGGTTTCCGAGACGAAGGCAATGTTCATTCGTGATCCCAAAGTGACTGCCGCGGCTGGATCGCCCAGGGAATTGCCCAAAGATACGGCCCCCATCGACGAAAGCACGCTACGTGACCTGATCGCACAGGTTGTGCGCGAGGAACTGCAAGGCGTTCTGGGGGAAAGGATTACCCGCAATGTCCGCAAAATGGTCCGGCGCGAGATCTACCGGGCGCTTGACGAACACAAGCCGGACTGACCGTTATCCGCGGGTAGGACGCTCTGCGAGGTCCAGAAGCTGATCCAGATCCATATGCGTCTCAAGATGGTCCGCCAACGCGTCCAGTGTGTCCTCAACCCCATCTTCATAGCCAAGGTCCGATGCGGCACCGAGCTGTGACAGGTAGTTGGCGCGAAACGCGTCAGAAGAGAAGATACCATGCAGATAGCTGCCGCGAATGCGGCCGGTCTTGTCGGCGGCACCTTCCGGTCGCCCGTCGATATCCAACCAGGCGCGTCGGCAATCTGCCCCCTCGGTCCTGCCCATGTGAATTTCGTAACCCTGAACTGGGTCGCCGCCCGGAACAGCCCGCGCGTTGCGCAGGGTCAGTGTCTTCTGTCCAGACATCACTGTGTCGACATCCAATAGGCCCAAGCCTTCGACGGTCCCCGGACGACCATCCACCCCGTCCGGGTCCGCGATCGTGTTGCCCAGCATTTGATATCCACCACACAAGCCCAAGACATGGCCGCCCCGACGAACATGTGCATATAGATCCACATCCCAGCCCTGAGCACGAAAATAGGCCAGATCGCCGATGGTCGATTTGCTGCCCGGTAACAGCACCAGATCAGCGTCTCCGGGCAGGGCACGACCAGCAGGCACGATCTCTACAGTGATGCCCGGTTCAGCCGAGAGTGGGTCAAGATCATCGAAATTCGCCATCCGTTCCAGTTGCGGGACCACGACTTTGCAGGCCCCGCCGCTATGTGAGCGGATATCCATCATGTCCTCGGCTGGAAGACGCCACGCGTCATGGAACCAAGGAACCACGCCCAGGCAGGGCCACCCGGTTCGCGCTGCTATGTCATCTCGTCCTTCGTCAAACAGTGAAACATCGCCCTTGAAGCGGTTGACCGCGAAGCCCCGGATCATGGCCAAATCGCCCGCATCCAGCACGGCCTGAGTTCCAACGATCTGAGCGATGACGCCCCCGCGATGGATATCGCCGACCAGAACCACCGGAACCCCGGCGGCGCAGGCGAAGCCCATATTGGCAATGTCACCCTTGCGCAGGTTGGTTTCTGCGGGGCTTCCAGCACCCTCAATCAGCACCAGATCGGCATCGTCGCACAACCTGTCAAAGCTCTCCAAGGCAGCGCTCAACAGCTTGGACTTATCCTTGCGATAGTCTCCGGCCTTCATCGTTCCGGCGCGTTGACCCTGAACAATGACCTGCGCGCCAGTATCCGTTTCAGGCTTCAGCAGGATCGGATTCATGTCGGTATGCGTCGGTCGTTTGGCAGCGCGGGCCTGCAATGCCTGTGCCCGACCGATCTCACCGCCGTTCTCGGTCACGGCAGCGTTGTTGGACATGTTTTGCGGCTTGAACGGGGCAACGCGCATTCCGCGCCGCGTATAGGCGCGCGCCAGCCCTGCCACCAGAACCGACTTACCAACATTGCTGCCGGTGCCCTGAATCATGATGGCGCGAACCATGCCGAGTCTCCTATAACCTGAAGGGCACATGACCCGATTTGATGGCTGAGGAAAAGCCCCGGATGAACACACCTGCACATCTTTTGATCGGGGCTGCGGCTTTCGCCGATCCTCCGCGGGGGCGGATCTTGTGGGCCGCTTTGCTGGGCTCTGCGCTGCCGGACCTGTCGCTTTACCTGATGGCCGGGGTGTCCTTGTTCGTTTTGGGGATTCCCGAGCAAGTGGTTTTCGGTCAGCTCTATTACTCTGCAGAGTGGCAGACTGTTTTCGCCATCGACAACTCGTTTTTTGTTTGGGGATTGGCGCTTTTAGCCGGGGTCTGGCTCCGCATCAGGCCGCTGATCGTCGGCGCGTCGGCTGGCCTGCTGCATCTGGCGCTGGATTTTCTGCTGCACGCGGGGGATGGGCGGCCCCAGTTCTGGCCGTTCAGTTCATGGGTTTTTGACAGCCCGGTCAGCTATTGGGACAGCACCCACCATGCCTATTGGGTGGCACCTGTTTCGCTAACAGTATGCGCAGTGTCTTATCTGCTGTTGTGGCGGCGAGGTATGGCGTGGTCGGCAAAGGTGTTTTTTGCCTTGATGCTATGCGCCGAGGTTTGGGTCGCGCGACAGTGGTTGCTGTTTTTCTGACGCAAAGCTCAGGGCAAACGAAAAGCGCGCTCCAGTGGTGGGAGCGCGCTTTTTCATTCGACAAGCAGTTTGGATCAGGCTGCTTCTGCCTGTTGCGCGGCGTTGCGACGCTCGCTCTCTTCGCGCGACAAGGCAACCGAGGTGCGCACACCACGACCAACGAACTCCATCAGTCCGCTGACAACGCGTTCATTGGGGTCGATGCCCGCACACGACAATACCTCGCGGCCATCGCGTGAGCGTGCCCAACGAGCGATCTGTTCGGGGCCATTGCCATATTTTTTGTCGTCGGCAATTGCGTCATCCAGTGCAGCCAACACAACGGCCGCGAAAAGTTTACGAGCACGGTTGCCTTGCTCATTGTTAAAGGCGGTGCCGTCAACGAAATCTCTCATCTCGTCTTCCTTGTTGTTCTTGCTCTTGCATTTTCGGCGTGACGGTCCTTATGACCGATTAAGTGCGATTCGGATACACCTAATATGCATAGTTGCGTTGCGTCATTTGCATGGCTTGCTGCAACTGCATCACAAGGTTTCGTTGTCTTGCCAGGTGCAGCCACGCCAGATATAGGGAGCGCAACTTACGCATCAACCGTTTGTGAAGGATTTATGTCATGCCCAAGATAAATGGGAACGAAATTCGCCCCGGCAATGTGCTTGAGCATAATGACGGTCTGTGGGCAGCCGTAAAAGTCGATCATGTAAAGCCCGGAAAAGGCGGCGCTTTTGCACAGGTCGAATTGCGCAACCTGCGGAATGGGTCAAAACTGAACGAACGGTTCCGTTCGGCGGATAAAGTTGAGCGTGTGCGGCTTGAGCAGAAGGACCAGCAGTTCCTGTACGAATCCGACGGCATGCTGGTGTTCATGGACTCTGAGACCTACGAACAGATCGAATTGCCCGCCGAGCTGCTGGGCGAACGCCGCCCGTTTCTGCAGGACGGCATGACCATCGTGGTCGAGTTCTACGAATCCGAGGCGCTGAACGCCACTTTGCCCCAGAAAGTGACCTGCAAGATCGTCGAGACCGAGCCGGTCGTCAAAGGTCAGACCGCTGCAAACTCGTTCAAGCCGGCGATTCTGGACAATGGCGTTAAGGTCATGGTGCCGCCGTTCATCGGACAGGATGAGATGATCGTCGTGAACACCGAAACCATGGAATATTCCGAGCGCGCCTAAACGGTTGGCTTGATGAAGACGAAAAAGACCGCGACGGCAGGGGCCGCGCGGTCTTTTTTCAACTTAACCTTCTTGGGTTCCGATACTGTTCAGGATTGGGGCCGAACAATTCCAGCATCAACTCGTATTTGATGCGATTGGCGCTGACTTGCCGGTAGAACGCGATCAGAAAGGCGGTTGGTCCCTGGATACGGCTCAGACCGCTGGTCGCGGCTACAACGGTGCCCACATCCGTTTTGCCCTGTAAAACCAGATAGCCGCCCAGCATCAGAACACCGACCGTGCCCGCGCCATTGATGACGCTGAGCAGGAACTTGGCGGACAGTTTCCACAAAAACATACGGCGGCGTGTTTCGTAGATGTCGTCGAACTGCGCTTCGATATCCCGCGCGACGGCGTCAATATCTTCGACCGTCAGCTTGTCGGTTGCGTTGCGCAGGATATGAACCCGTTCAGCGACGAAAATGTTTACTTTGCGTTGCGAGATCAGAACGATGAGGATTTGCGGTACAATCATCGAGAATGCAATCAGGCCAAGCCCCGGCTGCGTCGATGAAATATAGCCGATCACACTGATCAGAGTTCCCACCTGCACAACCGGGTCCGAGAACGCCCCGCCCGCAAATTTGCCCAGCTCTTCGGCTTCGGCTGAGATGGCCGTGGTCATCGTTCCCTTGCGGACGGTCCCCCCGCTTTCCCCCAGATCCGACGAGCGTAACAGCAGCCGCTGCCGGATCATGCGGATCATGTCTTCGCCCAATGTGCCGGCCCGAAAGCCCAGCAGCCATTTCAATGAGAGGCTCAGTAAGATAACGGACATCATGCCAGTGCCAAGATAGATCAGATGATCCGTGTCGACGTTATCCTCGGTCAGGTGGTTGATAATGTCGCGCTGAAACTCCAGCGGCACCGCAGCGAGACCCGCGATGGCTATGGACAATATAATGAGGATGATCTGACGTCCGGCACTGGCGCGCCATATCGCTCTGTATAGTTTGAACATTTGCTTTTCCGGTTCCTGAACCTGCGCACAGTGTGGCAGCGCCTTTGGGCGTGTTCAAACTATACCTCAAAAACCGCGGGTTACGCCGTGCTGGATTGGCAACAATCAAATCTCAACGATGATTGGGACCCCGTCGGCAGTCAAATCGCCTTTGGCGCGGTCCAGCCTCAGATAAGCAATGCCCTGACCGCCAGACTGGGTAAACAGCGTGCCTGCAGGTTTCCCGTCGGACAGAATTTCCGCCCCGACCGGGGCCGCGCCGTCGACCCGGACGCTGCGCAGGCCCTTGCGCAATTCGGTCTTGTGTTTCATCCGCGCGGTGACTTCCTGTCCGACATAGCAGCCCTTTTTGAAGTCGACGCCGTTCAAGGCCTCGAAACCGGACTCAAGGATATAGCTGTCGGGTGTCAGTTCGATTGCGGTTTCTGGAATGCAGTGACGCACGCGGATCGCGTCCCAATCCGTGCCGTCGTCGCCCTCGGCGTTTTCCGAGTAAACGCGCCAGCCCATATCGGGGTGACGGGGGTCGGGCAGGGCGCCTTGCGGGGCAGGGCCGGTTCCGCGTTGCACCTTCAGACCGCTATCTTCGATCGCGACATCGGCCCGCAGCTTGTACATGTTCAATCGTTTGACCAGCCCGTCAGCCAGTTCCTCTGCCACGTCCAGAAGGACGGTCTCACCGTCACGCAGCAGAAAGAAATCCGCCAGATACTTGCCCTGAGGGGTCAGCAGCGCGGCGTAGACGATCCCGTGTTCCATCCCCGCGATGTCATTTGTCACCAGCCCTTGCAAGAAACTGTCAGTGTCCGCGCCGCCGAAGCGCAGGATGCGGCGATTGGGCATGTTACGTCCTCGTCTTTTCCTTGAGCCCCGTGATATAGGAGTTCACGCCGACAAGACCAGAGGTTTTCAATCATGCCAGCGCCGATCAGCATCGTCATTCCCACGCTGAACGCGGCGGATACTCTGCCCGAAACGCTGCAAGCTTTGATGGAAGGCTTGCACACCGGACTGATCCGGGAACTGATTGTCTCTGATGGTGGTTCAACCGATTCCACACTGGAAATTGCCGACGACGCCGGGGCCGAGATTGTGACCGGGCCTGCGTCGCGCGGGGGGCAGTTGCGGCGAGGGTGCGCCTTGGCCAAGGGTGATTGGCTGTTGGTTCTGCACGCGGATACCGTCTTGCAAGAGGGGTGGAGCAAGGCTGTGGGCGATCATTTGCGGTCCGGTGGTCCGGCGGCCTTTCGTCTTGCTTTCTGCGCCGTCGGGTTTGCGCCTGCATGGGTGTCGGGCTGGGCCAATTTTCGCAGCCGCCTGTTTCGGTTGCCGTATGGCGATCAGGGGCTTTTGATCAAGCGCAAGGCCTACATGGATGTCGGGGGATACCCGGACCAGCCATTGATGGAAGATGTTGCGCTGGCACGTCGGCTGCGGGGTATCACGCTTTTACCCGTTCGCGCCTTCACAAGTGCGGATCGGTATCAGAGGGCAGGATGGACGCGTCGGGGCGCGCGGAACTTGTGGACACTGACGCGGTATTTTCTGGGCGGCGATCCCGAACGTCTGGCTCAGACATATCGGCGCTGAGGCTGGTGCGCAGTTCAACGATTGACTTACCCAGCCGGAACGGGGCCGCAAAACTGACCAGACAGAGGGCGACGATCTGCAGTACCAGAATATGCGCATTGGCCTGCAAATATTCCCATTCGTCCTTTAGCTTCCCAACCTGCGCGATCAGGTCGTCATAGCTTTGGGCAAGAATGACATAGTCCCCGGCGATTGCCGGAACTTTGCGGCGCATATTGTCGATCGCAACCTGTGTTTCTTCGTCAAGTGATGTGAAGACCAGAAATTGGTCCAGGTCGAAGGATTCAACCTTGGAGGCCATCGCGCGGATGTCATCCTGCTCGGCCTGTGCGCTTTGTCCGAACAGAAAATGCAGGCCCTGAAGTGGCGCGACCTCATTGGTGACGGCGATGAACAGAGGAAGCTCGGAATTGCTGGCTGTGGAGGCGGACAGGAATTCCACCTTGTCGCACAAAACCCCGATATCCTTGTCATAGGCGGGGTCGCAAAAGCGCAGTCGGAACCGTGCGGCATCCCGGTCGAACGCGAGCGTTGCGGCATAGGCCACGTCAATTTGCCGGTCCAGTCGTGAACTATCGGATGTGTACAGCCCGGCAAGAACCGCAACCAAGGCACCGATCCCGCCAAGGACGACCCAAACAAGATCAGCCAGTTTCCACGCGCGGTGACCAGCGGGTTTGCGAAACAGAAACCCGGTTCCAACCGATCCAATCAGAAAGAACAGGATCAACAGGGGCAGTTGATTGTCGGCAATAAACGTCATGCCTACAAAGTGACGGTGCACTCACGACGTGGCAACACTCTTCACGGGCTGTTGTTCTTTTTGTCGGACCAGACGTCAGGAGCCAGAGCTTTGGCCGAACTTCCGAAATAGTTTGGTGCGGTCAAAGGCTTGCTCCAACTCATCCGTGCGTTCCTTGACCGAGTCCCAAAGCCGTTCCTGCACCTCGGCGATGGCACATTCCATCAACGCAAGGATCGACGCCATCGAGTCCCAGGCCGAAGGCACGGCGATCCGGGCCGCGAACGTGTGTCTGGCGAGCCTGTGAATGGGTGAGCGCCACTGGTCGGTGAACAACACGATCTCGGCCTCGCGTTCCTGACACAGTTGTCCGATCAGCATGGTCGAATTCTCATACCTGCGTACATCCAACGCAACCAGAACGTCATCCTTGCGTACATCCAGCAGATCATGCGTCCACGAGGCCGCGACCGGCAGCAGCCGGACGTCTGGTCGGATCATTTGCAAGTGCAGATAGAGGTATTGCGCCAACGTGCCTGTGATGCGTCCCCCGGTGATGAAAATTCGCCGGTTCGGGTCCGCTAACAGGTTGCAAAAGCTATCGAATTCCTTGGGGTCAACTTCGTCTATCGTGCGCTTCTGGTTGGCAAGGGATTGCTGAGAATAGCGATTCAGGATGTGTTCTTCGGGCAGGTCGTTTTGCCAGACATCGCGCTTGGCGACGGGCCCCGAGATCATCTCTTTCACCTCGCCGCGCAAGGCGGCTTGAAACTGCGGATAGCCGTCGAACCCGGTTTTTTGCAGCATCCGCGCAACCGTGGTGGTCGAGACTGAGGCGGTGCTGGCCAATTCGGTGATGCTGCCCAACCCGGCCATGGGGTAGTCATCCAGCAGAACACTGACCAGTTGCCGTTCGGATGGGGTCATCTTGTCCCGATGGGCCAGCAGCCTGTCCGTCACCCGCACTGAACGATCCTCCTGTATGCGACAGGGACATAATGTGAATAATTTTTCATCAAGATCAAGCGTGGATAAATTTATACAGGAAAATTATTGACAGGTGTTTGCTGGGTGTGGAAATTTTTCCACAACGATCACAGATGGAATCGCAGGGCGGAAAATTGGACTTCGGAACGGTTGTTCACACGGATTTGGCAGACGATGCGCCTTCGGTGGTGCTGGTCTGTGAACACGCGTCCAATCGAATCCCTGCATGTCTTGGGGATATGGGATTGGGACCGGACGCGTTGCAAAGCCATATTGCGTGGGACCCCGGCGCATTGGCCGTGGCCAAATTGATGGCGGCGCGTATATCCGCCCCGTTGGTCTATGGTGGTGTTTCGCGTCTGGTATACGACTGCAATCGCCCGCCCGAGGCGGCCGGGGCCATGCCGTCGCGTAGTGAAGACTGGGACATTCCGGCGAATGCGGACCTGTCGCCGCAAGAGCGTAAAGCGCGTATTGATGGGGTCTATGAACCTTTCCGAAAAACGCTGTCGGATGTGTTGGGCCAGTATCGGCGCTCGTTAGAGTTGATGGTCACGGTTCACAGTTTCACGCCCATATATCTTGGCAATAAGCGTGAGGTAGAACTGGGTATCCTGCACGGTGAGGATGACCGGTTTGCCACCGCAATGATAGCTCAACAGCCATCCCAGAACCCCTATGTCACCCGCTTGAACGAGCCTTATTCGGCCGCCGATGGTGTTGCGCATACTCTGGACGCGCAGGCTTTGCAGCGCGGGTTGCTGAACGTGATGATCGAAATCCGCAACGACCTGATTGAAACGCCTGCACAGCAATCGGCTGTGGCTGACACTTTGGTGCCGTGGATTGCAGGTGTCTTGTCGGGCATCAAGAAGAAGGTGGCGATGTGATCCGGGTCATGAGTTCATATGTCCGCGTCGTTGATGCGATCAACTACAGGATCGGGCGGGTCATGATGTGGGGCCTGTTCGTGATGATGGGCATCCTGCTGTGGTCTTCGATCTCGAAAACCTTCTTCCTGCCGTCGCTGTGGACTTTGGAAATGGCGCAGTTCGCGATGGTGACCTATTACATCATGGGCGGGCCATATTCGATCCAACTAGGGTCGAACGTGCGGATGGACCTGTTCTATCACAATTGGAGCCACAAGAAGAAAGCGTGGTTCGACGCCTTCACCGTTATGTTGCTGATCCTGTATCTGGGCGTACTGTTTTACGGCGGGCTGGGATCAACCGCCTATAGCTTGGGCTATTGGGGCGACGCGCCGGTGTCATATTTCACCGGCCTTCTGACGGGCAGTGAAGAGATCGGGCGGCTTGAACGCTCGTCCACCGCGTGGCGACCTAATATCTGGCCCGTTAAGGCGATCATGGTGTTTGGCTTCTTCCTGATGCTGCTGCAGGCGATATCGGAATTCTTCAAAGACATAGCCCGGATCAACGGGCAGGAAATCGGGGTTCGTCGGGCATGAGCCAGGAATACATCGCCATTTTCATGTTCGCGTCGATGATGCTGATGCTGTTCACAGGTCAGCGCGTCTTTGGCGCGATCGGAGCGGTCGCTACTGTTGCGGCACTCGCCCTGTGGGGGACAGGCGGGCAGGACATCACATTCTCGGCCGCGATGAAGCTAATGAAATGGTATCCGCTTCTGACCCTGCCGATGTTCATTTTCATGGGCTATGTGCTGTCGGAAAGCCGTCTGGCGGATGACCTGTATCGCATGTTTCACGTCTGGATGGGGCCGGTGAATGGCGGGTTGGCGATTGGCACGATCGGCCTGATGGTTCTGGTCTCGGCCATGAACGGCCTTAGCGTGGCGGGGATGGCCATTGGCGCGACCATTGCGCTGCCGGAACTGCTTCGGCGGGGCTATGACAAGACGATGGTGACGGGCGTCATTCAGGCCGGGTCCAGTCTGGGCATCCTCGTGCCGCCCTCAGTCGTGCTGGTGCTCTATGCGATGATCGCGCGGCAACCGGTGGGGCAGTTGTGGCTGGCGGGGATCGTGCCCGGCCTGTTGATGGCAAGCTTGTTCATCCTCTATATCTGGATCCGCTGCCGCATTCAGCCCGAGCTTGGCCCCGCGATGGAAGACGCGCATGAGGTGCCACGGGCCGAAAAAATCCGGCTTTTGGGCGCGGGCGCGTTGCCGCTGATCATCTTTGCGGCGATGATGGTGCCTTTTGTAAATGGCTGGACGTCGCTGGTTGAAAGCTCGGCCATCGGAGCGTTGACGGCTCTGGTTGTTTCAGTCGTCAAACGTCGGATGACGTGGAAGATTTTCGAGGATTGCACCAAGCAGACGCTGGCAATCTCGTGCATGTTCATGTGGATCATTCTTGCCGCCCTTGGCTTTGGCGCAGTGTTTGATGGGTTGGGCGCAGTGAAAGCCATCGACAATCTGTTTACCGATCAACTGGGCCTGTCGCCGTGGATGATCCTGATCCTGATGCAGCTCAGCTTTATCGTCATGGGTACGTTTTTGGACGACACTGCGATGTTGGTCATCGTGGCGCCTCTGTACGTGCCGCTGGTGGGGGCGCTGGGCTTTGACCTGATCTGGTACGGGGTGCTGTATACGATCACCACTCAGATCGCTTATATGACGCCGCCGTTCGGCTATAACCTGTTCCTGATGCGCGCCATGGCCCCGCCCGAGATCACGTTGCGCGACATCTACAGCTCAATCTTTCCGTTTGTCGCGGTGATGGTGCTGGCGCTGACGATCATCATGATCTTCCCGGAAATCGCCCTGTGGCTGCCCGGATATGTCTATGGAAATTAACAAGAATGCCCGTTGAAGCGGCACGAGAACCTGCAACAGAGAGGAAATGACATGACAACAAGACGTAAGTTTCTGAAAACAGCCGGGGTCGGTGTTGCCGCTGCACCTTTGGCCGCGCCCGCATTGGCGCAAAGCACGATTACCTGGCGGATGCAGACTTATGCCGGTCCTGCGCTGGCCGCCCATGTGATCGACCCCGCGATCGAGATGTTCAACAAGATCGCCGGTGACCGGATGCAGATCGAGCTGTTCTACGCCGATCAGCTGGTCCCCACCGGAGAGCTGTTCCGCGCCATGCAGAAGGGCACGATTGATGCGGTTCAGTCCGACGATGACTCGATGGCGTCGCCCACCGAAGTCACCGTGTTCGGTGGCTATTTCCCGTTTGCGTCTCGCTATTCGCTGGATGTGCCGGTGCTGTTCAACCAGTACGGCCTGAACGAGATCTGGGATGAGGAATATTCCAAGGTCGGCGTCAAGCACATCAGCGCGGGCGCATGGGATCCCTGCCACTTTGCCACCAAAGACCCGATCAACAGTCTGGCCGATCTGCAGGGCAAACGCGTCTTTACCTTCCCAACAGCGGGCCGGTTCCTGTCGCAGTTTGGCGTTGTGCCGGTGACTCTGCCCTGGGAAGACATCGAGGTCGCGGTGCAGACCGGCGAGCTGGACGGCATCGCATGGTCGGGCATCACCGAGGATTACACCGTGGGTTGGGCCGATGTGACCAACTATTTCCTGACCAACAACATCTCGGGCGCATGGGCCGGGTCGTTCTTTGCCAATATGGACCGCTGGAACGAACTGCCCGAAGACCTGCAGACCCTGTTCCGCGTTTGCTGTGACCAGTCGCACTACTATCGTCAGTGGTGGTACTGGGGTGGCGAGGCCAGCCTGCGCGTCAATGGCGACAAGATGCAGTTGACCTCGATCCCGGATGAAGAATGGGCGACGGTTGAAGAAGCGGCGGTTGCCTTCTGGGATGAAATCGCAGCCGAGTCCGAGACCAAGGCGAAGGTTGTCGAAATCTTCAAGCAGTATAACGCCGACATGCTCAAGGCCGGACGGCCTTATCGCTACGGCTAAATCTGACGCGATTACGGCGCGCGGCCTTGGTCGCGTGCCGGTATTGACCACGGGAAACCCGATTGCGAATGCTACGCTCGTCTCTGAAACAGACAAGACCACTCTGGTCGCGCTTTGGCGTGAACCGGGGCAGAGGGGTATAGGCAGTGGCGATTGCGGGGTTCCTGATCGAGATTTTTGCGGCGACTATGTTGCTGCTGTTTGCGGTGCGGCTGGTCCGCACGGGTATCGAAAGACGCTTTGGCGCGCTGTTCCAGTCGCTGTTGACGCGTCACACGAACACGTTCGTTGCGGGTGGGGCCGGTATGGTTCTGGCCACGATCCTGCAAAGCTCGGCCGCGGTGACGGTTTTACTGACCGGATTTGCGGCGGCAGGCATGGTCAGCTTTGGCCTTGCGCTGGCCGGGGTGCTGGGCGCGGATCTGGGCGCTGCGCTGGTGATTCAGGTTTTGTCTTACGATCTGGGCTGGCTGCAACCCGTTCTGCTGGCGCTGGGCGGGTGGCTGTACCTCAAATCCGACCGCGCCAATGTGCGGCTGATCGGGCGCATTGTTTTGGGCATCGCGTTCATTCTGGTTTCATTGCAGTTCCTGCGGGATGCGGTTGATCCGATCCGCGAGAGCGCCTTTTTGCCCGCCATCGCGGGTTATCTGGAAAGCGATTATTTCAGCGCCTTTATCGTGGGCGCGGTACTGGCTTTTGTCATGCACAGTTCGGTTGCAACGATCCTGATGTGCGTGACACTGGTTCAGATCGGAGCCATCCCTTTTGCTGCCGGGCTGTCGCTGGTTCTTGGGGCCAATCTGGGCTCGGCCTTTATTCCGATTTGGCTGACCCGTGACCTGACGGTTTCCGCGCGCCGTATTCCACTGGCCAACCTTCTGCTACGCGGCAGCGCGGCGCTGGTGATGCTGTTGGCGGTCAACGTGACCGGTACGCATCAGACGTTGATGGTCGCGGGGGCAGGGCAGTCGTTGATCCTGGCTCATATCGGGTTCAACCTTGCCGTTTTCGTGCTGGCCACGGGGTTCGTGAATTGGTTGGAGCGCCCGATGGCGCTGCTGCTGCCCGAACCCAAGAGCGAGGCAAGCGTGACGGATCAGTTCTCGGCTGCGCTCAGCCCGCTGAGCGATCCCTCCGCGTCGGGGGCAAATGTTGCGATGTCCTCGGTCCGGCATGAGCTGTTGCAGATGGTCACGCAGGTCGAGCGCATGTTCCGCCCGGTTCTGGATATTTATGAGCAGGATGACAGCGATGCGATCTCAGCCCTGTGGCAGCAGGATGAGCGGGTGAACGCACAGCTGACCGAAATCCGACGCTTTGTCGCCCGAATGCCGCGCCAGAACATGAGCAAGGCGCAGATCAAAGCCGCGCGCGGTCTGGTCGAATACGCGATCAGGCTTGAGGCGGCAGGTGACGTGGTATCGAACCGCATGACCCGAACCGCGCAGATCAAACACACCGAACGCACCGATTTTTCAGCGCAGGGTTGGAAAGAGCTGAAAGATCTGCACGCGGCTGTGCTGGCCAGCTTCTCGTTGGCTCGTCATGTGCTGCTGGTGGATGACATGGACTGTGCGCGTCGGTTGGTGCTGGACAAGGCCGAGGTCAAGCGCCTGTCGCGCAAGAGCCGCAAGGCGCATCTGAAACGGCTTGAGAGGGGGCAGTCCGAGAGCTTTGCCTCCAGCGATCTGCATCTTGAGACGTTGCGCGCCATGCGTGACCTGCACGGACATATCGCTGCCGTCGCCTATCCAATCCTCTACCAAAGCGGGCAGGTATTGGAGACACGTCTGGTGATGGAAATGGATAACGAAGCGGTCGAGGACTAGGGCCGTTGGGAAGAATTTGGGGCGACGGTCCCCGAAGGTGACAAAGGATGAACGGGATGGGCAATGAAGCACGTTTGAACGATCTGAAAGCCAAGGTCGAAGCCGGTGAGGTCGACACCGTGCTGGTTTGCATGGTCGACATGCAGGGACGACTGATGGGCAAACGCTTCCATGCGGGTCATTTCGTGGCCGGTGCGTGGGAAGAAACCCACTGCTGCAACTACCTGCTGGCCACCGACCTTGAGATGGCGACCCCCGACGGCTATGCCGCCACCAGTTGGGAACGCGGATACGGCGATTATGTGATGAAGCCCGACCTTGCCACTCTGCGCCCGGTGCCGTGGCTTGAGGGCACCGCGATGGTGATGTGCGATGTGTTGGATCACCACACGCATGAGGAAGTGCCCCATGCGCCTCGGTCCATCCTGAAAAAGCAGGTGAACCGGCTGAAGGCCATGGGCTATGACGCCATGTGCGCCACCGAGCTGGAGTTTTTCCTGTTCGAGAAAAGCTTTGACCAGATCCGCAAGGAAGGCTTCCGCGATCTGGAGCCGATCTCGGGCTATAACGAAGACTATCATATCCTTCAGACCACCAAGGAAGAGCATGTGATGCGCCCGATCCGCAATCATCTTTGGAATGCGGGAATTCCGGTTGAGAACTCGAAAGGTGAGGCCGAGACCGGGCAGGAAGAGTTGAATATCAAATACGCCCCCGCGATGGATACGGCCGAGTATCATTCCATTGCAAAGAACGCAGTGAAAGAGATCGCGTGGCAGCATGGCCATGCGGCGACGTTCCTTCCGAAATGGCATCATGAGAAGGTGGGCAGTTCGTCCCACGTGCATCAGTCGCTTTGGGCTGATGGGGTGCCGGTCTTTTTCGACGAAAAAGATCCGCTGGGCATGTCGGGCATCATGAAAAACTACATGGCGGGACTGCTGAAATACGCGGCCGACTACACCTATTTCATGGCCCCTTACATCAACAGCTACAAGCGGTTCATGAAGGGAACCTTTGCGCCCACGCGGATCATCTGGTCGGTGGACAATCGCACGGCGGGGTTCCGGCTGTGCGGCGATGGCACCAAGGCGGTACGGGTGGAATGCCGGATTCCGGGCTCGGACATGAACCCCTATCTGGCGATGGCCGGGATGCTGGCCGCCGGCATTGCCGGGATTGAAGAGGGGCTGGAGTTGCAGCCTCCGACGCAGGGGGATGTCTATCAGGGCGAAACGGGGATGATCCCCGGTAATCTGGGTGCGGCGCGGGATGCGTTGCATGGGTCATCCATGTTGCGCACGGCCATGGGGGATGAGGTCGTGGATCACTATGCCCGCGCGGCAGAGGTTGAGATTGAAGAATTCGAGCGTGTGGTGACCGATTGGGAAATTGCGCGCGGGTTTGAGCGGGCTTGAGACGGGCTGGCTGGGGGCTCTGCCCGCCGCCATTGGTGCTCGAACCAATGGCGCACCAACGGCGGCCCCCCGGGATATTTTTAGCCAGATGAAGCAGGGATCCTGTTTCTTTCGGAAATGGAGTGAAGATGGGGCAGATGTTGAAATGTGTCTCGCCGATTGATGGATCGGTATATGCAGAGCGTGAAGTGCTGTCGGCGGAGGCGGCGTTTGACGCTGCTGCGCGGGCGCGGGCGGCGCAGGCGGAGTGGGCGGCGCGGCCGTTGCAGGAGCGGGTCCGTCTTGTGATGGCGGGTGTGGCTGCCGTGGGCGCGATGAATGATGAGATCGTGCCCGAGCTTGCGCATATGATGGGCCGTCCGGTGCGCTATGGCGGTGAGTTTGGCGGGTTCAATGAGCGCGCCAGCCATATGGCTGAGATTGCCGAGGCTTCGCTCGCTGATATCGCGGTGGGTGAGGATGAGACCTTTAAACGCTATATCAAGCGCATCCCGCATGGGGTCGTGTTTGTAGTGGCGCCGTGGAATTACCCCTACATGACGGCGATCAACACGGTGGCACCTGCGTTGATCGCGGGCAATGCGGTGGTCTTGAAACACGCCACGCAGACCCTGTTGGTGGGTGAGCGGATGGCGCAGGCGTTTCATGCGGCGGGTGTGCCCGCGGATGTGTTCCAGAACGCGTTCCTCAGCCATGATGTGACCAATGATCTGATCGCGGGCAAGGCGTTTGATTTCGTGAACTTTACCGGCTCGGTCGGCGGCGGGCAGGCGATGGAGCGCGCGGCGGCGGGCACCTTTACAGGCGTTGGCACTGAGTTGGGCGGCAAGGATCCGGGCTATGTCATGGACGACGCCGATCTGGATGCGGCGGTTGATACGCTGATCGACGGGGCCATGTTCAACTCGGGGCAGTGCTGCTGCGGGATCGAGCGGATTTATGTGCATGAGAGCCTCTATGATGCGTTCGTCGCCAAGGCGGTTGAGGTGGTGAAGGGCTATAAGCTGGGCAATCCGTTGGACGCTGAGACGACGATTGGGCCGATGGCGAATGTGCGTTTTGCCGACGAGGTACGCGCGCAGATTTCTGAGGCTGTCGCGGATGGTGCCGTCGCCCATATCGAGACCTTTGCCGAGGATGATGGCGGGGCCTATCTGACCCCACAGATTCTGACCAACGTCACCCATGATATGCGTGTGATGCGGGATGAGAGCTTTGGCCCGGTGGTCGGCATCATGAAGGTCTCCTCGGATGAGGAAGCCATCGCGCTGATGAATGACAGCGAATTTGGCCTGACCGCCAGCCTCTGGACCCGCGATGTGGATCGCGCCGCGTGGGTGGGGGACCAGATCGAAACCGGCACCGTGTTCATGAACCGGGCGGATTATCTGGACCCGGGCCTGTGCTGGACCGGCTGCAAGAATACCGGGCGCGGAGGCGGATTGTCGGTCATCGGCTATCACAACCTCACACGTCCCAAATCCTACCATCTGAAGAAGGTGACATCATGAGCCTTGTTGGAAACTGGTCCTACCCGACCGTGATCAAGTTCGGCCCTGGCCGGATCAAGGAATTGCCCGAAGCGTGCGCTGCCGCGGGGATCAAGTGCCCGTTGCTGGTGACCGACAAGGGACTGGCCGATCTGCCGATCACAACGGCCACTCTGGATATCCTCGAAGCCGCAGGGCTGGGACGTGGTCTGTTCAGCGACGTGGACCCGAACCCCAATGAAAAGAACCTTGAAGCTGGGGTCGCCGCCTATAATGCGGGTGGCCATGACGGGGTGATTGCGTTCGGCGGTGGCTCGGGGCTTGATCTTGGCAAGATGGTTGCCTTTATGTGCGGCCAGACGCGCCCGGTGTGGGATTTCGAGGATATCGGCGACTGGTGGACCCGCGCCGATGCTGACGCCATCGCGCCGATCATCGCCGTGCCGACCACCGCCGGGACGGGGTCCGAGGTTGGGCGCGCCAGCGTCATCACCAACTCGGAAACGCACGCGAAGAAGATCATCTTCCACCCCAAGGTGCTGCCAACGGTTGTGATTTGCGACCCCGAACTGACCGTCGGGATGCCCCAATTCATCACCGCCGGCACCGGTCTGGACGCGTTTGCCCATTGTGTCGAGGCGTTCAGCAGCCCGCATTATCATCCCATGAGCCAGGGTATCGCGCTGGAAGGCATGCGGCTGGTCAAGGACTACCTGCCGCGGGCCTATGCGGATGGCACCGACATCGAAGCCCGCGCCCAGATGATGAGCGCCGCGGCAATGGGCGCGACGGCGTTCCAAAAGGGCCTCGGTGCGATCCACGCGATGAGCCATCCAATCGGCGCGGTGTTCAACACGCACCATGGTACCACGAACGCAGTCTGCATGCCTGCCGTTCTAGACTTCAACGCCCCTGCCATCGCCGACCGGTTCCAGCACGCGGCCGACTATCTGGGCATCAAGGATGGCTTTGACGGCTTCCGCGCCTTTGTCCAATCCTTCAACGACATGTTGGGCATCCCCCGTACCTTGTCCGATTTGGGCGTGACCGAAGCGTCGATCCCCGAGTTGGTCAAAGGTGCGATCATCGACCCGTCCTGCGGCGGCAACCCGATTGAGCTGACTGAAGACAACCTGACTGCGCTGTTCAAAGCCGCGCTGTAACAGGGTTGCAGACCTGCTCCCTCACCTCGCATACTGCGTGCAGGTGAGGGAGATTTTCATGAGTAAAGAGATTGTTTTGATCCACGGAGCCTTTGCCGGTCCGTGGTGCATGGAGGATTACGCGGGCTTCTTCCGCGCGCGCGGCTGGACCGTTCACACGCCTGCGCTGCGCTATCATGGTGGAGACCCCAAGGCCGAGCCTGACCCCGGTCTGACCGACACCAGCGTTATGGATTACGCCGATGACATTGCCGCATTCGTGCAGGGGCTGGACAGCAAGCCTGTGCTGCTGGGTCATGCCATCGCGGGGGTGGTGGCGCAGCAGGTGGCGTCGCGTGGACTGGCCAGCGCCATTGTCCTGATCAACCCGAACGCGGCGTGGGGGACCTTACCCGAAACCGACGACGAACGCGCCGTGCCGCGCGCGCTGATGGAGGGCGGGGCGTTCTGGAAACAGCCCATGCGCGTCGATTTCGACCTGATGGCCCCCTTTGCGCTGAACAAACTGCCCGAGGCGCAGCAGCATGCGGTGTTCGACCAGCTCGGCCCGGAAAGCGGGCGGGTGATGTTCGAGATGTTCTTTTGGATGTTCGACGACCACCACGCGATGAAGGTGGACAGGGACAAGGTCGACTGCCCCGTTCTGATCGTCTCCGGCACCGAGGATCGGGCCGTGAACCCCAACACCTGCCGCGCGCTGGCCAATCTGTACGGAGACCGCGCGACCTTTCTGCCCGTGGAAAACCACGCGCATTTCCTGTTCATGGAACCCGGCTGGGAGGGCCCTGCCGGACAGATTGCGGACTGGCTGGATCAGACGTCGGGTGTCACCGGCTGATCTGGAAGCTGCTCTGGGGTTTCCAACTGAGCGAGCCATCGTCGTTCTTGACGCAGCGCAGCAGATGCTCTTCGCGCGTGCTGATCGTGTCGGTCACGGTGTTGTCGCCGAAAATGACCACGAACGCGTCCAACGAATAAGCCATGCCCGCATAGTAACAGAACCGGGTCTCGGCCCCTTCCGGAATTGGCGATGCGGTGCTGAGCGTCTGTTGTGCGGTTGCTTGGCTGGCCAGCAATGCCAGCGCCAGCCCGAGGGTTACTGTCTTCATGTCGTCCTCCCGTTCGAAAATCACTTGGTCTCATTGGGTCTTGGACGCTCGAGTACCTCAAATGTCGTTCTTGAATGACGGGTTGAGGGTAAGTGTGAACGGGATCAACGGGTTAGGCAAGGGGGGTGTTTGTAGGCGAGTATGGGGAAGTTACGCATGCTCCGCCCAATGCTTGATGCCAAGCATCAACTACGCGCCCGTCCCTTGGGGGGCGCAATCAATGTGGTATAGATTTAGATTTATCCTCCCAATTCAAAGAGACCGTCGTATTGAGATGGTAGGCGCGAGTACTTAACCTGAGCTCGTCAGTTGGAACTATAGCACTCTATTTACTGAATAGACGTCGCACCGATTTCTCGTTTGGCTTTTCCAATGAGGTCCGACATAGCTATCTGACAAGAGTTTACTCTATTTTCTAGTTCAACAGCTTTTTCCGCATATTTTCTATCCGATTCGGCGCTTCCGTCGCCTTCCCGGTCTGAGTTCCAATGGGGGTGCAGGCAAAACTGAAACTGATTGTTTGGGCCGGTCTTGAAGTCCGGATATGTAAAAAAGCTGTAAGTCATAAAGGAGATTAAGTCGTTTAAGGGTTTAGCATAGTTGGATTGACAATCGGACATCTCTTTGGAGAGGAACTCATTCTCATGTGCTTTAAGAAAAAGTGTAAGTTCCACCAGCCGAGAACGGTCATCTGAAAAAATTGAATGATGTGTCAGTATCCAATCAAAAATTTCACGTGTTTCAATGAACGGCAATGTCGATTTAAGTTGCGAAAATACACTGGCGTCGTGCATGCGCCGATCTTCATCGGCAAACGAAAGTTCACCTCGTTCATTTTTGCTTATTAAGTAGTGATAAAAGAGGCTTATGATAATTAGTAGGAGCCCAATAACGGGGTTGGCCTCAAGACTGATATCTAACTCAAAATACTTTTTCGCAATCGAACTCACTATCGGTGCCCAGATTGGTTCCGACAGTAGTCCGATTCCTGCGATTGCAACCAGAGTAGCAAGTCGGTTTGAGGTCTTTCCCCGAAGTTGAATTGCTTTCTCTACTAACCAATCCCCAATGGCATAGAAATCTGCTTTAAACATCCAACTCCTCAACAAACCGCGCGTTCTCCTGAATGTACTGGAACCGCAGTTCGGGCTTCTTACCCATTAGGCGCTCGACCAGATCGCCGGTTTCGCCGGGTTCGTCCTCGTCAATCGTGACGCGGATCAGTTTGCGCGAGGCCGGGTCCATCGTGGTCTCTTTCAGGTCCTTGGCGTCCATCTCGCCCAAGCCCTTAAAGCGCGAGACGTCGATCTTGCCCTTGCCGCCCAGACCTTTTTCCAGCCATTCGTCGCGTTCGGCCTCGTCCAGACAATAGACGCGTTTGGCGCCCTGGGTCAGGCGGTACAAAGGCGGGCAGGCCAGATACAAGTGGCCCGCGTCGATCATGGGCCGCATCTGGGTAAAGAAGAACGTCATCAGCAAGGAGGCGATATGCGCCCCGTCCACGTCCGCGTCGGTCATGATGATGATCTTGTCATAGCGCAGGTCATCGACGTTGAACTTGGTGCCAAGCCCCACGCCCAGCGCTTGGGTCAGGTCGTTGATCTCGGCATTGGTGCCCAGTTTCGAACTGGCCGCGCCCAGCACGTTCAGGATCTTGCCGCGCAGGGGCAGCAGGGCCTGTGTCTTGCGGTCCCGGCCCATTTTTGCGGATCCGCCCGCAGAATCTCCTTCGACGATGAATAATTCGGTTCCGTCGCGTGTTGAACTACTACAGTCCACCAGCTTGCCGGGAAGACGAAGTTTTTTAGTGGCGGACTTGCGTTGTGTTTCCTTCTCGGCTCGTCGGCGCAGGCGTTCCTCAGCCCTAAGGATGAGGAAGTCCAATATCGCGCCGGCAGATTTCGTGTCCGCGGCCAGCCAGTTGTCGAAATGGTCGCGGACCGAATTCTCGACCAG
Organism: Ruegeria sp. CJ2; assembly: GCF_056536745.1. NCBI lineage: Bacteria > Pseudomonadati > Pseudomonadota > Alphaproteobacteria > Rhodobacterales > Roseobacteraceae > Ruegeria > Ruegeria sp. CJ2. Next base: position 367,960 of record NZ_JBQFQF010000001.1, read on the forward strand.
GCGTTGCGCCTCGACCGTGGCAAGGCGGTCTTTGGTCTGGCCCACGAACTCTGGCTCGCGGATAAAGCACGACACCAGCGCACAGCCGCCGGTGATCAGGTCATCACGGGTGATCTGCGCGGCTTTCTTGTTGTTGATCAGCTCACCATAAGCCTTGATCCCCTTGAGGATCGCGGCCCAGAACCCCGCCACATGGGTGCCGCCTTCGGGCGTGGGGACGGTGTTACAGTAAGATTGGATGAACCCGTCGCGCGAGGGCGTCCAGTTGATCGCCCATTCGACCTTGCCAGGCGTGCCGAATTTCTCGGTGAAGTCCACGGTGCCCGCGAAGGGCTGTTCGGCATAGGTGGACGAGCCGTTCATCGTTTCCTTGAGGTAGTCAGACAGGCCGCCGGGGAAGTGGAACGTCGCCTCGGTCGGGGTTTCGCCGTCGTCGATAGCGGATTTCCAGCGGATTTCCACGCCCGAGAATAGGTAGGCCTTCGAGCGGATGGACTTGAACAGACGTGCCGGTTTGAATTTGTGATGGCCAAAGATGTCGGCATCCGCGTGGAAGGTCACCGTGGTGCCGCGCCGGTTGGGGGCCGCGCCGACCTTTTCCACCGGCCCCAACGGGATACCGCGCGAGAAGCGTTGTTCAAAAAGTGTCTTGTCTCGCGCCACTTGCACAACCATCGAATCCGACAGCGCGTTCACAACCGAGGCCCCAACCCCGTGCAGACCGCCCGAGGTCTGATAGGCCTTGCCCGAGAATTTACCGCCCGCGTGCAGGGTGCACAGGATGACCTCCAACGCCGATTTGTCCGGGAATTTCGGATGCGGGTCGATCGGAATCCCACGCCCGTTGTCGCGCACGGTCAGGGCGTAATCTGCATGCAGCTCAACCTCGATCCGGTTGGCGTGCCCGGCCACTGCTTCATCCATCGAGTTGTCGAGGATTTCCGCCACCATGTGGTGCAGCGCGCGCTCATCCGTGCCGCCGATATACATGCCGGGGCGTTTGCGAACGGGTTCCAGACCTTCCAGAACCTCGATCGAAGAGGCGTCATATGTAGCGGTCGCGCTGGGCGTCAACAGATCGTCGGGCATCGGTGCTGCTCTTGTTTTTGGGTTTTGCCCATTATGGCAGGTGATGTGGTCCGGGGGAAGAGGGACGCGAAGTGTTGTGGGATTTTGCCGGACACAAGCCGTCATTCGCGCGAAAACCCATTTTCGAATAAGATCGGGCCACTTGGCATTATCAATTAATTGGGGGGATTTGAAATGACCACGAACTCGGCCAGTTTCGTTGGAAATATTCCGACACATTATGACAAAGGTCTGGGCCCAAATATCTTCGTCGACTACGCCGCGCTCATTGCTGAAAAGTGCTGCGATGAGCCTGCCGGTTCGGTGATCGAGCTTGCGGCGGGTACTGGAATAGTCAGCAGAGTCCTGCGGGACAAGCTGCCCGCAGAGGCAAAACTGTTGGTGACCGACCTGAACGCGCCGATGCTGGAGGTGGCGAAGGCCAAGTTTTCCGGTGACGATAACATTCAGTTTGCGGTCGCCAATGCAATGGAGCTTCCGTTTGATGGCCCAGAGTTCGACTTAATAGTCTGTCAGTTCGGGGTGATGTTCTTTCCCGACAAAATCGCATCTTATCGAGAAGCGGCCCGCGTTCTGCGACCGGGCGGCAGATATATCTTCAATGTCTGGAGCCCAATGTCCGACAACCCTTTTTCGCAAGTTGCACACGAGGTGATGCAGAAGATATTTCCCGACAACCCACCTGGGTTTTACAAAGTTCCGTTTCACTATGGCGATCCTGCTGTCGTTCTTGACGACCTGTCTGCTGCCGGGTGGACCAACGTGACGTATGACACCGTAAAGATACAAAAGGAAATTCAAGATCTAGAGGTCTTTTCCAGATCCTTGGTGTTCGGGAACCCGCTGATTGACGAAATCAATGAACGTGGCGGTGTTGATCCAGAGGATGTCGTTAGGGAAATCGCGACCGCTTTGGAAAGTCGATTTGGCTTGGATGGTATGACGATGCCGTTATCTGCGACCATGTTTGTTTGTCGCTTGGACGGATGAACGCTCAGGATTGCATCCGGTATTGAAAAACAGAAGCTGCGGCGCGATTGGTTCTCGCAGGGATCGTCGCAGGCCTTTAATGTGCGCCGGGTGAGTGTGAAAAAAGCAAGGAAACCGAATGAGTTGGATCAAGACAATTCCGTTCGATCAGGCGTCAGGCAGGCTAAAAAAACTGTACGACCGCGTGACTGGCCCCGGTAATAACGTGGACAATATTATGATGGTGCATTCCTTGCGGCCGCATTCGATGGAAGGTCACATGGCGCTTTACAAGAATGTTCTGCACCATTCAGCCAATACGATCCCGAAATGGTTTCTTGAGGTGCTGGGTGTTTGGGTCAGTTCCTTGAATCGCTGTGCCTATTGCGTTGAACACCATTTCAGCGGGTTACAGCGCCTGCTTGACGACCCCGATCGCGGCAATGCCATTCGCGCCGCAATCGAGGCAGAGTCCCCTCAGACCGCCCCTCTGAATGGGGCGCAGATTGCGGCGATGGTGTATGCGCGCAAGTTGACAGATGCTCCGTCAGATATGGTCGCGGCGGATGTCAACGCGCTACGGATGGCAGGCTGGGATGACGGCGAAATCCTCGAAATCAATCAGGTCTGCGCGTATTTCGCCTATGCCAACCGGACAGTTCTGGGGCTTGGTTGTTCGACGGATGGCGATATTCTCGGTCTGTCGCCGAACAACTCGGACGATCCTGCGGATTGGGGGCATCGCTAGGCGGTTACGACGCCATCCAATTCCTGATCGCTTGCGCCAAAACCTCGGGGCGTTGATGGTGCAACCAGTGATTTGCGCCGGGTATGTCGATCCGTGTCAGGTCCGGGGCAAACTCCTCCAGTCCGGCTGTCGCCTCGGGCAGCAGCGCTGTGTCTTCGGGCCCCCAAAGCAACAGGTGCGGACAATTGATCATCAGCCGATCCAAGGGCAGTTCCGGCAGGTCGGTCCGGGGTTCACCCGGTGCGGCGACGATCAGGGGCGACGCGCGGTACCAGTTCAGCATTGCATCAAGGCGTCCGGGGCGCGCCCATTCGGTGCGGTAGTCCTGCATTTGTTCGTCCGTCAGCCAGTCGACCCCCATGCCGCGCCGGAAAAAGCGTTCCAAGAGGGCAAAATTATCGGCCGAGAACCGCTGGGCCGAGTCCGGGTCGCGCAGGTCGTTGATGTATTGGGATGCTTTTGACTGCGCGCCTCCTTCGGCAAGGGCGCGTTGAAACGGAACCGGATGAACCCCGTTCGCGATGATCAGCCTGCTGACCAGTTCCGGGCGGAACATGGCCAGCCCATAGGCAACCGCCGCGCCCCAGTCATGGCCCAGAACGCAGACCGGCGCGCCGATGCTTTCGATAAGAGCTGCCATGTCGGAAACCAGTTTCGACAGGACATAGTGATCGGTTCCTTCAGGGGCCCAACTTTGACCATATCCACGCTGGTCGGGGGCGATGCAGTGAAAGTGCTCGGCTAGATGCGGGGCCAGATCGCCCCACGCTCCGCCATATTCGGGGAAGCCGTGCAGCATCAGCATCACGGGCAGCGAAGGGTCGCCCCAACTGCGCAGATGAAAACTCTGACCATTAAGCTCGATAAACCTGTTTTCCATAGTCGGAACCCCTTGGAGTGTATACGAAAACGCGACAAGAAAGATGTAGCAGTTTGACACCAATCAAAGCGCGTTTTTTCACATTCTGCTAGATGCCTTGTCGGACAGTGTAGCAAGGAGAGACTGAATGGAAACAGCGGCGCAGATTGAACAGAAAAACGGTCAGGTTCAAATCATACCGGCTCCGACCGATGCAGAACGCCAGCCAAGCCCGGACAAGATTCGCCATGCTTTTGAAAGCGGGAAATATCCTTACGGCCGCAAACTGGCGCGCAAGACCTACGAAGAGCAAAAGGCCCAGTTGCAGGCCGAGCTGCTGAAAGTCCAGCTTTGGGCGCAGGAAACCGGTCAACGGTTCGTATTGCTGTTCGAAGGGCGCGACGCTGCCGGTAAGGGCGGCACGATCAAAAGATTCATGGAGCATCTGAACCCCCGGCAGGCCCGCGTCGTGGCTTTGAATAAGCCGACGTGGGAAGAAAAGGGACAATGGTATTACCAGCGTTACATTCAGGAACTGCCAACGGTTGGGGAAATGGTTTTCTACGACCGCTCCTGGTACAACCGTGCGGGTGTTGAGCGGGTCATGGGGTTCTGCTCTCCGAATGAATATCTTGATTTCATGCGGCAAACCCCGGAACTGGAGCGTATGTTGGTTCGTTCCGGCATTCAGCTCTACAAGTATTGGTTCTCGGTCACGCAAACCGAACAGCAGCGCCGTTTCAAAAGCCGTGAGACTGATCCTTTGAAGCAGTGGAAACTGTCGCCCATCGACAAAGCCAGCTTGGACAAATGGGAAGATTACACCGAGGCGAAAGAGGCGATGTTCTTCTATACCGACACGGCCGACGCCCCATGGACCATCATCAAGTCGAACGACAAGAAACGCGCACGCCTCAATACGATGCGTCACTTCCTGTCGACGCTGGATTATCCGGACAAGGACCATGACATCGTGGGTGAGCCCGATCCGTTGATCGTCGGACAGGCCCATCACGTGATCCATCGGTCCGAGCATATTCTGGGCAATTCGCTGCACCCCGACGCGCGATAGGGGGTCGTCCGGGGCTTAGGTCCGGCCTCGGACCAGATGTCTCATTGTGAAATTTCGCTGTTCTAGTCTTGTCCCGGCCTCTGGCCGGGCATAAGGCTGGGGCAATGAACAAGGTGATGACATATCGCGGCCACTTCCGGGCCATTGCCGTGCTGGGCCTGCCGTTGATCGGCGGGCATCTGGCGCAGTTTGCCATCGGGCTGACCGATACCATCATGCTGGGCTGGTATGGGGTCGAGGCGCTGGCCGCAGTCACGCTGGCCAGCAGCTATTACTTTGTGCTGTTCCTGTTTGGTGCCGGGTTCGGTTGGGCCGTCATGCCCATCGTTGCCACCGCCGCCGCCGAAGAGGATGAGACGAGCATTCGCCGCTCGACCCGCATGGGGCTGTGGTTGTCACTGATCTATGCGGCGTTGATGATGCCGCTTCTGTGGTGGTCCTACCCGATCCTGATTGCGTTGGATCAGGAGCCTGAGGTGGCCCGGACCGCCGCGCAATATCTGCGGGTTGCGGGTTGGGGGCTGTTCCCGGCGCTGATCGTGATGGTGTTGAAATCCTATCTGGCGGCGCTCGAGCGCACTCAGATCGTATTGTGGATCACTGTCACGGCCGCTGTTGTCAACGGGTTCACCAATTACGCGCTGATCTTCGGCAACTGGGGCGCACCAGAGCTTGGCGTTATCGGTGCGGCTATTGCCTCGGTCGTGACCCAGATCGTGTCATTGGTGTTCGTCGTGATTTATGCCGTGCGGGTTTTGCCCGAACACAGCCTGTTTCAACGCTTTTGGCGCCCGGATTGGGAGTTCTTCTTCAGCGTCCTGCGTCTGGGCGTGCCCATCGGTCTGACCACATTGGCCGAGGTCAGCCTGTTTGCAATGTCCGCGATCATGATGGGCTGGCTGGGGCAGGTGCCGCTGGCGGCCCACGGGATCGCGCTGAACCTCGCATCGGCCACGTTCATGGTGCATCTGGGGCTGTCCAATGCGGCCACGATCCGCGCGGGCAACGCATTGGGACGCAAAGACCGGGCACATCTTGAGAAGGGTGCGATTGCGGTGACGGGGATGTCCTTGGTGATGTCGATCCTGACGGTGATCCTGTTCCTGACCTGCGCCGAGCCGTTGATTTCGCTGTTCATGGAATCCGATGACCCGCAGCGTTCGCAAATCCTGCTGATCGGAACAGGGCTTCTGGCAATGGCGGCCCTGTTCCAACTGGTGGACGGAGCGCAGGTCATCGCGCTGGGCCTGTTGCGAGGGTTGCAGGACGCCAAGATACCGATGGTGATGGCTGGGCTCAGCTATTGGGTCATCGGGATTCCGGCGTCGTATTATTTTGGCTTTGTGCGCGGGATGGACGGCATCGGCGTTTGGCTTGGCCTCGTTCTGGGGCTGGCCTGCGCAGCCGTTCTTCTGATGGCCCGGTTCTGGCTTAAGTCCGTTCGCGAGGTTCCGATGACCGCCAGCAATTCGGCCTGATCAGCCTTTGTCCAAGCGATCCGCTTTTTTGCGCACCAGGACCGACCGCAGATCGTGCATTGCCAGCAGCAATCGGTCCGTGACGTCTTCAAGCTGTTCGTCGGTGGCCTTGGATTGCGCCCATTGTGTGGTCAGGTTCAGGTAATCGACTGCACGGTGAATGTCGTCGATATCCCGGCGGGCCAACAGCGCTTTGCGGTCTTCCATCCACCGGGCGATTTCCGCCCGATCAGCCTCGGACAGTGTCCGTTGGCCATGCGGTTTGACCTCACCGTTGCGGATGTTGATGACAGCAATCTGATCCATCTCGATCCGGCGTTGGCGGTTTTCAGTGTCGATCTTGAAAACTGCTGCACCGTTTTCGCGGACACGGAAATAATATTCAGGCAATATTGCTGTCATGAAACCTCCGATCAGGTCAGAGACGCGCAAAAGCGTTGTATGCGCGTGCAGGCTTCGGTCAGCGCCTCATCCGATGTCGCATAGCTGACGCGGAAATTTGGTGACAGGCCAAAGGCTGCGCCGAAGACGACGGCGACATCGGCCTCTTGCAGCAGGGCGGTCGCAAACGCCTCGTCGTTTTCGATCACCGTCCCTGCGGGTGATGTCTTGCCGATTAGCCCCGCAATGGATGGGTAGACATAGAATGCACCCTCGGGCGTGGGGCAGGTAATGCCGTCAATTTCATTCAGCATCCGCACAACCAGATCGCGTCGGCGTTTGAACGTCTCATTGTTCGGGGCCAGAAACGCCTGTGTGCCGTTCAATGCCTCGACCGCCGCCCATTGGCTGACCGAACAGGGGTTCGACGTTGACTGAGACTGGATCTTGCGCATTGCAGCGATCAGTTCCTCTGGCCCGGCGGCATACCCGATCCGCCAGCCGGTCATGGCATAGGCCTTGGAGACGCCGTTGCAGGTCAATGTGCGTTCGTACAGGCCCGGTTCAACCTCGGCCGGGGTGCAGAACTCGAACCCGTCATAGGCGAGGTGTTCGTACATATCGTCCGACATGATCCACACATGCGGGTGACGCATCAGCACATCGGTCAGCGCCTTCAGTTCCGCGCGGCTATACCCCGCACCGGTCGGATTGGACGGAGAGTTGAAGATGAACCATTTGGTCTTGGGCGTGATCGCGGCCTCAAGTTGGTCAGCGGTCAGCTTGAAGTTGTTCTCGAGCGTCGTTTCCACGACCACCGGGGTGCCGCCCGCCAGCAGCACCATGTCGGGGTAGCTGACCCAATAGGGCGCGGGGATGACCACCTCATCCCCCTCGTTCATGGTCGCCATCAGCGCGTTGTAGAGCGTCTGTTTACCACCCGTGCCCACTGAAATCTGCGCAGGCGTATAGTCCAGCCCGTGGTCGCGTTTCATCTTGGCGCAGGCGGCTTGTTTGAGCTCGGGGATACCATCAGGCGCGGTGTATTTCGTCTTGCCTGCGGCGATAGCCGCAACCGCTGCGTCCTTGATGTTCTGAGGGGTGTCGAAGTCCGGTTCCCCGGCGCTCAGCCCGATAACGTCACGTCCCGCGGCCTTCAATTCGGCGGCTTTGGCCGTCATTGCGATTGTAGGCGACGGTTTTACGCGTGACAGTGTCGCAGACAGGAAACTCATTGGGGCCCTCGGTTTGAATGATCAACCTGTCTGTCATAGGGTGCGCCCGAATGACGATCAAGCAATATGACCTTAAGAATTGGAGACCCGAATGAACGACGAAAACGACTGGTATGGACCGGACTCGGCAACATTCGGAGATCGCCTAGCTGCTGCACGTGAAGCTGCCGGAATGAGCCAGACTCAATTGGCGCGCCGATTGGGGGTAAAGAAGGCCACGATCGCCGCATGGGAAAATGACCTGTCCGAGCCGCGGGCCAACCGCCTGTCGATGATGGCCGGCATGATCAATGTCTCGATCATGTGGTTGCTGACCGGCGAAGGCGAGGGGATGGATGCACCCGCCGAAGCCGACGAAGGTGCGCCGGAACTGGCCGAGGTTGTAGCCGAGCTGCGCTCGATCCGGGGCGAAATGCGCGCCAGTGCCGAGCGCGCGGCGCGTCTGGAAAAGCGCGTCCGACTGATGCTGGAGCAAGGCAAGTGACCGAAACCCGGGATGTCAGGATCAAACGCCTGAAGATGCGCTCGATGCGTCGGGGGATCAAGGAAATGGACTTGATCCTTTCGGCATATGCGGATCGAAACCTTGCCGGGATGGACGCGGGCGGGCTGGATGTCTACGACGCGCTTCTGCACGAGAATGATCAGGACCTATATCAGTGGGTCACAGGGCAGGTCACGCCGCCTGCGCATTATTCCGATCTGGTTTCGGAAATCGCGCAAACATTTCAGAAGTAGCGAAAAACGAACTTAACTGATTTTTCGGTTTTTCGATTCATGCTGCGTGAAACAGCGCGATTGAATCGGAGGATCAGATGAGTATGGAAATGCAGGTCTCCGCACCGGCGGCCAAGGGTTTCATGACCAGCTACCTTGAGGCGCTCGCCTTGGTCGAGCGGCTGCACCGTCTGCTTCTGGATGTCATCAAGGATGAGTTCGAACGCGTCGGCGTATTAGAAATCAACGCTGTGCAGGCGTTGCTGCTGTTTAATATCGGCGATCACGAGGTTACGGCGGGCGAACTGAAAAGCCGCGGGTATTATCAGGGCAGCAATGTCAGTTATAACCTGAAAAAGCTTGTCGAAATGGGCTATATGCACCACCAGAGGTGCGAGATTGACCGCCGTTCCGTCCGGGTGCGCCTGACCCCTCAAGGGCGACAGATCCGGGACATCGTATCCGAGTTATTTTCTCGTCACGCCGAAGGCCTGCAATCCCGCGGAGTGCTGGAGTTCGAAGGGATCGAGGATATCACCGGGTCACTGCGCCGGGTTGAGCGGTATTGGACGGATCAAATCCGCTATATCTACTAGCTAAGGGCGGGCGGTTCGACTGACCTCGGACAGAGACAGCCCCTCCAGTTCTCGGATCAATTTGCGGGTCATCGCGGCTTCGTAGTCGTCGAATCCCAGAGCGACCTCCACAAATGCGTCTGGGCCCATGATGACCGAGGCGGTGAAATAGGCCGACAGTTCACTGACTTGCATGGCGTGTTGGTCGGACTGGTCGGCGTCGTCGACCCCGATGACCAGCCCATTGATGGTAATGCCACTTCTGGACAACTCGTTCTTGACGTCTCGTGGGTGGGGGCCAAGATTGCGCTTGCCGTCCCCCGAGACATCGAGGGTTCGTATCCAGCATTCGGATTGTTCTGTCAGTAAATTGGCCCCGAACTGCATTGCCGATCCCAGCGCCGTGCCTTGCGGCGCATTGCTTCGGGTCACAGAGTTCAAATGGCTTTCGATCCTCGCAAGGTCTTGGGCAGAGTGGATGTCTGTCCAGCGCAAAAGTATGCGCTGGTGATGGGTTTCACTCCATTCGAAGATCGCCAGCCGAACCGGTGCCAGCCCTTCGGACAGGATCAACGATTGGACGTCAGGGCTTTGCAATGCAGCGGCAACTCCATCCAGTTGCAACCGGTACTCCGCTCGATCGACCGACCCCGATACGTCCAGACCCAAGGCCAGTGCCTGTCTGCAGTCGGACGCCGCCACGCTGCCCAAAAGAGAAAGCGCAATTGCGATCGGACGTATCATTCGGCGCCGACATCTTGAAGGGCACCAATTTGCAGCCCCTTCAATTCGCGTTCCAGCTTGCGCCGCATTGCGCGTTCAAAATCCTCGAAACCCTGCGCGACTTCCAGAAATGCGCCGGGGCCATGCAGGACGTTGTTCTCGAAAAACGGGATGAGAAACAACTCTCCCTCAAAATCCGCGGCGTTGATGACCAGACCGTTGACCACCGTGTTTTCAAACGGGAAGTGCCTGTAGGCTGAATCCGGTCCATACCCATCGTTGTTCGACCCGTCACCAGACAGGTCGATGGTCTGGAACAGGCACACCGGGGCCTGTTGCATCAGCGTCGCCCCGAATGCCAGCGCGTATCCCATGGCCGTGGCCGACCCACTGTCGGTTCTGACCGAGCTTTGAACCGTCGCGGCTGCGGTCAGCAGGTCAGCCTGGGTTCGGATCATCGTCCAGTCCAGAATGACGTGCTGTGTGTCACGACCGCTCCATTCGTAAACCGCCAGGGCAACGGGCATGGGGGATGAGAAAAACGCCTGCGTGACTTCGGGCGCGATGAGGGCGGCCGCCAAACCCTGCCGCTGCAAGATATCCTCGGTCGCATCGACCGAGGTCGAGATATCCATGGCCAGCGCAAGGGCGAGGCGACAGGTCTCGGCCTTCAGGGAGCCGGCCATGACAGCCAGACCCAGTGTTGCAAACCAGCGGATCACCAGTGGCCAGTGCTGTCCATGCTGACCCAAGGCTCTGCCGGTTCCAGAGCCTCACCGTTCTGCAGCAGTTCGACCGAAATATTGTCAGGGGATCGCACGAAAGCCATTCTGCCGTCGCGTGGCGGGCGGTTTATGACGACCCCGTTATCCTGCAACTGCTGGCACATGTCATAGATGTTATCCACGCCATAGGCGAGGTGGCCGAAATGCCGGCTGTCACTGGGCAGCGTGTCGTCCCCATCCCAGTTGTAAGTCAGTTCGATCGGCCGGTCCTCTTGTCCCGGAGGTGCCATGAAGATCAAGGAAAAACGCCCCGCTTCACTGTCGTAGCGGCGTGTCTCTTTCAGGCCAAGCAGCTCATAAAACGCCATGGATTTCTCTAGATCTTTTACACGCACCATGGTGTGGAGGTATGTGAGCCCCATTGCGGCTTCCTTTCTATTTCGGTGATAACCAGCAGCTTAGCGCGCAGACCAAGCGTGTCGAGAGGTCGTCGGAGCACATTTTTCCATTAGCTGTGCATGTCGCACATATCGCGGTTCCGGTCGTGAGATTGTCGAGATATAGTGGTGAGCGACTCATTGCTGGAAAGGAATATTCATGCCGCTGTCCACCGACCAACTGGCCGAGATCGAAGCGCAACGGGCGCAATCGCATCCAACACGCCGCGTTGTGGCAGCTGGAATGGAGGATCATCTGTACACCGCGCATCAAGCGCTGGACCACGGTTTCGTGCGCGTGATCGACTATATGGGCGATGACGCCGCCATTTGTCAGGCCGCCCGCGTTTCTTATGGCAAGGGCACCAAATCCGTTCAGAACGACGAAGGTCTGATCCGCTATCTGATGCGGCACTGGCACTCGACCCCGTTCGAGATGTGCGAGATCAAGCTGCATGTCAAACTGCCTGTCTTCGTCGCGCGCCAGTGGATTCGGCACCGGACGGCCAATGTGAATGAATACTCGGCCCGGTATTCGATCCTCGATCGTGAGTTCTATATTCCCGCACCTGATCACGTGGCCGCGCAGTCCGAGGTCAACAACCAGGGCCGGGGCGACGCGCTGCAGGGGGAAGAGGCTGCGCGCGTTCTGGAGATGCTCAAGGCAGACAGCGCCCGTTGTTACGACAATTACGAGGCGATGATCAGTCAGGATGGCCAGCAAGGATTGGCGCGCGAACTGGCGCGGATGAACCTGCCTGCAAATATTTATACACAGTGGTATTGGAAGGTGGACCTGCACAATCTGTTCCACTTCCTGCGTTTGCGCGCTGACCCGCATGCCCAGTATGAAATCCGTGTTTATGCCGACACCATGTGCAAGATCGTCGCCGACTGGGTGCCCTTTGCCTATCGCGCGTTCGAAGACTATCGGCTGGGCGCGGTAAACCTGTCTGCCCAGATGGTCGATTGCCTGCGCAGAATGCTGTCGGGCGAGGCTGTGACGCAGGAGAATTCCGGGATGACCGCGCGGGAATGGCGCGAGTTTCAGGAGGTCATCCAGAAAGGATGATATCCGGCTAAAGCATATCGGTTGTCTATACATTTTGTCATGAAACTGTTACGATCAGTGCATGACATTTATGACAGGATTCAGATACGCGTGCGTTGGGTTGTTGTTGGCGACTCCGGTTTATGCCAAGTCGCCAATTGCTGAGGTGATCTGTGAACCGACGCCTAAAATGCATGACAAGCTTCTTCGTCAGTTCGGGGCCAAGCGGCACGCAACCGGTTTGCGCGGACCCGAACAGTTGATGGAAGTTTGGACCAGCAAGTCAGGTGACTGGACTATGGTCGTCACCTATTCAACGGGCACGTCCTGCATCGTTGCAATGGGACAAGACTGGCACAATCGTGCCGAAGAAAAACCGGCCCGAGGATAAGGTCGCACACCCTAAGTGGCGGACAACGGCTGGAAATTAGCCGTTGGCCTGTTTTTAGGTCCCGCAGTTACGGGGAAATTTAAAGCGGCTTCAAATCAGCAGCCATTTGGCGGCCATCACGTCCGTCTTGCAGTTCGTACGAGATTTTCTGATTGTCAGCGAGCCCGGTCAGACCGGACCGTTCTACGGCCGAGATATGAACAAATACGTCCTTGCCGCCCTCATCAGGGGCAATAAACCCATAGCCTTTAGTGGTATTAAACCATTTCACGGTGCCAGTTGGCATTTCCCGTGTCTCCTTCTACTTACACGTTGTCCCACAAATTGGTGGGGGTAGTGATTGACGCCACCGCAACACATCACCGCCTCGCCCACACGCCACGGCCCGGATTGCGCATTTCGTCTTTTTCAACATTGCACGGTGAAGTAAAAAATCAAGAATTACCGAGAGAAGCGGGCGAAAATGCTAAAAATTGGCTCAAAATCAGGAGTTGCCTAAAAATGCGCCTTTTTGGTCTAAAGACATGTGATACCTGCCGTAAGGCTTTGAAATTACTTCCTTCTGCCGAATTCGTTGATGTTCGCAGCCAAGGCGTGCCTGAATCTGTGCTGTCTGAGGCGTTCGATATTTTCGGCGGTGGTTTGCTCAATACACGGTCAACCACATGGCGTGGTCTGGACGAAGAGCAACGCGCGCGACCTCCGTTGGAGCTGATACAGGATCACCCGACCCTGATGAAACGCCCATTGATCGAACGGGATGGCGCGCTTTTTCTGGGCTGGACAGCGGAAACAAGGACAGCACTTGGCGTTTCCTGAATGCGTACCTATCTGCTTTGACGCAAGAATGAGGACGAAAAATGCGTAATGCAGCGATGATACTGGGTGTGATTGCCGGGCTGATCGGTATGATTGTCGGCTTTTTTGGCTATGGATATGTAGAGCTGATTGACCGGTTCGGCGAAGTCGAAGGGCTGGCCGAGCAGGTAGAAAACGCTCAACTCATCCAAACCATGTCCATCATCGCGCCGTTGCTGGCAATCGCAGGTGGGGCCATGGCCCATGCGCGGGCATTGTTTGGTGGGGTCTTACTGCTGATTTCCGCGGCGGGCATGTACTATGCGTTCGGCTTTAACGCCTTTACCATGTTCCCAGTGGCATTTGCGGCGGTGGCAGGGCTCCTTGGGCTGGCCGCGGGTAAACCGGACGAGCCCAAGGCGCATTTCTAAATCACTTCAGGCGCAGGAGACGATCGAGCGAGATCGGACCCGCGCCGTTGATGACGATCACCAGGAACAGAAACGTCCACATGACGCGCTGATCCATCAGCGTGATGGCGTTGTCGAACAGACCGCCCAGTTTCACACCGTGGCCGGTGACGTCGACAATGGTTTGCACCCACACAAACCCGATCATGGCCAGCGCCGCGACCCGTGTCAGCAATCCAACCAGCAACAAGACCGGCAGAACAAACTCGGCCACGGTGCCAAAGAAGATCACGATGCGCTGGAAGAAGGTCATCTGGGTAACATCGTACAAGACAGCCTCGGCCGCCTTGGGGAAAATCTGACCGAACGCACCAGCGGAAGCTGAGAAAATGGAGCCATCAATTTTCAGCGTTGCGGAGTTCCAATAATAGACAAACAAAACAGCTACAAAAACCAACCGTGCAAGCGTCGGGGTCAGCCAGTTGGCTGAGCTGTCCAGCCGTCCCAGAACGTTGTTGTGTAGAGAGATCAGGGCAGTCATTGTGCCAGCCTTTCGATAGTCACAGAAGAAATGGCGCCACCTTGCAGCAGCAGCGCCAGAGTGGTCCCGAGATCAAACTCAGGTGTGGTTGCAGACGTGTTTTCAAAAGCCTGACCAATGGTCAAACCTGTCATCATGTCTGCAATCCAATCCGCGCCACCTGCGGGCAGCAAATGCGGAGCGGGATCGTATTCTGGTCGCGTGACCAATACATCTTCGCCGACGGCCTGAGGCTTCGGCGCATTGTCTTGTGTGTTGAAGCGCCAGATCGAGAAAACTGGCCATTCGGACCGGATGATCTGCATCGAAGGCGCGAATTCCAGTTTCGCCTGCATGACCTCTTCGGGGGAAACGGCCAGCGCCTCGGCATCGACTGCCGTGCTGTCAGCTGCATGGTAAGAACGGCGCAGAGCCAGCTCTAACCGGGCAACATCCGCGAGGTATCCAAGATGCGCCAACTGCTCCATTCCGGTCAGGAACTGGGGAAACTCCTCGCCATAGAACATCATCAGCGGGGTTGTTGGCGGGTGCTGGCGCAGGAATATCCCGGACAGCCCGTCCATGTTCTGCGTCCCGAGCAGCTTGGTGATCACCGGGAAAGCCTGATGCATCGCCTCGGTCAGCGAAACAGCCACATTGTTGCGATACACGCTGAAGCGGCGGCCAGCAGGTTGATCGGAGGAATCCACCAAACCGTCTGGAACTGCCTTGGACGGGTCCAACAAGGCAGTATGGAATGCGGTCTGAGACACACTCATGCCGGAATGCGGTCCAATGCCGCCTGTGCCCGATCCGCTTCGGCCCTCAAGACGGGCCAGTCGGGTACGTCTGTATCCCATTCGATCAGAACGGGTTTTGGTCCTGATTTCTCAAGCACATAGTCCAGTAGCGTCCAGACAGGGTCTACAACCTCGCGCCCGTGGCTGTCGATCAGCAAGGGGCGACCGTGGTCATCTTCGTCTTCGTCATGACCGCCCAGATGAATTTCGCCCACCTTGTCCAGCGGATAGGCGTCGATATAGCCCTGCGGCGAGAAGTCCAGATTGGTGGCCGAGACGAACACATTGTTCACGTCCAGCAACAGACCGCATCCGGTGCGCCGGGTG
Source organism: Ruegeria sp. CJ2 (assembly GCF_056536745.1). Taxonomy (NCBI): domain Bacteria; kingdom Pseudomonadati; phylum Pseudomonadota; class Alphaproteobacteria; order Rhodobacterales; family Roseobacteraceae; genus Ruegeria; species Ruegeria sp. CJ2. The sequence continues at coordinate 383,265 of NZ_JBQFQF010000001.1, forward strand.
ATTTCGGCCAAAAACTCGGGCTCGGACCAAGTGCTTTCCTCGAAGGCGAGGTAACTGGACGGGTTTTCCAGCAGCATCTGCCGGCCGACGACCTCTTGCACCTGATCAATATGCTCGCAAATCCGGGCAAGGGTTTGGTCGGTATAGGGCAGGGGCAGCAGGTCGTTCAGGAAATGGCTGTCATGGGTCGACCAAGCCAGATGTTCCGAGAAACTGGCGGGGTTGAGCCAGCCGACAAGGTGCTTCAGACGGGCCAGATGATCAGGGACCAGCGGAGCTTCCCCCCCGATGGACAGGCCAACGCCGTGAACTGAAATGGGGAATTGTTCCGAAAGGTGACGAAGCTGCGCAAGCGGTCTGCCGCCGTCTCCCATGTAGTTCTCGGCATGAACCTCAAGCCAGGCAACCGGGTTCGCGTTTTCGATGATCTCGGCGAAGTGCTGGGGTTTGTAGCCGACGCCCGGTGCCGAAGGCAGTCTGTTCGATCGGATTGCATTGTCCAGCATGAGAGTATTCCCCGGTCACGAAAAAGAGGCGGGCGATATGGCCCGCCCCCAAATTCTTCTAGGCTCAGGCTTATGCCGGCAGGTCGCGTTCCAGCGGATCCAGCGAGCCTTTGCGGTCCGAACCGTCAGCCGATTTCGGCAGTTCGATATCAGCGCAGGTGCCAGCATCGACAAGTGTCCATGCGTTGCCCTGATAATCTACGGTCGACGTACCGGCGCAGGTGGTGCCGGGGCCCGCAGCGCAATCGTTTTCACCAGCCAGCGAAACGCCATAGCATTTTTCTTTGGCTTGCGCGGTTGCGGTGGTTGCCATGCCAGATACTGCTGCTGCAACGGCACTTGCGATAACGAGGGATTTAGCGGTGTTCGACATCTCGGTAATCCTTTTGATGACTGCGTATGTCTGTGTTTAACAATGACAAAGGTAGTGGCTTGGAGGGCCCAGTTAAATTCACGAGCCCGTGTCTCACAACCCCGTCAGGCAGTGTCATGCCCTCTTGCAGGTTAACATATTGTTTTTGAAATCGAAAAAGGAAAATATTTCAATCCGGCCCCTGTATCGGGGCCGGATGAGGGGCAAATAATTGCCGAATGTTACAGCAGATCGGGCGGAGTCGCTGCCTTGGACAGCTCAATTGTTACAGTCTCAAGTGACTGTACCTGCGTTTGTTTCTCGCCAAGACGACGGACACTGACCGTGCGTTCGTCAACTTCACGGTGACCGACGGCGAGGATGACGGGTACTTTACCGACCGAATGCTCGCGGACCTTGTAGTTGATCTTTTCGTTGCGAATATCAGCCTCGGCCCGAACGCCCGCGGCCTTGAGGGTTTCAACAACCTCCAGAACATACGCGTCGGCTTCGGACGTAATCGACGCAACAACGACCTGACGCGGAGCCAGCCAGAACGGAAGCTTACCGGCGTGTTCTTCGATCAGGATGCCGATGAAGCGTTCAAACGAGCCAAGGCAGGCGCGGTGCAGCATGACGGGGCGGTGCTTGGCGCCGTCGGCTCCGATATAGGTGGCGTCCAACCGCTCGGGCAGGACGAAGTCCACCTGGAAAGTCCCGCATTGCCAGTCGCGCCCAATCGCGTCGGTCAGCACGAATTCCAGTTTAGGCCCATAGAACGCGCCCTCGCCGGGATTCAGTTCGGGCTCGACACCTGCCGCGCGGGTCGCGGTGAGCAGGGCTTCTTCTGCCTTGTCCCAAACCTCATCCGAGCCGGAACGCTGCTCGGGCCGATCCGAGAACTTGACCTTGAAGCTTTCAAACCCGAGGTCTTGGTAGACATCCGTCAGAAACCCGATGAAACGGGCGCATTCGTCACCGATCTGATCCTCGGTCGAGAAGATATGCGCGTCGTCCTGAGCAAACCCGCGCACGCGCATGATCCCGTGCAGGGCCCCCGACGGCTCGTATCGCGCGCAGGAGCCAAACTCGGCCATACGCAGAGGCAGGTCGCGATAGGATTTCAAACCCTGCTTGAATATCTCGACGTGACAGGGGCAGTTCATCGGTTTGAGCGCATTGACCGCTTTTTCGCGGGCATGTTCCTCGTCAACTTCGACGATGAACATGTTTTCCTGATACTTGTCCCAGTGTCCCGAACGCTCCCACAACTTGCGGTCCACGACCTGCGGCGTGTTGACTTCGACATAGCCCCCGCGATGTTGAGCGCGGCGCATATAGTCCTGTAGCTGCGTGTAGATGGTCCAGCCGTTGGGGTGCCAAAAGATCTGACCCGGAGCTTCTTCCTGCATGTGGAACAGGTCCATCTCGCGGCCCAGTTTGCGGTGGTCACGCTTGGCGGCCTCTTCCAGCATGTGCAGGTGGGCTTTCAGCTTTTCCTTGCCGGTGAAGGCCACACCATAGATACGCTGAAGCATGGCGCGGTCGCTGTCGCCGCGCCAATAGGCACCGGCAATGGACATCAGCTTGAACGCGTCGCCGGGCAGTTGACCGGTATGCTGCAGGTGCGGACCGCGGCACAGGTCCTGCCAATGGCCGTGCCAATACATGCGCAGCGGCTCGTCGCCCGGAATGGCTTCGATCAGTTCGACCTTATAGGGTTCATTATTGGCCTTGTAGAAGTCGATGGCGCGGTCGCGGTCCCAGACCTCGGTCGTGACGGGGTCGCGTTTATTGATGATCTCTTTCATCTTTTTCTCGATGAGGCCGAGATCTTCGGGCGTGAAGGGTTCCTCGCGGTCGAAGTCATAGTACCAGCCGTTGTCGATCACGGGGCCGATGGTGACTTTGGTCGCGGGCCAGATTTCCTGCACGGCCCGGGCCATGACATGCGCCAGATCGTGGCGGATCAGCTCATTGGCCTGCGCTTCATCCTTCATGGTGTGGATGGCGATTTGCGCGTCGGCTTCGATGGGCCACTGAAGGTCCCAGTGCTGGCCGTTTACCGTGGCCGAGATCGCTTTTTTCGCCAGCGAAGTCGAAATATCGGCAGCCACCTGCGCGGGTGTGACGCCTGCGTCATAGCTGCGTGCATTGCCATCGGGAAAGGTGAGAGAGACGGATTTTGAATCCAGGGCCATTGTCGGCTCTCCTCGTCGGTTTGGCGCCCACTGAACGCCCGGTTGCGGGTATCGCCATTTAAGGTTCTGAAAACAGTAATTTTTCTGGACGTTTCGGCGTCACTCGTCACTGTTTTGTGGCTTTTGGCGACAATAAAGCCACGACGCGTCTCATATAGCGATTGTCTGGGCGGTGCAATCACTGTCATGCACCGTATGGCCCGCCCTCCTGTAAGTCGCCGAACACTGCCCATGCCTCGTGGCAGGCGTTTGCTAGTAGTTTGTCATCCTCGGGAATGCTGCTCTTGAAATTGGGGTAGGACATGTGATTGCCCAAGTTCATCAGCACGGTCACGAGGTGGTTGCGTGGAATGAACGCACGGAAACGATAGTCGCCGCTCGGTGTTTCGATCACCTCGCCGTCCATACCATAATCGCGCAGAAGTTCGGCGTCCTGAGCGCGGCGGAACCGCAGACAGACGCGAGAACCGATGTTCGGCCCGCTGGTCTTGCCGTCCTCATCCTTTGCAACGGCAGAGAAAAAGCCCGAACCCTCGGGCGTCGAGAATGCTACCCACATATGCAGGTCCTCCTAATTTTTTGGAAAAGGGCGCCTTCGATATCAAATACAATATAGGGTCGTCAACTCGAGGCGGCTTACGTGTGCGGGCGCATGGCCTGTAGGCACAAACCCAAACCTCTAAACCCGGCAGTAGCTACGTGATGGTTGGAGACTATTCGTCGTCATCCAGTTTTGACTCGATCCTTTTCTGCTGCGCCAATCTCTCTGGAAGACGATCGCTGATATCTTTGAGACGCTGTGTTGGATTGACGCTCATGCCGACTGTTCCGCTGTGGGTATGGGTGATGCTAACGCCATCAGCGCGTCCGAATGCTCGGTCCTGAGCTAAGGCCAGCAAGGCAATTTGTTCTTTCCCCGAAAGTTTTCCTGATACAAATTCACCATTCTCATCCCGGCGATTGAAGAGTTCGTCCATCGACAACAGATCGTTCATGCGTTTCACAGCGATCTCGCCGTTCGACTGGATCAACTTTCTTGTCTCGGGATCCAGTTTAGGTCGTCCACCGGGATTACCAGAATGACCGGGCTTGAAGAGAGGTGTTGGCACAGTGGACTCCTCTGTTCTCAGAAGGTGAAGACACCAAGAGATATGTATATCTTTTGTATAGCATAATGGATGCCAAATTGCGATCATTTGCGCACTCTATAGACGCACCAGGCAAGGCCGCATTTATGTCTCTCTCAATTTTCCTAGGGAAGCTGTACAAATGCATTCAGGATTAGCGTAGCCGTGGCTTTCGTCATCGTGGGCTGAACTGTTGTTCGCCATCTATTTATCCGAGAGGCTGAGGTAAGTGAGGCAGATTAATGTGTAACCTCTATTCGAATACGACCCCGGCAGATGCGATGCGGCAGCTATTCGACGTCGCTGTAGAAAAAGACAGGCTCGGAAACGCGGAACCGCTTCCAGCAATCTACCCAAAGCACATGGCGCCCATCGTCAGGAAAGACGAAGACGGGGCGCGTGAACTCGTGTCTCTGTCCTGGGGGTTTCGAACGACCAAGAAATCAAAAAAAACTGGCGCCATCCTGCAACCTCATGCCTGGAACAATGCGCGGGACGACAAGGTCCTGAAGAGCGGGCTGTGGAAGAACAGCTTCGAAGAGCGCCGTTGTCTCGTACCTGCAAGTTCGTTCTGCGAGGCGCAAGGGCGCAATCCAGCCACATACCACTGGTTCGCGCTCAAGGGCTCCGGGGCTCGCCCACCATTTGCGTTTGCCGAGATGTGGCAAGTATCGCGATACGATGGCAAAGAAGGGCGAGAAGAGGTTCCAGCATACACAGTGATAACCACCTCAGCGAATGACATTGTGCGTCCAATACATCCGCAGAGAATGCCAGTCATACTCCGTCCTAGTGATTATGAGGCCTGGTTGGGTGGCAGCGCCGCGGAGGCCTTTGAACTGCTAAAGCCCTATGCCTCAGATGAGATGGATATCGTCAGATCGGGCGTAGGAGAAAAGTCTGACACTTGTCTTTGAACGGCACGGTGTTGGAGAGAGTTCACGTCAATGAATGTCCGCTTACCATCTCGCCTCAGACTTCCGACGATTTTTGTCAGATGACTGCACCGAGCCCGAAGCGGACGTTCAACTGAACTTTGGTCGCTGGCGTATTCTCCGTATAGCGAACTCGACTAGAGCAATCAGCAAGGCGGTAAACACAATCGTCGAAAAGAAAGCCTTGCTCACCGACGCCAAACTTGCCGCTGTAACCAGTGCTTCGGGAACGCCAAGACCGGCATTTAGCATCCAGACGATCAACCCATTCTCAGCATAGTCCGCGATTGCCGCAAGATAAGCTACAGCGGCAACGGCTCGATACCATCGAGCAGTCGAGCCAAAGGATTGCGCCAACCAATAAAGCGAGCTGGCGCTCGAAATCGCCAATATAGCCGGGTACACCGTGTCCAGTGGAATTTGCATGGTAAGATAAACTCGTCGTCCTTCTTCTCCGAGTGCGGAAATGAGTGCCAAGGCATCAGCGTAGGAATAGCCGTTTGGTCGCAAGTCAAATGCCCTAACCCCGGTGATCCGTTCAATATCTGCAAGCGGACCGAAGACCATAAGAAAGTAAACGAGCATCGCGGCGCACCAGAACAGCAGCATTCGTGAACCATGATGTGGGTAGGGAAGTGAGTTATTCATAGATTTTCTCCAACTTTGACGATGCTGGACTATCAGTGCGCGGCCGGTTCAAGCATTATCATTTGATAACGTGAGTTAGGGGCGCGTAGAGTGGAAATTCATCTGAAAACCATCGAAGAATTCATGATGGAACTCCCGGACAAAGATCGGGAGACACTGGTAAATGCATTCGAAATACGTAACTGGCCAATCGGAACTTACATGTCGAGCCAAGGTGAGCGAGACGAGAATGAGTATTTCCTACTAAGTGGACGTGCGCGAAGCGTAGTCACCGATGCCGATGGTACGGAGGTAACCCTGAACCTGTACGCCGCTCCAATGGTGATAACGCCCAACATGGCCAGAACATCAGATGGATGTTCGTTGGTGGATATTGAGATTTTGGACGACGCCGTTGCTGCGACAATGCCAGCTGCGCAGTTGATGGACCTAATGGTAAATTTCCAAAGCATACGCGAATGAGGTAATAACTTGATGCGCGAGGAGTTGACCCGCAAAGTTGGACGCGAGTGGTGCCTTGCAGCATTGAGCGCGCGGCAACGTTTAGAGTGGTTTCGAAAGGTACACCCGGGGTATGAAGCGCTGTTTGCTCATTTCCACATTGCTTCATACCTGGGAATGACACCCGTCACATTGAGCAGAGCTCGTAATAGGTGATTTCAGTCAATTATTCTTAGGCGAAGGCGGTCGTAGTTCGGAACCATTCACTTGCTAGCAATGGCGGTTTTGTCCGCATAACGGTCACTGATGCACTGCGCAGCGAAGGTCCGGATAGAGCCCGAAGCAGACCTTCTCGACCAGTAGACCACGCCGTTGCAGCATTACTGCTCGTTAACCGGAGCGCCGCGGCGCAGATTAAAGACCAAACACTCATGCCGGCTGCGGCGAAATTCGGAGGCACTACGTCTCCATCGCGGACAAAACACTCGCTGTCTCTGGGGCCGCTGCATGGACTAAACCCACTCGATCGGATTCGTCTTTAACACCGCAGCGAATAAGCCGTCGTTGCGCGAAACAGCGGCTCACTGTAGACTTCAAACAGGGGAGGTAGATCCATGCGTTGGATTATTACCATCTTTACAACGGCATTCTTTATGCTTGGGCCCGCTCAAGCAGGCCAGTTATTCGATGCAGCAAAGCAGGGTGATACAGCGACCGTTAAGGCTCTGTTGGAAAGCGGTATCTCGGTTGATGAGCGGGGGCCGAACAAGGCTACGCCCTTGATCGCTGCTTCGTTGGCGGGAAACACCGAAACCGCTGCGGCTCTGATCGAAGCAGGGGCTGACGTGATGGCGCGTAACCACAGCGGCTTCACTCCACTTCACGCGGCTGCCTTCGGCGGTAAGATTGAGACAGCGCAGCTGCTTCTCGCTAAAGGCGCAGACGTGAATGGACGCATCAACAGGGCCGAAAAGTCACCCATCTTCATGGCGGCCGATGAGGGTCATATCGAGATGATCGAGCTACTACTCGACAACGGTGCGGATATTGTGACACTCGATAACGATGGCTTTTCGGTTCTAATCCGAACGATGTTCCGGAAACACTATGATATCGTTGGGCTGCTGAAGCAGAACGGAGCCACATGCCCCCCGCCAGACGCCTTCGGCCCGGAATTTCACCGCCTGTGTTTGGAGGCAGGCACATAAGGTAAGGTCAAAAAATGAACATTCGACTTCTGATGAGCGGGCTGGTTATTGCAGGCATGACCACGAGTGCGCTGGCGGATGAGCCCATCAACACTGGGCCTTTCGGCGATGTTGCAATCAAAGGTTATGATACTGTTGCCTATTTCACCGAAAGCCGAGCGGTAAAGGGGTCAAGTGAGTTCGCATATGATTGGCTTGGCACGCCGTGGCACTTCAACAGCGCGGAGAACCGCGAACTGTTTAAGTCTGACCCAACCAAATACGCTCCGCAATACGGCGGGTATTGCACATTGGGTGTCGGCCTTGGGGCCAACGCGTCTGAAAATATCGACCCAGTAAATTCCTGGCGGATCATCGATGGGAAGCTTTACTTTATATCGGACCCGACCGGAGCAGAAATGCTTGACCACCCAGAAGGGGAGGCGGTGATCGCCAAGGCGGATGCGAATTGGGAGAAGACCAAGCCGCTGGCAGCCAAGGATTACTCCAACTGACGCGCACCTCGGATGATGGTCATCCGCCAGGTCTAAAGTGAAACAGAATATGCGGGTTGATGTAGCTGTAAGGCGCGCTCGCCCCTACCTCTTCTTCGGCATTTTTGTAGACCATGCCACAAGCCGGGCGACCAAGCGAAAGACCGGGTTGTTGCAAGCACAATGTGTCATCTTTCACAAATGCCGATCCAGTGACAAACAATGTGGATGCGCGCAAGGCCATACTTCCGTTCTCTGAAATCTGCATCAAGCCGGGTCCGCGGCCCTCGAAGTTTCCCTGCCATACGTTGCCATCGATCAGAGCGGTAACCGCGTCGGCAGATAGCTTTTCGCGCGCGCCAGGTTGAAAGTCGAAGGGCCATTCCTGCACGCCCGCAGTCAACATTGCATCAATGATCCGATCGAGTTCTTCCTGCTTCCGAAAATGCGCAAACAAGACCTTGTAGAGTTGCGCCGAAGTATGCGGAGCAAATTCGGCCACCTCGTCTGCAGTTGCTTGCGCCTTTTGCGTCTGGCCAGCCTCTCCATAGGCGGCAGCGAGGATGTTAAAGTAGTCTTCAATACCTTGAGAATTGCCTTTTATCTCCTCAAGGATTTCGACGGCACGTTGGGGACGCCCTGTCAGAATATAGGACAAGCTTGCGATCTGACGTGCATAGCCCGGCAATAGTGGGTTGAGACGCAGAGCCGTTTCGAAATTCTCGATCGCCTCTTCATGTCGTCCGTAGAATGTTTGCGCAAAGCTCAGCGCAAGATAGGCAGATGCTTCACCGGGGGCCTTCTCGACAGAAAGCTGCGCCGAGCGCATCGCTTCCTCATACCTTCGATCCACAGTCTGCAACTCGCTTAATACTGCAAAAGGCATCGCCGCATCGGGATCAATTTCTAAGGCACGACCGGCATGTTCGTAGGCGCGTTTCCGGGCGACCGGAAAGGGCAGCACATCGTCATAGTTGCGGCGCATGATCAATGCCTCGGTGCGGGCCTGTGCCGCGAATGCCCTGGCAAAAGTCGGGTCGATTGCGGTTGCTTCCGAATAGAGGCTCAACGCTTCGCGCAGCTTGGGCCGAAAGCCGCTGCGAGCGGCTTCTTCGGCTCTGAGAAAGAAGTCATATGCTTCCAGATCCGTTGTAGGTAGGCGTTCGATCCGCTCCTTTTCAGACACACTCACATCCACACCAAGTTGATCAATGATCTCGTTTATCAGGCCAGCCTCCATGGAGAAAATATCGGCTTCGTCTCGCTCCAACCGCTCGGCCCATACTGTCTGCCCGCTGCTCACATCTGTCAGCCGCGCGTTGACCAAAAGCCGAGTTCCCGCTCTGCGCACGCTGCCTTCGAGAACATAGCCCACCCCCAACTCGCGACCGATGGACCTGCTGTCGATTGTCCGGTCTCGATAGGAAAACGCGGTGTTGCTGCCGATCACCATCAGCCCGGCGACTTTCGAGAAATCTGTAATCAGATCGTCCGTGAGCCCATCTGCGATGTAGCGTTCCGCGTCTGGCAGCCCGAGGTTTTCAAAGGGCAACACGACGAGAGAAGGCAGCCCGTCCTCTGCCGCGATGATTTCACTTTCAGCGCCGCCGAAAAGGGCAACTATGCCATCACGCAATATAAAAGCGGCACCTGAAAGAACCGCTATTACGGCCACCGCCGTGACAGCGCCTCGAATTTTGAAGCGAGACAGTGAAGTGTATTTCGAGCCATCCGGGTCCGCCATCCGAAATACCGTGAGAGGCTCAGGTATGTTTTTGACCCGGTGGACTCCCGCAGATTCAAATGGCTTACTGACTTTGCCGCGCGTGTGTTCGTAAACCTCGCGCGAGATGCAGATGCCTCCGGGCGTAGCTAAGGGTTCCAGGCGCGCCGCAATGTTAACACCGTCTCCGTAAATGTCGTCGCCATCGATGATTAGATCTCCCAGGTTGATACCAATCCGCAATTCGATACGCTGGTGGGGATCAATGGTGTCGTTTCTGTCCTTAACCGCCTCTTGTATCTGGATCGCAGCCTCGACTGCATCAACAACGCTTGCAAATTCGGCCAGCAGTCCGTCGCCGATAAGCTTGACGATCCGCCCGTTCTTTTCATCTATCAAACGGGTGAGGATGTCTTGGCGCACCGTGGTCAAACGTTCGAAAGTGCCCACCTCATCCTCGGCCATCATACGGCTGAAACCGACTACGTCTGCGGCGAATATGGCGGCAAGCCTGCGTTCCAAGGTTTGCCCCTCTCCTCCAAAATGCGGGCAGTACTGCGAAGTTAACACTAAAAAAAACGTGACGGAAACTGCGCTCGCTAAAAATATTTGGCTGGGCGGGTGCTTGTCTTTCAAAGGTACAGTGGCGCAACAAGCCAGTTGCCTCCGCAGCAGCATAAGGCAGCTTGCTCCGCATTTGAAACAATGTATCCGAGCGAAGCGAACGGCCTGATAAATTTTTGGCCTTTATGCATGATTTGAACGTCCGGTATCGAGAAATCGTGCTGCCCGTCGCGGGCGATACCGTGACACTGTCGAGCAATCGATTTGATTTCCGCTGCGCCAGCATCGGGCGGCTTCGTCCGCAGAGCAGACATTCGCCGCGATTGAGTGAATGACTGCTTCGAGCCCAATGCGGAACAAGTGCAGCGACAAAGCACTGGACGCGAAGATTGTATGACCACGTTGTTTTACGCCCTAGACTTAATCGCACAAATCCGAAGCTTCTATTGAATTCTGGGGCTTCCGTTTAAACTTGCACTGCGTGGAAGATAAATCAGGTTTTTCGGTTTGCTTCAGTACAGGAAGGCTTCGATACGTTTTGAACCAAAAACTCAACCCTACTATTTTCTTGCTTCGCCATGGTGAAACCGAATGGAATTTTCAAAAACGACGTCAAGGTCGGCAGAATTCGCCCTTGACCAAGCGAGGGGTCGCTCAGGCAGTGGCGAGTGCAAAAAGACTAAGGCACCGCCTATGCAGCCGTCACCCTCTGACGGTATTTTCAAGCCCACTTGGTCGAGCGGCACAGACGGCTTCCATCGTTGTCGAGGAACTTGGCCTCCCCCCGGAAGCCATCGAGTATGAAACCAGTTTGATGGAATGCAGTTTCGGGCGATGGGAAGGCTTGGCGGAAAACGAGATCAAAAGACGATTTCCCCAAGAATGGGAGGCGCGTTGCGCTGACCGTTGGAACTGTTCCGCACCGGGCGGAGAGTCTTATGCTGACGTACATGACCGGGTTTCTTCTTGGTATTCCAGCAAGTCTTTTGAGGGGGCTGTCATAGTTGTTGGCCACGGCTTAACCCTGCGCGTCTTTCGAGGGATTTACTTGAACTTGCCTTCAGAAGAGGTTTTTGAATTGAACGAACCTCAAGATGGTTTCATCGAGTTGCGATGCGGACATTCAACCTTCGTTGAAAACTGAGGCTTTGATGTTTGGCGCTCGTCCCAAGAGATCAGATTTCCGCTGGTTTCAAGCCTAGATAGCAATTTCTGAATGAAAGGGTTAGGTCGGTTTTCCAGAGCAAAGTAGCTATCGACCTGAGTCTGGATAAAGTACGCGGTATCGGCTCAAGGTAGCAACTCGCGGATTGATTTGTTCTTTCTAGGATTGCTTTTTAGTTCGAGGAGCAAGTCTTCCAGCTCTGGCTGTTTGAGTGCTTTCGCAGCACCCTCGGGCGAGAACCAATGCCTTTTTCTTTGGTGCCTTTCCTTCCACCGGCGCTTCACCTTATCGACGTAGAGAGGGTAGACCGTGGCTTTCACTTGGACACTGGTTCCGTCGTTAAAAACCTTGGCGTACTCAAACTCACCGATCGGCTTGCGGGAAATTGTACCTTCTACCCCAGCCTCCTCCAACGCTTCAATTTCCGCCGCGCGCCAGTCTTGCTCGCCGTCCATCGGCCAGCCCTTGGGCATGATCCAGCGCCCTGTGTCACGTGACGTTATAAGGAGCACCTTGAGGCGGCCGCCGAACAATTGCAGAGGCAATGCTGCAACTTGTTTTGTACGCTGATCCACTATGGTTCTCGCCCTCCACAGCAGGTTGAAGTGATGATGTGATCGATCCTTTCCGATTGTGACTGGCAGAAACACAAAAAACGTCACGAATTAGCGACGCAGAATTCACCCGTTTTCGATTTGCCATCCCAGGCCTAAATCCGACAGATGCCTTTGAACCCGGCCGGGGTAGTCAGATACGATTGCATCCACGCGCAGGTCGATCATCCTGCTTATATCTTCGTGCTCATTGACCGTCCAAACGGCAACACATAGGCCCAGATCTTTTGCGCGCGCCACATTTTCAGCTGTTGCATCAGCGTAGTACGGGCACCAAAGCGAACCGCCAGTTTGCTTGACCAAATTTGGAATTTCATCGCGACGACCGCGAAGGTCTGGGCAAACCGCTTTCGAGGAATCCTCGCCCACATCGTCCTCGTTTTCCGGAAGCTGCGTAAGGTAAGAAGACGGCATATCCGGAGCCTGTCGCTGGCATTCTTCTAAAAGGTTCCAGTCAAAACTGTGCAAAACCGCGCGCATAGATAGACCTTTGGCGCGAACCTCTTGGAGAACTCGCCCAACAAAGTTCTCTCGATACACTGCATCGTGAGCCAGGTCAGGATCCGACTTCAGTTCAAGCATCAGATAGGCATTGCCGTATTTTGGTTCGGCGACCAAATCGAGCAAATCTATCAGCCTTGGGACACGAACACCGTCCAGTTGCGCCTGATCTGGGAAGCGTTGACCATAGTCAGAATGCCCGTCTAACCGTCCAATATCGAATTGCTGGATTTGGTCGAAAGTCAGAGATGAGACTTTCGGCTCCTCTCCAGAAAGAAACAGGCCATTGGCGTCGCGAAAGCCAGATGCGTGCAGACGATGATTGTGGGTAATAACCGGAACGTCATCAGCCGTCAGAACGACATCGAATTCAAGAAGCGGTACGCCAATGGACAGCGAGAAGTCGAAGCCAATCATGCTGTTTTCAGGCAAAACGCCTCTTGCCCCTCGATGGCCCACGACCCGGATCAGGTTTTCTCCACCACGAAAGGCTTCGACTTGAGGAAACGCCATTAGCCGTCCAGCCTTTCGCCGGTTGATTGGTCAAACAGATGCATGTGTTCTGGGTCGACCGAAAACCGCATGTTCGGATGCCTGCCTTCGATCGGATGGACGCCTGGAAGGCTTATCGTGATCGCTCCGCCGACGCCCGCGAGTTGACCGTGCAACAGAGTGTTGGCCCCTAACGGTTCTGCCATCTGAATCGCTGCTTCCAGCGGACCATTATCATCCAACAGCAGATGCTCTGGGCGAATCCCCAGATTCAACGCGGTATCAGGACCTGCAGATCGGCCGACTGAAATTTCACCGATCTTGATCGTCCCGTTTTCACGCAAGGCGTCAAACACATTCATCGCAGGGCTGCCAATGAACTGTGCCGCGAACAGAGTTCTGGGCGTTTCGTAAACCTCCAACGGCGTTCCAATCTGCTCGGCAATGCCACCATTCATCACGATCATCCTGTCGGCCATCGTCATGGCCTCGACCTGATCGTGGGTCACATAGAGCGCCGTGATCCCCAGCTTTTCTTGGAGTTCGCGAATTTCCAGACGCATCTGGACCCGCAGCTTGGCATCAAGGTTTGAGAGCGGCTCATCAAACAGGAAAACTGCTGGCTCGCGGACAATAGCCCGACCCATCGCCACCCTCTGACGCTGACCACCTGACAACTGTCTGGGTTTGCGATCCAGCAAGGGTTCCAGCTGCAACAGCTTGGCGGCCTCGGTCACTTTCTGATCAATCTGGACCTTCGGCAACCCGGCGATTTTCAGGCCATATCCCATGTTCTGGCGCACAGACATATGTGGGTAGAGCGCATAGTTCTGGAAGACCATCGCGATGTCACGATCCATCGGCTCTTTGTCGTTGGCTCGTTCCTCTCCAATTCGGATTTCGCCATCAGTCACGGTTTCAAGTCCCGCAACCATCCGCAACAGCGTGGACTTGCCGCAGCCCGAAGGCCCAACGATCACGATGAACTCACCATCAGCAATATCGATATCGATGCCGTGGATGACGTCCGTTGGGCCAAAGCTCTTTTTGACGTTCTCTAGGGTTACTGTTGCCATTTCTTACTTCTCGCTATCGACAAGGCCACGGACAAAGAGCTTTTGCATCGACACCACCACGATGACCGGTGGGATCATTGCCAGAATTGATGTGGCCATGATGACCGGCCATTCGGCCACATCATCGCCGGACGGGAACATCTGTTTGATGCCCATCACAATGGTGTTCATTTCAGGGTCGGTGGTGATAAGCAGCGGCCAAAGGTATTGGTTCCAGCCATAGATGAACAGGATTACGAATAGCGCCGCAATATTGGTCCTGCTCATGGGTACAACGATATCAATGAAGAACCGCATCGGGCGAGCACCGTCGACTCGCGCTGCTTCGGCCAGCTCATCTGGGATGGTCAGAAAGAACTGCCGGAACAGGAACGTCGCCGTAGCCGAAGCGATAAGTGGGAAGATTAGTCCGTAATAGCTGTTGAGCATACCGAAGCCGGCAACAACTTCAAAGGTTGGAACGATACGGACCTCTACCGGGAGCATAAGGGTCAGGAAGATCAGCCAAAAAAACGTCGTGCGCCCGGGAAATCGGAAATAGACAATCGCAAAGGCTGACAATAGTGAGATTACGATCTTGCCCACCGCAATACCAATGGCCATCACGAGGCTGTTGAACAACATTGTAGCGACCGGGACATTCACACCGGAAAACAGCGCGGCCTTGTAGTTTTCCCAGAACTGGTCACCCGGCACCAACGGCATAGGCGGTGACACGATCTCTGGCTGAGTGACAGTCGAGGCGACAAATGCCAGCCAGATTGGGAAAAAGACGATCAGCACTCCAAGGATCATCAATGCGTGGGTCAACCAGATCCCCATCCCGCGTTTTTCGACCATTCCGTGTTGTTGGGCCGCCATCAGTAATGCACCCTTTTTTCCACGTATTTGAATTGGATGACGGTCAACAGGCCGACGACGATAAGCAAAATGACCGACTGGGCCGACGATGAGCCAAGATCCTGCCCAACGAACCCGTCCGAGAAGACTTTGTAGACCAGAATAGTCGTCGCTTGCTGCGGCCCGCCTCCGGTGATCGTGTGGATAACGCCAAAGGTTTCAAAGAAGGCGTAGACGACATTCACCACCAGCAGGAAGAATGCAGTCGGAGACAACAGCGGCAGCACGATCGTGAAGAACCGACGCCAGAAGCGCGCGCCGTCGATTGCAGCGGCCTCAATCACGGACCTTGGAACTGACTGCAATGCCGCGAAGAAAAACAGGAAGTTATAGCTGATGCGCCCCCAGGCCGAGGCGACAACAACCAGCCCCATGGCCTCGGTCCCGTTAAGGACATGGTTCCAGTCATAACCGAGTTGGCCGAGGTACCACGAGACGACGCCAACGCGTGTGTTGAACATGAACAGCCAAAGCACGCCTGCGACCGCAGGGGCAACGGCATAGGGCCAGATCAGCAACGTCCGGTAAACGCCCGATCCTTTGATCAAGCGGTCCGCGATGACCGCCAGAAACAACGCCGGTATCATCGAGCACAATGTGACGAGCGTTGAAAACACTGCCGTCGTTACGAAGGAGGCTCGGTAGAATTTATCGCTCAGCAGGAATTCAAAGTTGCCGAGTCCCACGAACTGGGACGACAGCCCAAAGGGGTCAGGTATGAACAGAGATTGCCAAACAGCCTGGCCTGCGGGGTAAAAGAAGAAAACGGCGGAAATGATGACCTGAGGGGCAATCAGCGCCAATGGCAAAAGCCAGCCGCGGAAGGTGACGCGTTTTTCCATCCTGATATTCCACCGAAAAAGAAAATGCGGGCCCTTAACAGGCCCGCATCAAATTAAGACTTATTGATTGGCGGATTCGAACCGGCGCAGCAGTGCGTCACCGCGCTCTTTTGCGCTGTCCATCGCTTCCTGAGCGGTCTTTTCACCGGACCAGACGGCCTCAAGCTCTTCGTCGATGATGCCGCGAATCTGGTCGAACGATCCAAGACGCAGACCTTTCGAGTTTGCGGTTGGTTCCTTCGCAGTCATCTGGATCACCGCGATGTCGGTGCCTGGGTTTTCGTCATAGAAACCTGCAGCACGAGTAGCTTCACCAGCTTCGGACGTGATTGGAAGATAACCGGTATTCTGGTGCCAAGAAGCCTGAACGTCCGACGACGAAAGGAAGCTCAGGAACTCGCCAACGCCTTTGTATTCCTCGGGATCATGGCCTTCCATTACCCAAAGCGATGCGCCGCCGATAATGGTGTTCTGAGGCTCGCTGGTGACGGCCTCCCAATAGGGTAGCGGGCGCACGTCGAACTCGAACTCAGCTTCAGAGCTGATACCGGCATAACCAGCCGAGCTTTCGGTGAACAACGCGCATTCACCAGCCCGGAAATTTGCGCCACCTTCGTTTCTGCGCCCGGTGTAGATGAACTTGCCATCCTTGGCCCAGTCCCCCATTGCTGTCAGGTGTGCGACCTGTGCCGGACCGTTCAGCATCAGCTCGGTATCCAGACCGGCAAAACCGTTGTCCTGCGATGCGAACGGAACGTCGTGATAGGCGGACAGGTTCTCGAGGTGAATCCAGCTTTGCCATGCGGTCACCAGCGGGCAGTCCTCACCGCCAGCCTTCAGCTGTTCAAGCACGTCGCCAACCTTTTCCCAGGTCGATAGATCTGTGTCCGGATCAACACCCGCCGCTTCGAAGGCATCACGATTGACCCACAGAACCGGTGTGGACGAGTTGAAAGGCAGTGAGAGCATTTCTCCGTCCGTTGTAGTATAGTACCCTTTGACAGCGCCAATATATGCGTCAGGATCGAACGGCGCACCGCTTTCAGCCATCACTTCATAGACGGGTTTGATCGCACCTTCGGCCGACATCATCGTTGCAGTGCCCACTTCGAAAACCATTAGAATGTGGGGCTGCTCACCGGCGCGGAAAGCCGCAATTCCTGCGTTCAGAGTTTCTGAGTAATTGCCTTTGTGGCTTTCGACCACGACGAACTCATCCTGGCTGGCGTTGAACTCTTCGACCTGCGCTTTAACAAGCTCACCCAGTCGGCCGGTGAAGGCGTGCCAGAACTGAACTTCAGTTTGCGCCATCGCCGCCACGGGGGACAACGCAGTGGTTACGGCAAGAGCGCCGAGAAAATGCTTATTCATGATTCCTCCCATGCATCAGTTTTGATGCTTCGTTGAATGCCAACTGCAACGCGTAATCAGCACACATGACGATTTCACGACGTTAACGTTACAAATTTATAATTCAAGCATTTAATTTTTGAGAAAAACATAACATTACATTATAAACTGACTAAGAAACAACGAACCAGGTTCAAAGTATGAGTCAAACTTTGAGGATCCGCCAATTGGAAGCGCTCATGGCAGTTTCCACAAATGGGTCGGTCACCGCTGCAGCTACGGATCTTGGGATAAGCCAGCCTGCGGTCAGCCGACTGCTTTCTGATCTGGAAAAATCGCTTGGCTTTCAACTTTTTGATCGCCGTGAAGGTCGCTTAGTTCCTTCGCAGGAGGTGCGTTATCTGCAACCCAGCGTAGAGCGCGTTTTGGAATTGATGAAGCAGATCTCGGACGTTAGCCAAGACATAACCCAACGCAAAGCGGGACACATCCGCATCGCATGTTTGCCCGGGTTCGCCACCAGTCACCTTCCCAACGTCATTGCCACGTTTTTAGAAGATCGGCCAGGTGTAACAATGACGATCGAACCTGACAGACCGGAACGCATTCTCGAGTGGATGATCGGTGAGCAATATGATTTCGGAATCACAGATAACTTTAACGGGCATCCGGCCGTCGAAAGCAGAGACATCGATGTCCGTACAGTTTGCGTGTTTCCTACCGGGCATGAATTGGAAAAACTCTCCGAGGTGACACCCACGGATCTTGCAAACGCCAAGATTATTCACACACGGCGCGACAGCGATTTTTTTGGACAGCTTTCAAAAGCGTTTCAAAACGCCAACGTCAAATTGAATTCCCACATCGAAGTCAGGCAGTTCACGGCGGCTTGTGAATTGGCTGTAAAAGGTGTCGGGACTTCCGTGGTCAGCGAGTTGGACGCCGTCCAATATGCAGACAACGGATTGAGCTACCGACCGTTCAAACCGCTCTTGTCACATACGCTTTCCCTTGTGCGTCCGATTTTGAAGCAACCGTCACTAGTGACGCTTGAGTTCATCGAGCAGTTCCAAGAGAGCCTAGCCCCGTTCAAGGCAGACAAGCGCCATCACTAGTTGTAGGGCGGCAAACGCTAATGTTCGCTGCCAGCAAGCCGTATATTTTCCATCTTCTTAGCTTGAAACCAATTCTTGAGTGTTTGGAATAACCCCCGAGATCGATCTCGCACTAACTGCAAAAAACGTGGAAATACTGAGTAGTTTTGCAGTTGAGCTTGGATGATCTAGCTTCTTATCCCAGAACAGTCTAGCGACCGCTTTGTCCGCACAGCAGTTGTTGATGCGCTGCGTAGCGAACGACCGCTCCGAGCCCATTGTTGACGTTCCCAAGGTAAGTTTCCTCGGTCATGCAGGGCGATGAGAACGCACTCACTGCGTGAACCCACACATCACAAGTGTGGTCAAAATCGGAAGCTAGCTTTCAACATTCGCTGCAAAATCTGTATTAACGTTAGACAATCTGATTGCCCAGAACACAATTCGCCAATTGGCGTAAGTATCAAGCTCCGCGCATTCGAAGGCTATGGATAAGCTTGCGATCTTCCTTTGAATAGTGCTTTCAAAGGTGCTCCGTTTGGATCGCACTGATTTTGTCACTCTGCAAAAATCCTTGCGAAACAAGTGCTAGAGTGGTCAGACTTACATAGTCACAAAGAGGAAAAGCCGTACCGAGACCGGTGAAATCATAAGATGCCACAATTAAGCGTGGCCGCCCTCACAGGTGACATGACAGTTCCCGGCTCAAAGCTGGAAGCTGGATAGTTATGGGAGGAAAGACTTTGAAAAAATTGACAAACACACTTGCTGGCTCACTGATCGCATTCGCCGCTTCCATGGGTGCTGCGCAAGCCGACAAGCTGACATTCTACTGTTCGGCGCAGGAAGACTGGTGCCAGCTGATGGCGCGCAGCTTCGAGGACGCCACCGGCATTGACGTGAACATGACTCGCAAATCCTCTGGCGAGACCTTTGCGCAAATACGTGCGGAAAGTTCAAACCCAAAAGGAGATGTCTGGTGGGGCGGCACGGGTGACCCGCACCTTCAAGCGGCCGAAGAAGGTTTAACTATGGAATATGTCTCGCCCATGCGTGACCAGTTGCATGACTGGGCAATTTCACAGGCCGAAAGTGCTGGCAACAAGACCATCGGTATCTATTCGGGTGCGTTGGGCTATGGCTACAACTCTGACCTCCTGGCGGCCAACAACCTGCCTGAACCCGCCTGCTGGAAGGACCTGCTCAAGCCGGAATATAAAGGGCACGTTCAGATGGCGAACCCGAATTCGTCCGGAACTGCCTACACGACGCTGGCGTCGATGGTGCAGATCTTTGGCGAGGACGAGGGCTTTGAGTTCATGAAAGGCCTTCACGCCAACATAAATCAGTACACCAAATCCGGTTCGGCGCCCATCAAGGCTGCGGGTCGTGGCGAGAACACGATCGGCATTGTCTTCATGCATGACGCCGTCAAGCAGGCGGTGTCAGGCTTCCCTGTAAAGGTTGTCGCCCCGTGCGAAGGCACTGGTTACGAGATCGGTTCGATGTCGATCATTGAAGGCGCTCGCAACGAAGAAGAAGCCAAAAAGTTCTACGACTGGGCGCTGAGTGCCGAAGCCCAGAACCTCGCACTTGAAGTCAATGCCTTCCAGGTCCCGTCCAACAAGGGTGCGCAAACATCTGAAAGCGCCCCGGATATGAGCCAGATCAAGCTGATCGACTACGACTTCAAAAAGTACGGCTCCTCTGATGAGCGTAAGCGTCTGCTGCAAAAGTGGGACGAAGACGTTTCGGTGCTGCCGCAGTAAGTGACTGAGAAAGCGAAAACCAGGACCCACCCGGTATTGATCTTCTGGATCATTGTCGGTTGGGCCGGCTACGTCCTGCTGCCATGGTACATGGTTGAGGATGGCCTTTGGTCATTTGAATGGCTCTTTAACGGCTATCCGTTTGACGAAGATTTTGCGCCCGCTCTATTTCTGATCGGGCGGGGTGAAAAGCTCTGGCTTGCACCCTTGCTGATCCCGCTGGCATTGCCAATTCTGGTGCTGGGGAAACCTAAATCTGATCCGATCTACGCTAAGATCCTGATTCTTGCCGGTGCACTGGGCTTTGGCTGGCTGATTGCGCAAGGCTTCGGGATCGGCATTCGCGGCTTCAACTTCGACTGGCTCAAGGCCCTCTTTGGTGAGCCGAAAATCCGACAGTTCGGCATGGGGTATGGAGCGATGCTCTGTGCGTCGGCCTTCCTGTTCCTGCTCACGCAGGGCATAGCGGCGCGCGGTGCAGTCAACGGCGATGTGTTTGTCGTCAGCGCCATCGGCGGCGTCATTACAATCGTCACTGCCTTCGTGTTCTTTCCAATTGCCAACATGCTGTTTTCGGCCTTTGTGACCGAAAACGGCGCCTATTCGGTATCTGTTTTTGCCTCAAAATTTTTTGATGACCGTCTCTGGGGATTGGGGTGTTTTTGGGGTGCTAAATGCGGCGCCGCGTGGAACTCCCTCTTTTTGGCCATTCTCGTCGGCCTGATCACCACGGTTCTGGGACTTTGTTTTGCACTTTTGGTCACCAGGTCAGGGTTTCGGTTCAAGCGTGGGATGCGCGCGCTGACGGTTTTGCCAATCATCACGCCCCCCTTCGTAATCGGGCTGGCCTTGATCCTACTCTTCGGTTTATCCGGGTCGGTCACAGTCTTTTTCGCTGATCTTTTTGGCGTGCAACCGTCGCGGTGGCTCTATGGAATGCCGGGTGTCCTGATCGCCCAGACGCTGGCCTTCACCCCCATCGCATTTCTGGTGTTGATTGGTGTTGTCGAAGGCGTGTCGCCGACGATGGAGGAAGCCGCCCAAACGCTGCGCGCCAATAGGTGGCAAACCTTCCGAACGGTGTCGCTGCCCCTGATGAGACCCGGTCTGGCGAATGCCTTTCTGCTCGGCTTCATCGAAAGCATGGCCGACTTCGGCAACCCGCTTGTTCTAGGCGGTAATTTTGACGTTCTGTCGACCGAGATTTTCTTTGCCATCGTCGGCGCGCAATATGATCAGGGTCGGGCTGCCGTGCTGGCCATGGTACTGCTCTTCTTCACGCTGTCTGCCTTTTACGCGCAGCGCGCCTGGCTCGGTAAGAAAAGCTACACCACCGTTTCCGGCAAGGGGGACGCTGGCGTGCATCCGCTGATGCCCCATGGGCTGGCGATACCCGTGCTGGCCATCGCGACCATCTGGGCACTGTTTACAGCGGTTGTGTACGGCATGATCATTTACGGCAGCGTCGTTGAGCTTTGGGGCGTCAACAACACGCTCACCTTCAAACACTATGTCACCGCCTTCTCAGTGCGCTTTGAAGAGGAAGGCATCCGCTGGACGGGTGCCGCATGGGACAGTTTCTGGACCACCATCAGCATTGCGGCCATAGCGGCTCCGCTGACGGCAGCTGTAGGACTGGTGACCGCCTACTTGCTCACGCGCCAAAATTTCGCCGGAAAGAACGCCTTCGAATTCGGAACGATGCTGTCCTTCGCCATTCCCGGTACCGTCATCGGGGTCAGCTACATCTTGGCTTTCAACGTTCCCCCGATCGAAATCACAGGCACTGGTGTGATCCTCGTGATCAGCTTCATTTTCCGCAACATGCCCGTCGGCGTGCGTGCGGGCATTGCATCCATGTCGCAACTGGACAGGTCGCTTGATGAATCCTCGCTGACGCTGGGTGCAAACTCGTGGCAGACGTTCCGACGCGTGATCCTGCCCCTGCTTAAGCCCGCCATCCTAGCGGCACTCGTCTACAGTTTTGTCCGCGCGATGACCGCGATCTCGGCAGTCATTTTTCTGGTATCGGCCGAATACGACATGGCGACCAGCTACATCATCGGGCGCGTCGAGAACAATGACTACGGCCTTGCCATCGCCTATTCCACCACGCTGATCTTCGTGATGCTGGCATCTGTAGGGCTTTTGCAATTCCTCGTGGGCCGCGTGCAGATCGGACGGCGCACCCAGATCGGAGCGGAAAGAACGACATGACTGATACCAACATTGCTAGTAAAGCCGCGCCGGTTCGGTTCGAAGGAGTGTCAAAAGTATTTGGCAAAGATGTCGTGGCCGTCGACAACATCGACCTGCATGTGGAAGCAGGTAAACTGGTGACGCTGCTGGGGCCATCGGGCTGCGGCAAAACAACGACGCTGCGCATGATTGCCGGTCTGGAGATGGCCAGCTCGGGCCGGATCGTGATAGGCGATCGCGACGTGACCAAGCTGCCCGCGACCGATCGCGATGTGTCTATGGTGTTTCAGTCTTACGCCCTGTTCCCACATATGAGCGTGCTAGAAAACGTGATGTATGGTTTGACATTCTCCGGCTTTGATAAGAGCGAGGCCAGATCGCGCGCGCTCAAAGGGTTGGAACTGGTGGGCCTCAAGGGCTTCGACAACCGTTTGCCTAGCGAACTGTCAGGAGGCCAGCAACAACGTGTCGCAGTCGCCCGCGCGCTGGTGCTGGAACCGCAGGTGCTGCTCTTTGACGAACCCCTGTCGAACCTCGATGCCAAACTGCGCCGACAGGTGCGCGAAGACATTCGCTCCATTCAGCGGGACCTCGGACTGACAGTTGTCTATGTAACCCACGATCAGGAGGAAGCGCTTGCCGTGTCGGACGAGATCGTCGTCATGCGTAACGCCGCCATTGCCCAGATCGGCACACCACGGCAACTCTATGACGCACCAATCGACCGCTTCGTGGCTGACTTCATCGGTGAAGCGAACCTGATCGAGTGCAAAATCGTCGAAGTCGATGGCGATCAAGCGACAATCGACATCGAAGGACACCGCCACCGTTTGCCTTCTCGCGATTTGCCTGTAGGTCCGGCAACGCTGGCGGTGCGTCCGTCCCGCATCCTGATCGGATACGAAACCGGCATCCCAGCAAAAGTCTCCAAGGCTACCTATGTCGGCGTGCGCATGGAATACACGCTGACCGGCGCATTCGGACAGGTGTTTGCCGTGCAGGACGACGTGGATGACCCGTTGCAACCGGGCGCTGACGTCAAAATGGCCTTTGCAGACCGGGGACCGGTTTTGCTGCCGAAGGGCTGACATTGCCGAAACTCGTTATCATTTCGCACCCGGAAGTGGTCGTGAACCCAGAGATCGCAATCACCAAATGGGAACTGAGTGAGGTGGGCCGCACCCGGGCCGAAGCATTTGCGAATACGCCGATCATGGCCTCGGTCAGCGCCATCTGGTCCAGCACCGAACGCAAGGCAGAACAGACAGCTGCGATCCTGGCCAAACCGCACGGCCTTGAGGTGAAGGTAAACCCGGCGCTGGGCGAAAATGACCGCAGTGCCACCGGTTTCCTGCCACCGCACCAGTTCGAAGCCGCCGCCGATGCATTCTTCGCTGCACCCGACGTGAGCTTTCGCGGCTGGGAAACCGCGACAGATGCTCAGGCCCGGATTGTCGGGGCAGTCACGTCAATCATGGACGCGCACGATGGTGGTGATCTTGCCATCGTAACCCACGGCGCGGTTGGGACGCTGCTCTGGTGTCATCTCTCAGGAGTGCGGATTGATCGCCAGCACGACCAGCCTGGGCAGGGGCATTTCTGGAGCGCTGATTTGGACACGCTGTGCTGTAGCCTCGGCTGGCGGGCTATCGCCTGACGCAAATCAGTCGTGCCATGCCTTCTCGCAAATTGCTTTGAGATCATCAAAGATCTTTGGCGTACCGGCAATGACGCGGCCACCATCGCGGATCATTTCATTGGCGTCCTGTTCTTCGACGACACCACCGGCCTCTGCGATCAACAGCTGACCGGCAAGACAGTCCCACGCGTTCATATGCTCTTCGACGTACCCCAACAACCGGCCTGCCGCGACATAGGCAAGCGACAGCGCGCCGCTTGCATTGCGATGATACATGGCCCCGCGTTCGATGATGGCTGAAATGATTGGGATCACCTTTGCCGCTTCGATGCGGTTCGAATATCCGACCGAGACGGTCCCGCTTGCCATATCGACGCCTGATGCGACCTGCATTGGCTGCCCGTTGAGCGTTGCTCCCGCCCCCCGCATGGCGGCATAGGTCTCAGCCACGTTCGGCTCGTGAATGACACCGATTTGTGTTTGTCCCTCTGAAACAACCGCCAGGACGATCGTCCACGCCGGAATGCCGTTTACGAAGTTCGTGGTGCCGTCGATTGGGTCGATCACCCAGTCAAACCCGCTGGACCCTGATTTCGCAGCGTGCTCCTCTCCGAAGATTCCATCATCGGGATAGGCCTCGGTTATTTTTTCGCGAACATACGTCTCGACATTTCGGTCGGCTTCGCTGACCCAATCCTGAGCACCCTTTGCATCCACCACCAGAGTGTCTCTATTGCCAAAATATTTTATAGCCAACGCGCCTGCTTCTTCAGCCACTTTGGTGGCGAACAAACTTCGATCAGAGATGCTTTGCACTCGATCCTCCTGCCGTTAAATTCTGTTTCTGATTATGAACAATAGGCGGTGCCGGGGGTCAGCACCACCAAGCAAGATTAAAACCCGTTTCGTCGATTTCTTCAGATACATATTACGACAACGAAATGAAGCCCCAAACTAATGGTGGACAGCGGACCTATGCAATTGATGTCTCTTACGTGAAGGCCCGCTTTGAACGCGTTGTAGCCCAAAGCCGATTAATTTCCGACGGTACAACTTAAGCCCATAAAACCCTTGATCGACCATAAATGTAGCGACTGCTTTGTCCGCGTTTCGGTCATTGCTCCAATTTCCGCCAGCGTCCGCTTTTGAGAGCAGCTGCCATTCACGGTCGGAACTTCAACAATTGTGCCCTGAGCGATCAGCCTTCCGCTTTCTGAGGTTTTGTATTCGGGAAAAATCGAAAAATTTTTGGGCAGAACGCAATACGTAAAAATCGAAAAAAAATTTTGAAGGGTGAAGCGATGTGGGGAGGCCCAGTTCCACTGGCCCCCGTGTTTTTGTCGGGGTGGGGGGGGTATTTTCGGGATTTTGCCTGGCCTGACAAAACCCACCCCGACGCCTACCGTTCGAACGACGAAGCCTCACTGCATGCTGGTACTAGGTCGATCTCTTTGCGCACCCCGATCGCCGTTGGTTTTGGGTTTCGCGGGTTGGATGACGCAGGCCACGTCGCGCGTATTCTCATTACGTCAGCGGCGCAGTAGCACTTTACGCCATGTCGCTGGATAAACTCGTGGTATTCTGCCCCGACATATGTCCGGTCACGGCGCTTGCCTTCTCGAATGCGGATTAGGAGAACAGGTTGCAGGTCGTAGTGCCAGCGGATGTCACAGGCCGCACAGGCATGGATATCTCTGCCGAGGCTACCGAACACCCGTGTGGCGACCTCCACGGCGTCGGGATTACCGTCCAGAAATTCGAATATGAGGGGCGTCGCCTCAATGGTGACGACACCGGACTTGCGGGCCTGTGCGGCGCGCTTCCTGCGCTCGTGCCGGTTCATGTTAAAAGGCCCGAGAGGAAGGAAACTGAGGAAGGAATGGGTATTTTTTATATTTATGACGTGCGCGGTGCGTCTGTATGTATATACACCTCCCTGTCATACAGTACGGGAGGGAGCGCGCTCTCGGGTATTATATGATTATATATATTGATTCCTTCCGTTCCTTCCTCTCAAAACTCGTCAGGAAGGCCCAAAAAAGCATTTAACTTTTTGATTTGTTTTTGTAATTCCGAAAAAATGCTCTTTTGGTCGCTGTTCGAACCTTCCGGCTCTCCAAAGTCCGCTATCTCTCCCAAGGTGTTCCAGAACGCCTTGAAGCCGTGGTCTGAGTACCGCTCACCGACATTGCTCAAAGTCCACTTTTGGTACGCCTCTCGAACCTTTTTTCGGGAAATTCGGACTGGTTCCTTCCTCCAATCGGGGGTTTTTTCGCCGATTCTGTGCTCAAAAAAGTACCCCTCTACCGGGAATTCTCCGCTGTGAACGGCTTCCATCCACCATCGGTGGACACCTTTGAGAGACTGTTCTTTCTGGTGGATGGTTTCAGCTGTGAGGGGGCGGTCGCGCTCTGGGTTCCAGTCCGACACGTCGCGGTTCAGCATCTTTTGTAGGAAGTGCGCCGCGCCGTCGCCTTCAATGTGGTTGGACAGGCGTTCGAAGTATTCATAATCACGCTTCCGGTCATCACTGGTCCGACCCACTACGATGCGACGGTCATCATGCTCCACGTGGACGGCGTGACTTTCGTTAGTGGCGGCGACGATGCCCAGATATGAGGGGGTGGTTTCGCCGTCGAGCCCCTTGGCCTCAAGCAGCATCGTTTTGGCCGTGATGCGCCGTTTCATTTTCTGGTTGGCCTTCTTGTCACCGACAAAGAAGCACTCGTCTGCGAACACGTAGCAGGCGCTCATGAGGTGCTTATTGAATTTCCCCAGCAGGTGGCCGCTTTCTTCGATCACCACGGCGTGTTGGTTGAAAATACGCTGCGCCAACAGGTCGTCAAAGATGATGCCTTTACCCGTGCCCTGCCCGCCGAGAAAGGCGGGCATGACGCCCATTACACGGGCCGGGTCTTGGATTTTGGCAGCGATGAAATTCAGGGTGTATTCGTTCAGCGCTTCGTCGCCATTGCAGATCACGTCGCGGATGTGGTCGAGGATCAGGTCGCACGGCCCCTCTTTCGGCTCAACACCCCAACCCATCCACAGGTTCAGGAAACCGTCAGGAACCTCGCCTGTGGGCATCATGACTGTGCCCTTGTACTGGCGTCGGTCGGGTGATGCCATCCAAAGTGGACCGGCAGGCACCAACCCTTCGGGGGTCGCAACGGTGATGTTTTCGACCAGAGCCAAGAAATCTGTCTTGGTGAGCAGCGAAAGAACCTTGCGCATTTTCATGTCGCCGGTCGTGTTCTTCTTGAGCCGCATCGGCTGCTCAACCCAATAACCAACGCGGAATTTGCTGCCGATGATTAACGCGAAGAATTCTGCGTTTAAAAGTTCCGTGGCCTGTTGCGCGGCGTCCTGTCGTTCGTCTGCGTCGCGGTGCTTGATCATCCGCTTGAGCGACTTTTCGAGGTTCTTCTTGGTCATTCGAACACCTGCGTCGGTGCAGTCGTCCCGTAGCGCGTCGAGCGCGTCGTCATGTTCGAGCCAGTCCATCTCAGCGATTTCCGCCAGACGCCGTTTGATGTCCTTTTTGTTCATTTCAACCTAGTCTCCATCATGCGGGAGATTCTCGCCTCGCGGGTGTCTTGTTCGCGTCTCGGGAGCTTTCTGAGCGCGTCGAACCGGCGGGCGAATATGTCCCGGTACTCCGCGTCAGTGCCGAGGATGTACTTGCGCACTTTCCCGTGTGCGTGGGACGTGAGGCGTCGGCCATAAGCAAAGATCATGCCGGTGATGGCACCGCCCCGGTAATCGGGTTCCAGCGGGTCGCGGGTCTTGGCTTTCTCGTAGGCGCTGGGTTGCATCAGGACATCACCCACGGTCACGAGTTGCCCGTCGGCCAGGTGCAGCACGAACTCGGACCCAAGGACCATGTGTTCCGTCTCAAACATGTCCAGCAGTTCTTTGCGCCGTCCGCGCTGCGTGGCATCGGTCACGTGCGCGGTGATGGCTCGTGGCGTAGCCGCGACGCCCAGAGAAGTGCGCGCCTCCACTTCAAGCCGTTCGTCTGCCCAGACCTCGCGCTGGGCGTGTGCGTCGTCGCGTGTCCGTAATATTTCACGCGCGACACGCTCTGTATACTCACGCTCTTCATCGGATGTCAGGTCTGGAAAGACCCGCCGTGTATCGGCTAGGGCCAGCCCTTCGCTGATCAGGAAGGCGTTAGGGCTGCGTTGCTCCAATCCCTCGCCACACACGGCCCCGGCGGCGTAGTCCAGCCGTGAGGGTTGGTACATGCACGGGTCAAGCGTGGCACGGATGAGTTGCGCACCATTAGCTGAGATGAGGATGTAGCCGAACCCGTTCAGCCAGAGGCGTTTGAGCAGGACCTCGGCTGCGCGGGGTATGTCCGTGCCGTCCTCAACGCCCATGTACAGGCGCTGCCCTTTGAGCCCGACCACCTCGCAATCGAGAACAGTATCGAAAATATAGGAGGACGATGAGCAACCCCACAACACGTCGTGGTCGGCATATCCCGGCACGGCGGTCACGACCTGTCGCCACAAATCGTCACGGCTCAGCGCGGCGTGGTCGGGTCGTGGGTCATAGTCGGCAGCGAGGATGGCTGGACCCTCGGGCCATGCGAAATGGTCCTCGCTGCGGGCGATGGTGCCGGTTGTGACCCGTTCCTTGGTAACCAGCGGCACACCATCGTCGGGCATGTCGATTGTCGGGACTCCGTAGGTCAGCACGTCCCGCCCAGCGCGCAGTTCAGTGTTCAGCACTGTAGCGAAATCCGCCATGTCGGTGGCCTCGTCCACGAACGCCCGCCCCGCGCTGAGCCAGCCAACGGTTTCCTTATCCAGTTCGTTGTCAGCGCCCCAGCGGTAGTGTTTGCCACCCGTCTCGGGTTTAGTCAGTTCAATCCGCGTGTAGCTGAGCGGCGGGGTGTTCTGATTACGCGCCATTTCACCGTTTTCCTTCATCTTGCGCCCACAGAAGCTTGTGTTGCGGGCAATTCGTCGTTTTCCTTTGCGTTTCGAAGGCGGGGGCACGGGGCGTCACTGTTTGCGTTACTAATGCCCCTCCGAAACGGCACTTATCTGCCCGCTGCGTGTTGGTAGAGCAGCGCAAGAGCCTCGCTCAGCGCCTTGTCCGCTGCCCGTATCAGGTCGCGTGCCTCCGGAAGCCGTGGGGTCTGCTCAAATGTGCGCAGCGCATAGACCCGATCATTGTGGGCGTTGCGGACGTGTTCACGGCCTTGATGCGCAGAATGATGTCTTTGTCAGGCGACATCGCTAGCCTCCGACGGCTGGATGCGGTTGCGCGCCTTGAAGGCGTCGATGCTCGCCCGGTCGATGCGCGTGACACGGCCCGACTTGTAGCCGCTCAGTTCACCGGAATCGAGCCAGCGCCAGACAGTCGACGGTGATACTTGCAACTCGCGGCAGGTTTCCTTCACCGACAGGTCCGATGATTGGTTGGGAGTAGGGATGGGGGCGCTCATGCCGCGTTCCACTTGGGCGCGGCGTCCGGGTCGTTTGTTTCGGGCATGTCACCCGGCTTGATGCGGTGGCGCTCTTTCATGGCCACTATGCTCTCGCCCTCTATAAGGGTGAGGCCGTTGCGGCTGTAAGCCGAGATTTCACCGCGGTTGATGAGACGGTAGATGGTGGACGGATTGCACCGGATCAGCGCCGCCGCTTCGATTACGGTACAGTCGGCCATGGGATGGAGTGAGCGGGCTTTGTCACGCGCCGGGACGCCCCGGCGACCGGTCTTTTTCGGCATTGATGTCACCTCTTACAAAACAGTGATGACACCGCATTCTGTGCATAAAACTTGACCCGGCAACAAAATAAAACGGCGCTTCCGTGGAAGCGCCGCATTTTTATTTCAGTTTCTTGAGGACTTTCGAGAACTGTTTCCAGTTCCCCTTTGCGCTGGCCCATTTCGCCGTCTCTGGTGATGCACCCAATCGGCGAGCCTTTATGTAGCGCGTGAGGCGTTGCTGCATTCGGTCTGACAGGTTGAATGTCACAGCCACCTCATCCAGCGCGTCCTTTTCCGGCAATCCGAGGCGCGCGTCCACGATTGCACACATTTCGTCGAACTCTTTCTTGCGGGCCTGTGCGGCAGCCTCAGAGGCGCGCTTGGGCAGTGCCGCCTTCTCGGTCATGTCGATGATGTTTGCGTGCATGCGCTCGAGCATCTCGCGCAGCGCCTCCGGGTCGTCGAGGGGTATTTCGTATAGGTCGATGATGTAGGTGTGTGTCGGGTCTAGTCGTGTCTTGGTGCAGACAACAGAACGCTTACTGCTCATGCGCGTCCCTCCGACAACTGCACCACGTTCTCGGCTGTGAGGCCGTCGAGGAAGTCCGCCCATTTCTGCCACCACTCGGCGGCGGGTCGGTTCAACTCGGATAGTTGGTAATGCGCGTCCGCCTCGCTGGTGTCGGGGCTGTGGGCGGACAGGCGGTCGCGAATGTCCTTGCCGCCGCCGTGCTCGGCGACCCAGCTTAGCAGCGCCTTACGGTTGGCGTGGCTGGTGTAGTCAGTAGGCAGGCCCAACTTGTCGCGCTGCCGCGCCCAGTTCAGCGAAACCGTCTTGCGACCACGACGACCAAAAACACGTCCGTCACGCGTGGGCTGGTTACGCAGCAATTCGACCGCCTGCGCCGAGAGCATAACCAGATGTTCTTTCTTGGCCTTCATGCGCTGGGCGGGAATAGTCCATCGCCCATGTTCGAGATCAATCTCTGACCACTCAGCGCCCAGCGCCTCGCTGATGCGGGTGCCCGACAGCAGTTGCAGGCGCATGATGTCCCGGTCGATGTCTTGCAGCGCGTCGAGGCCACGGGCCATCGTGCGCAGTTCGGACATCGACGGGCGGTAGTCCTTGATCTGTGATTTTGGGGTCTTGTCTAACTGCGGGACCGGTACGCCTGCGGGCATCATTTTCTTCTCGCTGGCCCACTTGAACATGCTTGCCATTGCCATGCGGATGTTGTGCGCCGCACCGGGTTTTTCGTCTATCAGGTGGGCAAACGTCGCGTTCAGGGCTTCCAAGTCTAGCGCGCCGAGGCGCATTCCGCCATGGTTGGGCAGGACGTTCTTGGTGAGGATGTTCTGCGACCGCCGCCACGACTTTGTGCCGCGCATCTTCATGGCCACTATGTAGGCTTCGGTCAGTTCGTCCAGTGTCGTTTCAGACCGCTTGTCGGCGACCTTGGTGATGGGTTGGGCCCACACCTCTCGTGCCTCGGCAAGGCTCATGGCGGGATAATGCCCGAGGGTGACCTGACGCTGCCGCTTGCCTTTCTGGCTGCGGTATATCCAACGCTTTCCCCGTGTGGTGGCGACAAGCGTCAGGCCCGCGTATTGCGGGTCCGAGAGACGGCGACCGGGTTTCAGACGGCGGCAGGCCAGATCAGTCAATTCCTTGGGTGCGGTGCCGCTCGCCTGTTCTAGGGCAAACGCAACACTGGCGCGCAGTTCCTTGCGGATGCCCGTGTCGAGTGCAGCCTGCATCAGGTCCGCAACAACCTCGCGCGGGTCGCGATCGTCCTGATCGACGAGACTTGCAACAGATGTCAGAAAGTCAGATGTATTCTTCGGCATGGCCGTGTCCTTAAGTAGTTCGGTCGTGTTAGTCGGGTGGGCGTTGGAGCGCCCCCCGACTTCCTATACCTATCAGCGCCGCCGCATGCCCGCCAGCCCATCGTCACTGATACGTCACTGGTATAGCGTGATATTAACAGGGGTCGAGTGGGTCGGGCAGGGGCAGTGAAGCGGCTTGCTGATGCAATCAAGAACCTGTTATTAAAGAGGTTTTATCTATATTTGTGGGGGTTTCGCTGGCGCGAGGTCTGAGAACGCCCGGTTGCGGGTTATTTGCGTTTGGCTGCTTTGGCAGGTGGGGGGGATTGTGTCAAGTGCTGGAGCGAGGGGCGCTGCCCCGCCGCCATTGGCGCTTGAACCAATGGCGCACCAATGGCGGCACCCCGGGATATTTTTGGCCAGATGAAGGGCGGATCGGGGAATTGCAACTGGGGGTGGGGCGTGCATGATGCAGGGAAAGCAGAGAGGGTTCTATGGCAGCGACGGATTTTCTGGATACCGCGCAGGGGCGGCGATTGGCGTATCACAAAAGCGAGGGCGCGGGGCCGACGGTGGTTTTTCTGGGCGGTCTCAAATCGGATATGGAAGGCACCAAGGCGGTGCATCTTGAGGCGTGGGCGCAGGCGCGCGGGCAGGCGTTTTTGCGGTTCGATTATTCGGGGCACGGTGAAAGCGCGGGCGCTTTTGAAGAGGGGTGCATCGGGGATTGGCATGAGGATACGGTGGCCGCGGTTTCTGAGTTGACTGAGGGGCCGCTGATTGTCGTGGGGTCTTCGATGGGCGGGTGGCAGGCCCTGTTGCTGGCCAAGGCGATGCCGGACCGGATTGCGGGGATGGTCACGATCGCGGCGGCGCCGGACTTTACCGAAGATGGATATTGGGCCTCGTTCACTGATGCTCAGAAACAGGCGCTGGAGGGGGTCGGGCATGTTGAACTGCCGTCGGATTACATGGAGCCCTACATCGTTACAAAGCGGATGATCGAAGATGGTCGTACCCGGCTTGTCCTGCGCGACCCGTTGGAACTGCCGTTTCCGGTGCGTTTTTTACAGGGCACCGAGGACACTGCGGTTTCGACGGAAACTGCGGTCAGACTGCTTGAACATGCGTCCGGGCCCGACATGAGTTTGCTGCTTGTCAAAGACGCCGATCATCGGTTCTCGGACGGTCCTTGCCTG
Organism: Ruegeria sp. CJ2; assembly: GCF_056536745.1. Taxonomy (NCBI): domain Bacteria; kingdom Pseudomonadati; phylum Pseudomonadota; class Alphaproteobacteria; order Rhodobacterales; family Roseobacteraceae; genus Ruegeria; species Ruegeria sp. CJ2. The sequence goes on from NZ_JBQFQF010000001.1 coordinate 415,834, forward strand.
GGATTGATCGAGCAAGCCATCCTAGATGTTATGAACCCGTGATGATGCGGCTGATTGGGCGCCTGTGTCTGGTTCTTGTTGCAGTTGGGGCGCTGATTTACTGGTTTGGTCCGCGCGAAGACGTAGACCTTCACCCCCGGTTTGACTCTCGAAAGTTCGGGGAGGGTGTGCAGGTCTATTTCGAAAGCGTCGAGTCAGCTTTTGACGATATCGTTCCGGGTGTCGAAAAACGCGTGATCTGGCAGGACGGGTTCAAGGAGCGCAGAACCCCGGTTTCCATCCTCTATCTTCACGGGTTTTCTGCCTCGTCCGAAGAAATTCGCCCGGTGCCCGATAGGGTTGCGGACGCGCTGGGGGCCAATCTGGTCTATACGCGGCTGCAAGGGCACGGGCGCAGTGGCGAGGCCATGGCCGAAGGAACGGCTTCGGGCTGGATGCAGGACTTGGCCGAGGGGCTGGCTGCTGCGCGTGCGGTTGGTGATCAGGTTGTCGTGATTTCGACCTCGACGGGCGGGACGCTGGCGGCTGCGGCTGCCATGGATGATGACCTGAGCCGGGATCTGGCAGGTATCGTCTTTATCTCACCCAATTTCGGCGTGAACACGCCCGGTGCCTGGATTCCCGGTCTACCTTGGGCCCGGGACTGGCTACCTGTTCTGATGGGAGAGACACGGGACGTCTCTGGCCCGGACCCCGAGAAGAACCTGTATTGGTCTACCGCCTACCCGTGGGAAGCGGTGGTGCCAATGACGGTGTTGGTGGATGTTGTGAATACGCTTGATTCTTCTGGCGCAAATGTTCCGGCGTTGTTTTGGTTTTCGGATGATGATCAGGTTGTGCGGCCAGATATCACGCATGAGGTAGCGGCCGCTTGGGGCGCGCCATCGACGACAGAACTGGTGGCGATGGGCCCCGGAGATGACCCCGCCTCGCATGTGGTTGCCGGGAGGTTGATGTCGCCGGGGCAAACAGATGCGACTGTGGCGGGTATCTTGAACTGGCTTGAAACCTTGGGGATCAGGTAACGCAGGGAGGTGTTGATGCGTAAACCGGCCAGTATGTGGAGCCTTGAAACCCTTGGTCGCGTGCGTCTGTCCCGCCATTTCTTTATGCGCGATTTTCTGTATTCCGAAATCGGTAATTTCCACGAAAAACAGAATATCCCCACCAATCCGGACTTGGCGATCCAAACGGGTCGAGCCTTTTGCGAAACTCTTCTGGACCCGCTGGAAGAAACCTTTGGCCGGGTCGCGGTGCGGTCCGGCTATCGCTCACCTTCGTTGAACCGGTTCGGAAATGAAAACCGTTTGAATTGTGCCCGAAATGACAATCCTCTGGAATGTCATATCTGGGATCGTGGGGAAGGGGATGAGCGGATCGCCGGGGCCTCGGTCGTGATCCCATGGTTTGCTGATCAATACGAAACCGGACGCGACTGGCGCGATCTTGCGTGGTGGATGCATGACCATCTGGATTATTCCGAAATCTGGTTTTTCCCTAAGCTCTGCGCTTTCAATCTGGTCTGGAGGCCGATCCCCCATCGCCGGATCGACAGCTATATCGCGCCACGTGGCACATTATTACGCGCAGGTGCCGAGCCGACTGAAAATCTGAGCACCCGGAAGGCACGCTATGCGGATTTTCCGAAGTTCAGGGGAATAGGCTATCCCTGAGTTTTTTCTTGCCGACATTAGAAAAACCCCACATCCTGCGGAAAAGTAACGCCAAGGTGGTCGAATTTATGGAGGCCCTGCGTGATCGAACCGTTGGTTTTTCTGCCCGGGTTCATGTGCGATGCGCGGTTATTCGGAGCTCAGATATTATACCTGTCTTACCAACGTGCGGTGACGGTTGCCCCGGTGACGACGGGCGACCGTATTGAAGAGATCGCGTCGGGTTTGCTGGATCAACTGCCCCACCGCTTTGCCTTGGGTGGCTTCAGCATGGGGGGCGTTGTCGCGTTGGAGATCGTGCGCCGCGCTCCGCAACGTGTGTCCCGTCTGTGCCTGATGTCAACGGATGCGCAGGCTGATACGCCTCAGATCGCTGCGGATCGGGAGGAATTGATCGTGGGGGCCAAGTCGGGGCGGCTAGAAGACGTCATGAACAGGCTGATTGGTTCCGAGACATTGGCCCCGGGTTTGGGGCGCGTTCCGGTTCTGAAAGAAGTCATGGCGATGGCGCGGGAACTTGGGGCTGATGTGTTCGAACGCCAGATGCGCGCCCTGCAACGGCGCCCGGATCAGCAAGGCGCGCTGAGGCATATTAGCGTGCCAACGCTGGTTTTATGCGGTGCCCATGATCAGCTTACGCCCGTGCGACGGCATGCATTCATGGCGGACATGATCCCAAATGCCGAATTGAAAGTCATCGACGAAGCAGGGCATCTTCCCCCGCTCGAGGCCCCTGCAGCCGTGAATACGGCACTTGAATCCTGGCTGAATATCCCGGTTCGGTTGCCCTATTTGTAGAACGCTGCCCGCTCAGATTTGCTGAGGGTTACCGGCGTTGCCACGGGCTGTCTGGTCTTGGGGTCGAAAAACGGGCTGTTCTTCCAGCTTCCCGACATCCGGGATTTAAGCACGCGCGAAATCAATCCAGTGACAGCGGGTCCCAGTTTTTCGTGGGATTGTTTGCCGTCAGGTTGCGGCACGAAGCCCCGGGTCGTGATCGGGCCTAAGCCGCTGGGGTCTGTCATCCGTTTCACGATAAACCCCGCAAAGGGGAGTTTCGGCGTCCGGGTCGTTACTGCAAGCGGCGCATTGCAGCATTTGGCGTACCACCGCAGCATACCTTTGGGGCTGAGTTGCATCAGGGCCAGGTGTTCGGCTCCGCCGTCGATCCTGATTTCTTCGGGCAGCATTTGCAGTACCTCGACAGGGCCGGGGGCCGGATCAGGTTGACCGAAATACAGTTGAGCCGCGCGGCAGTCGTGGCAGAAACACACGGTATGCGTCGCGGATTTTGCGCCAGCAGCGGTGATCTTGCCGTGAAGTGCACCGCAATTGCAGGAAAAAGCGAAATCCTTCGCCTTGGAACTTGGCACGGCTATCAGGCGACTTTGTTCTTATTCGCAGCGCGCCGACGCGGTTTGCGTGTGTTGGCGTTCATGAAGTCGATGACCAGCGGGCGGATGTTGTCGCGCCAGCTGCGGCCAGCAAAGATACCGTAATGTCCCGCGCCGGGTTCAACATGGCTGGCCTTTTTCGAGTCCGGCAGCCCGGTGCACAGATCAAGCGCCGCGATACACTGACCGGGGGCCGAGATATCGTCATTTGCGCCTTCGACTGTTTTCACGGCGACGTCGGTGATTTTTCCGATATCAACCTTGTGTCCGGCAACGACAAACTCGTTGCGTGCGATTTCGCGGTTTTTAAAGACGCGCTCGACCGTCGACAAGTAGAATTCTGCGGTCATGTCCATCACCGCCAGATATTCGTCGTAGAACCGGTTATGCGCATCATGATCCGACGCCTCGCCCCGCATGACGCGCTGTATCTGGTCCGAAAACGCCTTGGAGTGGCGATCCGCGTTCATAGACATGAATGACGCAAGTTGCAGCAGGCCGGGGTAAACCATGCGGCCCACGCCTTTGTATTTGAAGCCGACGCGCTGAATCATAGTCTCTTCCAACTGGCCCATAGTCACGCGGCGGCCAAAATCGGTTACGTCGGTGGGTGTCGCATCCGGGTCAACAGGGCCACCGATCAGGGTCAGCGTGCTGGGCTGCGCCTTGGGCTCAACTTCGGCCAGATATGCGGTTGCGGCCAATGTCAGCGGGGCAGGTTGGCAAACTGCAACAACATGCGTCTCGGGTCCCAGTTCTTTCATGAAATCGACAAGATAGAGGGTATAGTCCTCTACATCGAACTTTCCTTCGGACACAGGGATATCGCGCGCATTATGCCAGTCGGTGACGTAAACTTCGCAATTGACCAACAGGCTTTTGACTGTCGAGCGCAGCAGCGTTGCATAATGGCCGGACATGGGCGCGACCAACAAAACCTTGCGCGGTTGTTCTTCGCGCCCGTTGACACGCACGTGGATCAGGTCGCCGAAAGGACGCTCCAACACGGGGACGATATCGACAATGTGGTCTCTGCCGTCCTCGCAGGTATAAGTGCGAATGCCCCAGTCGGGTTTGGCAATCATGCGCTGAAAAGTGCGTTCCGTGACCTCGCCCCAAGCCGCCATCATGCTGAAGGCCGGGTTGGGAACCATCGAGAACAACGGGTAAGAGGCCATCGCACTGGCGGTTGCACCCATCCACTGGTTGGTGTTGCGCATGGTTTCCATCAAGTCGTAGGTCATCATGTAGCGCATAAAATGGGCCTCCTGAGTGTCAGCCTGAAAGTTCGGACCATTCGTCGCTTTGCCCCAGCGCAATCGCGACGTTATTCTGCATAGCAGCGAGGTTAGGGGGGAATTGTTAAAATGACAACAAGTGAAGACCAGAGTCGAGAGCTGACCGAAGAACACCTTGAACGGCTTAAAGAAAATATGAACAAAGTCGAAGAGCTTTCGAAACGGCTGGTCGAAGTGATGGCTGGAAGAAAGGGCCATAACCCCGCGCTGGACGGTCCGAATCAAGAGCTTTTCGCACGAGCAGCAACGGCATATTTTTCCGAGGCGTGGCAAAATCCCGCCAAGCTGATGGAGCACCAGATAGAGTTCTGGGGGAAGTCCGTTCTCAACTTTGCCGAAGCGCAGAAGGCCATGACGACCGGAGAGGTCGAAGACGGTGAGACCACCCCAAAAGACAAGCGTTTCGCCAACCCCATGTGGGAACAAAATCCCTATTTTCGCTTTATCCGTCAGCAGTATCAGACCAATGCCGACGCCATCACGCAGGCCGTCGCATCCGTTGAGGATATCGACGACAGGGACAAAAAGCGCCTGCGGTATTTCTCGCAGCAGATCATCGACATGATGTCTCCGACCAATTTTCTGGCAACCAATCCGGACGCTTTGGAGAAGGCGGTCGAAACCGAGGGGCAGTCCCTGATCAAGGGGCTGGAGAACCTTGTTGCCGATCTCGAAGCCAATGATGGTGAAATGGTCGTCAGGCTGGCGGATGAGAGTGCATTCGAAGTTGGTGGCAATATCGCCACCACGCCCGGTGAGGTCGTGTATCGCAACCGCCTGATGGAATTGATCCAATACAACCCGGTGACCGAAACCGTCTGCGAAACGCCGCTTGTTCTGTTTCCGCCCTGGATCAACAAATTCTACATTCTGGACCTCAAGGCGCAGAACAGTCTGATCAAATGGGTGACCGAGCAGGGCTATACCTTGTTTGTCGTCAGTTGGGTGAATGCAGATGAATCCCACGCCGATATCGGGATGGGGGATTACGTCGAAGAAGGGTTCCTTACGGCGATCGAACAGGTCAAGTCGATCTGCAAGGTCAAACAGGTGAATGCTGTCGGGTATTGTATCGCCGGAACGACGCTCAGCCTGACCTTGTCCCTGCTCAAGCAGCGAGGGGACAAGTCGATCAAATCCGCGACGTTCTTTACCGCTCTGACGGATTTCGGCGAACAGGGAGAGTTCACACCCTTCCTGCAAAATGATTTCGTGGACGGAATCGAAGATCAGATTTCTAAAGATGGAATCTTGAAAGCCTGGCTGATTGGACGAACGATGTCGTTCCTGCGCTCGAACGACCTGATCTACGGGCCAGCGATCCGCAGTTACATGATGGGCGAGACACCGCCCGCATTTGACCTGCTGTTCTGGAACGGAGACGGCGCGAATTTGCCCGGTCGCATGGCCGTGGAATATCTGCGGGGGCTGTGCCAGGGCAACGATTTCGTCAACGACGGGTTCGAGCTGTTGGGACACAAATTGCATGTCCGTGACGTGGACGTTCCGTTAATGGCCATCACTTGCGAAACCGACCACATCGCAGCATGGAAGGATTGCTATCGCGGCGTGCAGCAGATGGGTTCCAAGTCAAAGTCGTTCATCGTTTCGGAATCCGGCCATATCGCGGGGATCGTGAACCCGCCCAGCAAGAAGAAATATGGCCATTACACCAACACCAATATGAAGGTGGATGCCGAGACCTGGATGAAAGAGGCTGACTACCATCAAGGATCGTGGTGGCCCCGCTGGGAGGTCTGGCTCAAAAAGCGGTCAGGCAAGCAGGTTCAGGCTCGCACACCGGGCGATTCGGATCATCCGCCGCTGGCACCAGCGCCCGGAACCTATGTTCTGGCGAAATCAACGAATTGATTTTTCGCGATTTTCCAAATATTCTGCACTGCAGCGAGAAAAATCTTGCAATGCTGCAGTGCAGCAACCATATTGTCCTCAAGCTGATGAAAGCCGGGGTGGGCCCGGTTCGGCAAAAGGATTAGGACAATGGCAAAGACTCAAGACTTTACCGCGACCCTGAAAGACATGATGGGCGCGTTCCCTGTTGACACCACCGCTCTGGAAGGTGCCTTCAAGTCGACCGCAAGCCTGAACGAAAAGCTGTCGGGTGTTGCGCTGGAAGCCGCTGAAAAGTCGGCTGAGATCTCGAACAAATGGACCAAAGACACTCTGGCCAAACTGACCGAGATGTCGAAAGCAAAAGCAGAACCTGCTGACTACGCCAAAGCTGCGACCGATTTCGCAAGCGCGTCGGCCGAAGTTGCTGCTGAAAATCTGGCGGCTTTCGCTGAAATCGCCAAGAAAGTTCAGACCGAAACCGTCGAGCTGCTGATGGCTGCTGGCAAAGAAGCTGCGGAAGACGCAACTGCTGCTGTCAAAAAAGCCACCAACGACGTGACAGCTGCTGCCAAGAAAGCAACTGCTGCCAAGTAAAGAGAATGCCGCGAGGCGCACCCATTCCTCCCAACCGGTGCAATCGCGCAGGGCAGGTCGAAAGACCTGCCCTTTCTTTTTGTGCTGCAGTCGCATAACCTCTGCTGCAACGCATCATCCTTGGGGAGGGAAAACGGTGGCAGACCAGGAAAAACCGTTACTAATCAAACGATATGCCAGTCGTCGGCTGTATAACACCGAGACCAGCGATTACGTCACGCTCGAGGATATCGCAGCGTTTATTCGCGACGGGCGCGAGGTACAGATCATTGACCTGAAAACCGGGGACGATCTGACACGCCAATACCTGCTTCAAATCATTGCCGAACATGAAAGCCGGGGCGAGAATGTGCTGCCCGTGAATGTACTGAATGATCTTGTACGCAGCTACATGCTGCCGGGCGGTGGGATGATGCCGCAGTTCCTGCAAAGCTCGTTCGAGATGTTGCGCGAAAGCCAATCCAAGATGATGGAGAACATGAGCGCCATGAACCCGATGTCTCAGATGCCGGGGTTCGAGGCGATGCAGGCGCAGCAACAGGCCTTTCTCAAGGCGATGACCGGTGGCTTGTCCGGCGGTTGGTCTGGCCCGGACAAGGAAGGCGAGGGTAAGTCAGAACCGAAAGAGGATCTGGACGACATCAAGAAGCAGCTTGCCGAATTGCAGCAGAAACTGTCCAAGCTGAACTGATCCAGCCCCTCAAAACGAAAAAAGCCCGCCATTGGCGGGCCTTTTTTTGTGATGGGGTGTTGGTCAGGTGCCGAAAGCCATCGCTGGTGCGGTGACCTCACCGACGGATGCCAGCAGAATATCGGCGATTACGTCCAGCTCCTCGCGGGTCAGGCGCACAGGCAGGCGCACGTCGCATGCCTTCATCAACATCGCACGGGTTTGGGGCAATTCGACCTGCTCGGGCAGGAACTGCCAGTTCCAAAAGGCGCGGGCATTGTCTTCACTCAGACCGAAAACCTGCACTTTGACACCGCGCGCCTCAGATGCGGCCGCAAAAGCGCGGATATCATCATCGCTGAGGCCGACCAGATTGAACTGGATCGAGTCCGGGGCCCGGCGTTCGGGCGACAGCGGGGCGGGCACGTCGATATTCGGCGACGTGTTCAGGCGATCCGCCACATAGTCGTGATTGGACAGACCATCGCGCACACGGCGCGCCAATTCCGGTATTTGCGGACGGATTACGGCTGCGCTGAGGTTGCTCATCCGCAGATTATAAAGCGGCAACTGGTTCTGCCAGCGGGCAAAGGCTTGCTCCAACTCGGGTGAGTTGTCTCCGTGCGGACCTTTGTGCTTTTTCCAGTTGTGCTCATACGCGCCCGACATGATGACGGCCCGCGCCACCAGGTCCGCGTCATCGGTGATCAGGATGCCACCTTCGCCCGCGTTGATCATCTTGTAGGACTGGAACGAGAAACAGCCTACCTTGCCGATCGTGCCAATGTTACGCCCGTGCCAGGTGGTGCCCAGCGAATGGGCTGCGTCCTCGATTACAGGAATGTCGCGCGCATCGCACAGTTCCATGATCGCATCCATGTCAGACGTGTGTCCGCGCATATGACTGATGATCACGGCCTGAACATCGTCCAGTTTGGTGGCAAAATCTGCCATGTCGATACGGTAATTGTCGGCAACTTCACACAGCACCGGAATGCAATCTGCGTGCACGACCGAGGACGGGACGGCAGCAAAAGTAAAGCCTGGGATCAGGACACGTGCGTCGCGTGGCAGACCCAGAGCCTTGAGCGACAGGAACAACGCGGCCGAGCAGGACGAAACCGCCAGCGCGTATTTGGTTCCTAACAGTTCGGCAAATTCAGCCTCGAGCAATGCAACCGGCGCGTCTTGTGGCGCGGTATAGCGAAACAGATCGCCCGACTGCATCAAGGCGTCGATGGCGTCACGGGCGGCTGCGGGGATGGGTTCGGCGTCATGGACGTTTGGAGGAAGCGTCATATTTGGTTTTCCCGAATTCTATCTTTGGGAAAGATAAAGCTAATCCTCGGTCAATCCAAGCCTTCATTCACCTTAACGGCGAAATTTCACCAATCTGTCGTAAATCAAAGGCCGAGCCGGTCCCGCAGTGCAAACCACGTCATCGCCAGCACCAGCAGGGGGCTGCGCAGGGCCGCGCCTCCGGGGAAGGGCAGGGCGGGGACGCGGGCCATCGTGTCGAACCCTTCGGCCTGCCCTTGAATGGCCAGCGCCATCAACTGCCCCGCATGGGTCGCGGTGCCGACCCCGTGGCCGGAATAGCCCGAGGCCGACAGGATGTTGGGCGCGACCCGTGTCAGATAGGGCATCCGCCGCATGGTGATCGCCAGTGTGCCGCCCCAAGCATAGTCTATCTTCACGTCGCGCAGGTGGGGGAAAATCTCGGCCATCGGTTTGCGCACCTTGGCGGCGATGTCGGCAGGGAAGCGATAACCATAGCTCTCGCCGCCGCCAAACAGCAGTCGGCTATCGGCACTGAGACGGAAGTAGTTCACCACGAATTTGGTATCGGCTACCGCAACATCGCGCGTCAGAACACGAGCGGCATCGGTGCCCAAAGGTTCGGTCGCGGCGATAAAATTGTTGATCGGCATGACCCGTGCGGCGACTTTGCTGTTCAGGCCGCCCAAGTATCCGTTGCAGGCCAGAATGACGTGATCTGCGCTGACCTTGCCCTGCGCAGTGTGGATAGTGGCGGGGGTGGTTTCCTCGACCCGCGTTACCTCGGTGCTTTCATAAATTCGCACGCCTGCTTTGGCCGCCGCCTGCGCCAGTCCCAGCGCGTAGTTCAAAGGGTGCAGATGTGCCGCGCCCATATCCAAATACCCGCCGCGATAGGTGGGCGAGGGGCACAATCCATGGCCCGCGCCTTCGTCCAGCAGCTCCATCTGGTCATAGCCATAGCGGTCGGACAGATGCGCCGCGTGGTCGTGCAATTCCTGCTGCTCGCCAGTGCTGAGGCCCAGAACGGCCACGCCCGGTTTCAGGTCGCAGTCGATCCGGTGCTTGGCGATCAGCGATTTGACCAGCGTTTTTGCGTCCTCGGCCAGATCCCACAGTTTGGCGGCGTCACCATCGCCCACCAGCCGTTCAAGATCTTCCTGATCCATCCGCTGCGCGCTGCCCAGCTGACCTCCATTACGACCAGAGGCGCCAAAGCCCACGCGATGCGCCTCAAGCAGCACCACGCTGAACCCGGCCTCGGCCAGATGCAACGCGGCGGACAGGCCGGTATAGCCGCCGCCGACCACGCAGACATCCGCCTTTTCATCGCCCGCCAGCACAGGAAACCGGTCGATCGGGTTGGCCGTGGCCGCATACCAGCTGGCTGGATATTCAGCCTTGCGGTCGTTGGAGTAGAGCAGGTTCATTGTGGATCAGACGTTCAGCAACAGATGCTCACGCTCCCACGGAGAGATGACTTGCAGGAACTCTTCATACTCGGTGCGTTTGACGATGCCATAGACGCGGGCGAAATCAGGGCCAAGGATATCGTGCAGGGCAGTCGCCTCGTCAAACAGGTCCAGCGCGTTGCCCATGACCTGCGGGATATCGCCTTCGCCCTCATAGGCGTCGCCATAGAACTGACGGCGCGGGCGTTCCTGCTGGGTCAGGCCCAGATAGCCGCAGGCCAGCGACAGGGCGATGCCCAGATAGGGGTTGCAATCCATGCCCGCGATGCGGTTTTCGACCCGGCGCGCCTCCGGCCCCGACAAAGGCACGCGGATGCCTGTGGTACGGTTGTCGCGCGCCCATTCCAGATTGATCGGCGCGGCGTGGTCTTTCACGTAACGGCGATAGGAATTCACGTAAGGCGCCATCACCGCCAGACCCGAGGGCAGGTGGTTCTGCAATCCAGCGATAAAGTGATAAAACGCGTCCGTCTCGCCCCCTTGCGGTCCCGAGAAGATGTTCTGCCCAGTCTCCATGTCGATGATTGAGTGGTGGATATGCATGGCCGAGCCCGGCTCGTCCACAATCGGTTTCGCCATGAAGGTGGCAAAGCAATTGTGGCGCAGCGCGGCCTCGCGGATCAGGCGTTTGAAATAGAACACCTCATCGGCCAGTTTGACCGGATTGCCGTGGCGCAGGTTGATCTCCAACTGGCCCGCGCCGCCTTCCTGGGTGATGCCGTCAATCTCGAACCCTTGGTGTTCGGCGAAATCATAGATGTCGTCGATCACCGGGCCGAACTCGTCCACCGCGGTCATCGAATAGGCCTGCCGCGCCGCAGCCGGACGACCCGACCGCCCCATCATCGGCTTGATGCTTTGGGCGGGGTCCACGTTGGGGGCGACCAGAAAGAACTCCATCTCGGGGGCGACGACGGGTTTCCAGCCCTTTTCGTGATACATCTGCACCACACGTTTCAGCACGTTGCGCGGGCTGAACGGGATCGGGTTGTCATCGCGGTCATAGGCGTCGTGGATCACCTGCAACGTCCAGTCACCCGTCCATGGTGCGGCGGATGCGGTCGAGAAATCGGGTTTCAGGATCATGTCTCGTTCGATGAACCCGTCCTCGCCCGCAGCTTCGCCCCAGCCGCCTGTGATGGTCTGGTAAAAGATGCTGTCGGGCAGGTGGAAGTAGCTTTGCTTGGCGAATTTCGAGGCAGGCACCGCCTTGCCCCGCGCGATGCCGGGAAGGTCCGAGATGACGCACTCGACCTCGTCCAAACGGTGACCTTCGATATAGGTCTGTGCTGCCTGCGGCAGTTGATCTTTCCAATCGGCCATCAGGCCCTCTCTTTCTTCAGAAACTCCGCCATGAGCTGACCGATCTTTGGGTTGTCGTCACTGGCGGGCAGGCGGTTGGTGGCGGCCTGCATTAATTCATCTGGCACAAGACCTTTACCACGCGTGTCCATCAAGCCCTTGATGAACCCGTCGCCATATTCCGGATGGGCCTGAACGGTCCAGATTGTATCACCATAAGCAACCATGGCGTTTTGGCAGAAGTCATTGGTGCCTGTCACGCGCGCACCTTCAGGCAGGGCGACCACCTGATCCTGATGCCACGCGTTCAGCGTAACGGTCTGACCGTCGAGGTCATAGTCGTTGCGCCCCACGGCCCAGCCGCCTTTGAACTTTTCAACCTTGCCGCCCAGCGCCTGCGCGATGATCTGGTGGCCAAAGCAAACACCGATCAGGGGTTGGCCCTTGTCGCGGATCGCCCGTATCAGATCCTCCAGCGGCGGTATCCATGCATGGTCTTCATACGCGCCATGACGCGAGCCGGTGATGACCCAGCCATCGGCGGCATCGGTGCTGGTGGGGAACTGGTTGTCGACGACATAGAACGTCTCGAATTCAAACCCGTTGCCGTCCAACAGGTCGCGAAACATACCGTCATATTCACCGAATTCGTCGTACAACTCATCCGGAGGATGGCCGGTTACAAGGATACCGATTTTCATAGGTCACCAAATTTGATCAAATTTATTCTAGCCGACCGCGATGGGCCGGGCAAGAGGGGTCAGACAGCCTCGACGTAACTCAGCCAGTGGTCCTCGGGGGGGCGTTCAGCAAAGCGGCGGATTTCCTGCCGTTTGGTCATCGCCATGTATCGGATCAGGTCGGCTGGAAAGATGCGCGCGACATGCGGATCGGATTCGAAGGCGGCAATAGCGGCGTCCCAGTCACTGGCCAGTTGCGGCAGGCCGTCGATGTCATAGGCGTTGCCGGTGATCGGGGCGGGGGGCTCGGTTGCGTCCTCGATCCCGTTCATCGCGGCACCCAGAACAGCGGCCAGCATCAGGTAGGGGTTGATGTCACCACCGGCCACGCGATGTTCGATCCGGCGGGCGGCGGGGGCACCGCCGGGAATGCGCAGGGCAGCGGTGCGGTTCTCATAGGCCCAACTTGCACCGGTGGGCGCATGCGCACCGGGGACAAGTCGGGTATAGGAATTGCCGTGCGGCGCAAAGATCAACGTGCTGCCGGGCATCGCCGTCAGACATCCGGCGACGGCGTGGCGCAGCGCATCCGTCCCCTCGGGACCGCCATTGTCGAACACATTCCGACCGGCATGATCGACGACCGAGAAATGCACATGCATCCCGTTGCCCGCATCATCGGCATAGGGTTTCGACATGAACGTCGCGGTGAACCCGTGTTTGCGGGCAAGACCGCGCGTCAACACCTTGAAAAGCCACGTATCATCGGCACAGCGCATCGCGTCCTGATGGTTCAGGTTGATCTCGAACTGACCGATACCGCTTTCGGAAATGGCGGTCTGGGCGGGGATGCCCATCGCGGCGCAACCATCATAGAGATCGGTGAAAAACGCATCGAACGCGTCCATCTCGGCCATGGACAAAACGGCCTCATCCACCAGTCTGCGCCCGGTCAGTGGGTTCAGCGGCGGCTGCGGTTGCGCGCCGGACGAATCCAGCAGCGTGAACTCCAGCTCGGTCGCGGCGATCACGGACCAGCCGCGTTGGGCATAGCGGTCCAACACAGCGGCCAGCGCATGGCGTGGGTCTCCGGCAAAGGGGGTGCCGTGGTCATCATACAGGCACATGGGCACCAATGCGGTGTCCACATCCAGCCACGGCATCGGAACAGGGCCACGCTCGGTCGGCAGCAACACGCCATCGGCATCGCCGGATTCAAAAACCAGCGGGCTGTCGTCGATATCCGCGCCCCACAGGTCCACGTTCAGCGCCGAAAACGGCATCCGAACCGATCCCTTGTCCAGCTTGTCGGCGTAGGAGGGCGGCACGCGTTTACCCCGCAACTGACCGTTAAGGTCACAGGCTGCAACGCGAAAACTGTGCAGGGCGCTCAGGTCCATCGGGGTCTCCATCACTCTGGTTCCCCGAGGTTTAGTCGACGCGAGGCGTCTTGTCACGAAATTTGATCAAATTACCCCGCGCCGAGAGGAGGAGGCGCGGGGTTTGGCGTCACACGAAGTTGACGCCGTTCTCAGCCATCGGGTGCGCGGCCACAAGAGTGCCCGTCATCGCATGGATGGCATTCGCCAAGGCGGGTGCCGACGGTGGAGTTCCGGGTTCACCGACACCTGTCGGCGCTTCGGCGGATGGCATGATGTGCACGTCGATGGCGGCAATGTCACCGATGCGCAGCGGTTCGTAATCCGGGAAGTTGGACTGATCCACCGCACCACTGGTCAGCGTGATCTGATCGCGCATCACGTGACCAATGCCATAGCCAATCCCGCCCTCCATCTGGGCCTTCACCACATCAGGGTTCACGGCAATGCCGCAATCCACAGCGCAAGTGACCTTTTCGATCTTGATACCGCTTTCCACGTCGCCCGAGATTTCGACGACCTCAGCCGCGTAAGAGCCAAAGGATTTGTGCACCGCGATCCCTTGCGAGCGACCTTCCGGGACATTGCCCCAGCCCGCCTTCTCAGCCGCCAATTTCAATACAGCGGCTTTGCGCTGCTGGTCGGGGTTCGTGCTGTCGGATAGGTGGGCCAGACGGAACTCAACCGGGTCACGACCAGCGGCCTCGGCCGCCAAGTCCATCATGGTCTCCATCGCATAGGCGGTGTGGGTATGCCCCACCGAGCGCCACCACAGAACCGTGGTCGCCTTGGGCGTATCGGTCAGGCCAACGGCCATGCCGGGGATGGCGTAGGGCGTACCCAGGACACCTTCGACCGAGGTGTGATCGACCCCGTCATGCACCGTGACCGCCTCGAAAGGAGTTCCTTTGGTGACAGGCTGCCCTGCGATCCGATGTTGCCAGCCAACGATATTGCCCCCGGCATCCAAACCTACGCGGACCTTGTGGCCGAAGGCGGGGCGGTAATAGCCGCTGCGGATGTCATCCTCGCGCGTCCAGACCAGTTTCACCGGGCGAGAGCGATCGGTGACCACAAAGGCGAGCGCGGCTTCGACCTGATAATCCGCATCTGGCGTGGCGCGGCGACCGAAAGAGCCCCCTGCCAGCATAGTCTTGATGTGGATTTTTTCGGGCGGCAGCTGGAAGATTTGCTGATAGGCCATATGCGGGCCCGTCGGCATCTGCGCGCCGTCATGCAGGACAATATCGCCCTCGGCAGTCTGTTCGATGGTGCAGTTCAAAGGCTCCATCGGGGCGTGGGCCAACAGCGGGAAGTAGAAGGTCTTTTCGACCACCTTATCCGCGCCGTAGATGGCCGTCGACACAGCAGCCACATCCGCCTTGTTCACGTTATACGCAGGCTCGGCGTCCAGCGCGGCCATGATCTCGGCCTTGATCTGATCCGAGTCGCGGGTTTCTGCGCCGGACATGTCCCAGTCGACCTCAAGCGCATCCCGCGCCTGGATCGCGGCCCAGGTGTTTTCGGCATAAACAGCAACGCCTGCCTGATTGGGTAGAACGGCGGCGTTGATATAGCCTTTGACCTCTTTCGACGCGCTGTCGTCAAAGCCCTTGGCGATGCCCCCCTTGGAGTCAGGGCGCTTGATCATGGCAACCATCTGGTTGGGCAGATGCACATCCATTGCATACATCGCCTGACCGTTACCCTTGATGGCCGAGTCCTTGCGACGCACCGTTTCATTACCAATCAGACGGAATTCGGACGGGTCTTTCAAGCGCGGCTCGGCCGGGGCTTCGAGTTGCGCAGCTGCTGCCACGAACTCTGCAATCGGAGCGGACTTGTCGCCAGCTTTGACGATGCCGTCCTCGATCGTGATGCCCGATGCCTCCACGCCCCAGCTTTGAGCAGCGGCATTGATCAGCATCTCGCGCGCGGCGGCACCGGCCTGGCGGTATTGTAGCCAGGAATTCGCCATCGCGGTCGATCCGCCTGTGCCCTGGAACGGGCCGAACAGTAGGTTGTTATAGACCTGAGGGTTAGATGGCGCGAATTCATATTCGATCTGGTCCATGGTCAGGCCGATTTCTTCGGCGATCAGCGTCGGCAGGCCGGTGGCCGGGCCCTGACCTTTTTCAAAATGCTTAACGATGGCGGTCACAGTGCCATCTGCGTCGATTTTCACGAACGGGTTGAATTGAGCGGTCTCGGACGAGGCCGCCGCCAACGCTCCATCAGGGCGTGCGCCAATCAGCAGCACGGCACCGGCAGCGGCGGCACCTTTCAGAAATCCACGGCGAGAGGTGTTGATGGTCATGGATCAGGCCTCCAGAATCTCGGACGAGCGCTGGATACCGGCGCGGATTCGTTGATAGGTGGCGCAGCGACAGGCGTTGCCGGACATGTAATCGTCGATTTCCTCGACCGAGGGTTTGGGGTTCCCGGACAGCAACCCGACAGCCGACATCACCTGACCCGACTGGCAATAGCCGCACTGAACCACATCCAGTTCGACCCAGGCCTGCTGGACGGCCGCGCCGATCTTATCGTCGCCCATGGCCTCGATCGTGGTGATCTCGGCGTCTTCGACGTCTTCGATATAGGTCTGGCACGCGCGTACGGGCTCACCATTCAAATGCACGGTACAGGCGCCGCAGGATGCGACGCCGCAGCCGAATTTGGTTCCGGTCAGCTTAAGCTCATCCCGGATCACCCAGAGCAGGGGTGTGCCGGGTTCGGCGTCGACCGTGTGGGTCTGGCCGTTCAGTTTCAAGGTCAGTGACATGAGGGGGATACTCCATGTTGGGCTGGTTACCCGAGTCGGTAAACTGGCGGGTTTACCGTAGGCGACAATTCCAAGTCTGTAAACCCATGAGTTTACCTAGAGTTTGACCTCGATCTGTCAATGGGACTATAGCTATGAAATATGAACGACATCAGCGCGCCGAATGCGGCCAAACATGCTCAGATCATCGAAGCAGCGGTTGCCGAATTCCAGGATAAGGGATTCGCAGCGGCCAGCATGGATCGCATTTCCCTACGCGCCGAAGTTTCCAAGCGCACCTTGTACAAATACTTTGAAAGCAAAGAAAATCTGTTTCGTTCCATAGTGATAGAGTTGTCGAACAGGTTCGCCGAGGTGCAGGAAATCCGCTATGAGAAAGGCCGCGATATCCGAGAGCAATTGACTGAACTGGCATGGGCCGAAGGGCGCATCCTGATGCTGCCCGAGGTTATGGCCATGTCGCGGATGGTGATCAGCGAAACCTTGCGCAACCCGGATTTGGCGGCAGCGGCACAGGGTAAGCTGGACAAAACCGCGATCTTTGCTGACATGCTGAAAGATGCCGCGGATGACGGGCAATTGCGGATCGAAGACCCTCAGGCCGCGGGGCAGGAGTTCATCGGCCTCATCAAAGCCAAGGCGTTTTGGCCAATCATTTTCTCTGGCGACGTTCTAAGCAAGGACGAGATGGAAGCCACCATCAACAGCAGCGTTGACATGATCCTCAGCCGCTACGGTATCTGACTGTTTCGCGGTCTTAAACGGAGGACCCGCCGACAACTGGTGATCTTTGCATTTTCCCGGCGGTTGTCATTCTGTGTGGCGCATGATCCCAAAAGAGTGGTAGAGGGCAACCTTGGAAACGGATCGCCTCGTTAAAGTTCATGGCGAAAGTCAGGAAAGATGTCGCACGCAACTGAGATCAATAAGCCATCGCGCGCCGAAATTTGGCGTGCAGCGCGCCTGTCTGTCGCCCCGATGATGGATTGGACCGATCGGCATTGCCGTTACCTGCATCGGCTGCTTAGCGCGCAGACCTTGTTGTACACAGAGATGGTCACCGCCCCCGCGTTGGTGCGGGGTGGGGCGTTGCATTTGCTGGATTATAACCCGCAAGAGCATCCGGTTGCGCTGCAACTCGGTGGGTCTGACCCGCAGGAACTGGCACAGGCTGCGCGTTTGGGCGCTGAGGCCGGGTATGATGAAATCAACCTGAATTGCGGCTGCCCTTCGGATCGGGTGCAATCAGGTACGTTCGGTGCCGTGCTGATGAAAAACCCGGCTCGTGTTGCGGAATGCGTGGCCGCGATGCAAGAAGCGGTTGACGTCGAAGTCACCGTCAAATGCCGGATCGGGGTGGACGACCAAAACCCGGAAGAGGTCCTGCCCGCGTTTCTGACCGCCATACGCGATGCAGGGTGCAACCGCGTGACGATCCACGCGCGCAAGGCGTGGTTGCAGGGGCTTAGCCCCAAGGAAAACAGGGATATTCCACCGCTGGACTATGATCTCGTCCACCGCATGAAGGCGGAATTTGGCGCGCTTCACATCTCGATCAATGGCGGCATTACCTCGCTGGAGCAGGCGAAGGCCCATCTGGATGCCGGGTTGGACGGGGTCATGATCGGGCGGGCTGCCTATCACCAGCCTACCGACATTCTGGCCGGGGCTGATCATCTTATCTTTGGGTCCGGGCAAGCGGCTGATCCGGTTGATGTCGTTCAAAAAATGGTGCCCTATGTTGAACGGCACCTTGCCGAAGGCGGCCGTTTGCACCAAATCACGCGCCATATGCTGGGTCTGTTTGCGGGTCGCCCCGGCGCGCGGGCCTGGCGGCGGACCTTGTCCGAAGGCGCGGTGCATGACGGGGCTGGCCCCGAGGTTATGTTACAGGCGCTCGAGCGTGTTGCGCCTCTGGCCGAGGTGGTGGTGAACTAGGTTACGGCGATTAAGCCGGTATGGGGGAAGAATGCCCGAAACGATGTTGCTGGCCCAGATGTTGGGCCTTTTGCTTGTGATCGGGGCGCTGGCCGGTGTGCTGGCCGGATTGCTTGGCGTGGGGGGCGGCATCGTTCTGGTTCCCGCCTTTTTCTATGCTTTTCAAACGCTGGGCTACGGCGGGCCGCAACTGATGCAGTTGTGTCTGGCAACCTCGCTGGCGACGATCATAGTAACCTCGATCCGCTCGGTTCTGGCGCATAACAAGAAAGGTGCCGTGGACTGGGATATCCTGCGCGGCTGGGGGCCGGGGATCGCCGTGGGTGCCGTCATTGGCGTGATGGTGGCATCAACGCTGCGGACCGAAGCGCTTCAGGCTTTGTTTGGTGTTCTGGGGATGGTCATCGGGGCCTATCTGGGCCTTGGCAAGTCCGAGTGGCGATTGGGTGATGCCATGCCCAAAGGTATCCGCCGTGCCATTCTGTCGCCCAGCGTCGGGTTCTTGTCTGTGTTGATGGGGATCGGCGGGGGCAGTTTCGGCGTTCCGCTGATGAGCCTGTTCAACACGCCCATTCACCGCGCTGTGGCAACAGCCGCCGGGTTTGGTGTCATCATCGCGGTTCCCTCTGTTCTTGGGTTTCTGTTTCTTGATATCGCGCCCGAGCATCGGCCTCCGCTGACGATCGGTGCGGTCAACCTTGTGGCTTTTGCGATCGTTGTTGCCATGACGATGATCACGGCCCCTTGGGGGGTGAAACTGGCGCACGCGATGGACCCGAAACCTCTGAAACGAGTATTTGCCGTGTTCCTGACACTTGTCGCCCTGAATATGCTGCGCAAAGCATTGGGGCTGTGAGCGATTTTTGGCAATCGGGTTGGGTGAAATTCCCCTTTGATCCAGCCCTTGCGGATTGGCTGACGCATGCGCTTCCCGCCGCGCGCGCTTCGATATTGGACCCGGCCCATGCCGAGTGGCTGGATTGCGAAGGCACGTGGTTCATCGGTGTAGATGCGCTGGATAATGACGAACGGGGCAGGGTGGGTCAGTCCGGGGATTTGTCCGGGGCGGCCATGGATTTCATCCGTGAACATTACGGCGACCTGCCACTGCACAAAGGGCAGGTCTCGATCATTTATCCCGGCTACCCGCGTCCACGGCGGGGTGAAAGCGAGGCGGCTGGTCGGTACAGGTTGAACCGCGATGCCGCCCATGTGGATGGGCTGCGTCCAACCGGACCGGATCGTCGACGCCGTGTGGACGAGCCGCATGCGTGGATCCTTGGCATTCCCCTGACGGAAGTCAGCGACAACGCGTCGCCAATGGTCCTGTGGGAGGGCAGTCATAAAATTCTGGGCCCCGCCTTTGCCAAGGCGTTGCAGGACACGCCAAAAGAAATGATGCATGAAGTCGATATCACCGACATCTATCAGGCCGCCCGCCGCGACGTTTTCGAGATGTGCCGCCGCATCGAACTGCCAGCCAAGCCGGGCGAGGCTTATCTGTTGCATCGTCACTGTCTGCACGGCGTGGCACCATGGCCAGACAGCGCCGCGGCTGGTTCGGATGGACGGATGATCGCCTATTTTCGCCCCGAATTCGCCGGGGGAGTAGCCGAGTGGATAGAAACTCCGTAACCTCCCGACATTGTTCAGGTTAGGAGGTTTTTCGATGATGACGATCCATACGAATTCAGATGGTGCCTTGATCGAAGTTGAATTGTCGGGCGAAGTCACCAGCAGCGATTACAACGACGCACTTATACCGGCCATCGAAGCAGCGTTGGCCGAGCATGACACGGTGCGCCTGATGGCTGTGGTTCAGCCGGAATTCAAGGGATACGACATCGGGGCCGCCTGGTCGGACACCAAGCTGGGGCTAAGCCATTGGCGCGGGTTTGACCGAATTGCAGTGGTGGCCGATCAGGGCTGGGTACAGACGAGCGTGCGATTTGCCGCGCCGATTATGCCGTGCCCGATGCAGGTATTCGAACTTTCGGAAATCGAAACCGCCAGACGCTGGATGCGCGAGTCGCTCGGCTCGATCCACGTGACCGATTTGGGCGGCCCCTGCGTGCAGATCAGTCTGTTGGGCAAGCTGGACCCAGAGGAATATCAGAAGGCCGAGACGGATTTGGACGGTTTACTCAGTGCCAAAGAGGGGTTCCGTCTGCTGATCGACCTGCGGGAATTTGACGGGTGGCAGGGATTGACCGCATTGGCGGCACATTTCCGTCTTGCGCGTGGGCATGTAGGAATGCTCGACCGGGCGGCGATTGTTGGCGACAAGGCCTGGCAGCATCTGGCGCAAAGGGTCGCCAGCCATATCCTTGGGGCAAGGACGCAGTTTTTCCCGTCGGAAGAGTATCAAAACGCCAAATCCTGGCTGTCGGCGGGGTGATAGATTTCAACCGGTTAAAGTGCGGACTTTTCTGACGTTAAGTCAGAAAATATACGCGCTTCTTTTTGTTGATTGCAGAGTCAACAAAGGCGTATGTTGCCAGTGTTTTTCCGTGATACCACTGCGGGAAAGCACCAATGCTGAAGAGCGCTGCTGCGGGTTGCCACACACTCGACACTTGTCGCTGGACTTTACCCCCTCGAAGTTCAGACCGACCCGCGGCAGCGCAGGCTCAGCCAGACCATGTGGGCAGTTTCAGGATTTGTTCAAACGGGCCGAGCGTCCGCCGCGCCGTTTCGCGAGTTGCGGCTTGCGTGCGGGCAGGGCTTCCATGATCTCGGCGCGTTCCGAGCTGTCCATTTTGGACCAGCGCGAGATTTCGTCGATCGTGCGGTAGCAGCCGGTGCAGATACGTTCGGTCGGGTGCACGACGCAGATCTGGATACAAGGGCTTTCGACCTCATTCCTTTTCCAAACCATGTTCGTCATTGGCGTTTCCCGATCCTAAAGAAAGCGCAGCCTGTCCAGCGCTCCTTGCAAGATATAACCGGCGGCGACGTGATCAATAACCTGTCCGCGACGTTTTCGTGTCGTATCCGCCTCTAACAGTGCTTTTTCTGCCGCAACTGTGCTGAGCCGTTCGTCCCAGAACCCGATAGGTATATCCGTCAGACGCGCCATGTTGCGCGCAAATGCACGTGTGGATTGGCAGCGCGGACCTTCTGTGCCGTCCATGTTCTTGGGCAGACCCAGCAAAAGCCCCCCGATTTCCCGATCTGCGATGAGTTCCAGCAGTCGAGCCGAATCCAGGGTGAATTTCTTTCGACGCACGGTTTCCAGAGGGCTGGCAACACCGCGCATTCGGTCGGACACCGCGACACCGATTGTTTTTTCCCCCAGATCAAGCCCCATAAGGGCGGTCATAGGGGGCAGCGACGCGGCAAAGTCTTCGAATACGTCGTGGATCATTGCGAAATTCCGGCGCGTTGAGAAGCAGCGGAAACTGTCTTCAACGCGTTTTCGTTTCCAGCGAATACAGTGAGGGATTCTTCATAGATGGCCGCCGCGCGTTCCCGATCTCCGACCACGCCGAGGGCATTGATCAATTGCGCCCATTCCTCGGGCGTGCCGCCCTCGGTGGCCAGTCGATCCGACAATTGGTCGATCATCCCGCGGATCATCTCCTGACGCTCTTCGGTGGACAGCTCTGCCGCCGCGTCGATATCGTCTTGGCTGGGTCCCGAAGGCGTTGACGCAGAAGGGATGTCCGGAGGATTGAAAACGCCTGCCCGAAATGCCAGATCATCCAGTTGCGCGCGAATGGCATCGGCCCAAGGTGCCCCCGCCGGGGCATCCCGCAGGGTGTCCACCCATATGCGGTAGGCGATATCCGGTCGTCCCAGCTGCGCCATCATTTGCCCCAAGTAATACTGCGCCGGGCCATGTCGGGGGTCGCGCGACAAGGCTTGTCTCAGCGCTTCTTCCGCCTCGGGCGAGACATATCCGTTTGCGGCCAGAATCATCATTTCGGCCAAGTGTGAATAGGCATCTGCTGAAACCGTCGGGCCAGACAGTTCAATGACACGCTCCTGCGCCCTGTAAGCCGCAGTAAAGTTACCCGCATTCGACTCGTGTTGCGCCAGAAGAACATGGCCCTGCAGGTCATCGGGTCGTTCGGCCACAGTATCGCGCAGACGTTGCAACAGGTTGGCATAGCTTTCGTCCAACTGTGGCTGAGGCGCAGATGGCAATTCCGCTTCGACCTCAGACTGGCTGGGCCGCTCTGCGCGCAAAACCTCGGCCCTCTCTATGCGCTGCGCCAAGGGTTGGTCGGGCAGACCGGCGGCACCGGTCCGCTGATACATCCATGCGCCACCACCAACCAGAACTGTCGCCACCACTAAAATCGCAGTGATCGTGACCCAGCGGGGTGCGCCGCTCTGGGTTGTCTGTTTTTGCATCTGTGCGTCTGCTGCCAGAATGCGTCGCGAAATTTCCGTGCGAATGCGTTCCGCGTCGGCCTGAGCAATCACACCTCTGGCGAGATCGCGGTCAACTCCGGCAAGCTGTTCGCGATAGACGCGCAGGTCGTATGCCGCGGCTGGCTCGCGCGTTTTTTGACCACGCAGCATCGAGTAGGCAAGAAGCAACGTGATCAGCAAAGCTGTCAGAATGATAAGGGCCCAGAAGGTCATTTTATCTCCAAGATCGCTGCCCTGACTTAGACCTCTGGACCGCCAGAAAAAAGGGACAAATGGCCGCGAGCCGACTTCATGTCGCAATAATGGGGGCTATGTCGCAATAGTGCGATATTACGGCGTTGCGTGGCAGGGGAATACTGTCGTTACGCGGCATATCTTCGTCCAATCACCGAACCGGATGGATTCGCCTATGAAACACTATTCAGCCTTTGCTGTAGCGCGCGAAGCGCTGCGCTATCACACCGGATGGGAGCGCGCGTGGCGCTCGCCCGAGCCCAAGAAGAAATACGACGTCATCATCGTTGGCGCGGGTGGCCACGGTCTGGCGACTGCGTATTATCTGGGAAAGAACTACGGCATCCAGAATGTGGCCGTGATCGAAAAGGGCTGGCTGGGCGGTGGCAACACCGGTCGGAACACGACCATCATCCGGTCGAACTATCTGCAGGACCCATCGGCGGCGCTGTATGAAAAGGCGCGCGGCTTGTATGAGGATCTGAGCCAGGATCTGAACTACAACATCATGTTCAGCCCTCGCGGAGTGATCATGCTGGCGCAGACCCAGCACGAGATTCGCGGCTATCAGCGCACGGCGCACGCGAACGCGTTGCAGGGCGTGAAGACTGAATGGATTGGTCCCGAGCGCGTCAAACAGCTGGTCCCGATCATCAATCTGGAAGGTCCACGCTATCCGGTTCTGGGCGGTCTGTGGCAGGAGCGCGGCGGCACTGCGCGCCACGATGCTGTTGCCTGGGGTTATGCCCGTGCGTGTTCGGCCATGGGCATGGACATCATCCAGCAATGCGAAGTCACCGGCGTGCGTCAGGACAATGGCCGCGTGGTTGGTGTCGATACCACCAAAGGTGCAATCGACTGCGACAAGCTGGGCATCGTGGTTGCGGGTCATTCCGGTCAGCTGGCTGAGATGGCGGGTTTCCATCTGCCGCTCGAGGCCGTTGCGCTGCAGGCCCTGGTTTCCGAGCCGATCAAACCCTGCATGGATGTGGTCGTGATGGCCAACACCGTGCATGGCTATATGTCGCAATCCGACAAGGGTGAGATGGTGATCGGCGGCGGTACTGACGCTTACAACAACTTCACCCAGCGCGGCTCGTTCCACCATATCGAAGAAACCGTCCGCGCTCTGGTCGAGACCTTCCCGATGATCTCGCGCCTGAAGATGCTGCGTCAGTGGGGTGGCATTGTGGACATGACCGGTGATCGCTCGCCCATCCTGTCTAAGACGCCGCTGCAGGGCTGTTTCATCAACGCGGGCTGGGGCACCGGGGGCTTCAAGGCCATTCCGGGCTCGGGCTGGGGCATGGCACAGCTGATGGCCACGGGTCACTCGCCGCTGACCGAAGCCTTCACGCTGGACCGCTTCAAAGAAGGTCGGTTCATCGACGAAAGCGTCGCCGCCGGGGTCGCACACTAAGGGCCTCGCCCAAAGGTGCCTCATTAAAGACATTTGGTTGGTCCCGTGCCAACCGACCGAAACGAAGGATGACCACATGCTGATCCTGAATTGCCCCTATTGCGGCGTTGACGCCGAAGAAACCGAACTGGCCGCTGGCGGCGAAGCGCATCTGAAGCGCTATGGCCCCGGCTCGTCGGATGATGAGTTCCACGACTATCTGTTCATGCGTGAAAACCCCAAAGGGGTTCACTTTGAACGCTGGCGTCACGCCAATGGCTGCGGCAAGTGGTTCCACGCCGCGCGCTGCACCAGCACGCTCGAAGTCTTCGGCACCTATTCGGCCCAAACCACCGAGCCGCCCAAAGAAATCCGCGAAGCGATCACCGCCAAGCGCCCCGGCTGGACCTGGAGAGAGTTCGAATGATCCGCCCAGCCACCCGTAATTCCGCCTGCGAAAGGTCCGCAACATGAGCACCCGTCTCGCAAATCAAGGCCGGCTGATTGACCGGTCGAAACAGGTCACATTCACCTTCAACGGCACCTCGATGCAGGGGTACGAGGGCGACACGCTTGCCTCGGCTCTGCTGGCCAATGATCAGATGATGATGGGCCGTTCGTTCAAATACCACCGTCCGCGCGGCGTTGTCGCCAGCGGCGCGGAAGAGCCGAACGCTCTGGTCGGTCTGGGGCAGGGCAACCGGTTCGAGCCGAACCAGCGCGCCACCACGACCGAGCTGTTCAACGGCCTGACCTCGATCTCGCAGAACCACTGGCCCAATCTGGACTTCGACATCGGCGCGATCAATACGCACCTGTCGCGCTTTCTGCCGGCCGGGTTTTATTACAAGACGTTCATCCATCCCAAACCGTTCTGGAAACACGTCTACGAGCCGATCATCCGCCAGTCTGCCGGTCTGGGCAAAGCGCCCGACAAGGACAATCGTGACGCCGACACCTATGAGCATTTCTATCACTTCACCGATGTTCTGGTGATCGGCGGCGGTGTCGCCGGTCTGCAAGCCGCGAAAGTGGCTGCGCAATCCGGTGCCAAAGTGATGCTGATCGAGCAGACCGCCCATTGGGGTGGCCGTGCGCCTGTCGATGGCGGCACCATTGACAACGCGCCTGTGGATAAGTTCGTGGAGAAATTGGTTTCCGAGCTTGAATCAATGGACAACGTCACTCTGCGCAATCGCTGCATGGGGGCGGGGGTCTATGACCACGGTTACGTGCTGGGGTACGAGCGTCTGACCGACCACACGCCGGGCACGCAAGGCCCGCGTCACCGCCTGTGGCGCATCCGCGCGAAACAGGTCGTGACCGCCACCGGCGCGATCGAGCGTCCGCTGTCTTTCGCGGGCAACGATGTGCCGGGCGTTATGCTGGCCTCGGCCATGCGCGATTACGTGGTGAACTGGGGCGTGACCCCGGGCGAGCGCGTGATCGTCGCCACCAACAACGATGACGCCTATCGCACTGCAATCATCCTGAAAAAAGCAGGCGTTGACGTGTTGCGCGTGGTCGATGCCCGAGAAGCGGCTGGTCCGCTGGCTGAAGAAGCCCGTCAACTGGGTATCCGCGTTGATCCCGGCAAGGCGATTGCCAAGGTCAAGGGCGGCAAGCGCGTCAAGAAAGTTGCCCTGTGCAATCAGGACGGCATCGGTGGTGCACGGGAAGAGGTCGAATGCGACGCGGTCGCCATGTCGGGCGGCTGGTCTCCGGTCGTGCACATGTGGTCGCATTGCGGTGGCAAGCTGATCTGGGATGACGCCAACGCGCATTTCCGCCCCGATCCGTCGCGGCCTCCGCTGGGGGCCGATGGCGAAGGGTTCGTGCTGGCGGCGGGGTCGTCCAACGGGCCGCTGGCGCTGGGTGACGTTCTGACCGACGCGGATGCGGCGGGTAAGGCGGCAGCCAAGGCAGCCGGGTTCGCGGCCAAGAAAGGCTCCGCGCCCGTGGGTGACGTCACGGCTGAGGCTCCGATGGCGGCGGTGTGGCTGATGCCGGCCAATGCCGACATCCAACTGCGCATGAAATCCTGGCTGGATTTCCAGAACGACGTCAAAGTGTCCGACGTCCAACTGGCGGCACGCGAAGGCTATGAAAGCGTCGAACACACCAAGCGGTATACCACGCTGGGGATGGCAACCGACCAAGGTAAGCTGAGCAACATCAACGGCTTGGCGATCCTTGCGGATGCGCTGGATTCGGAAATTCCAAAGGTTGGCACCACCACCTTCCGTCCGCCCTATACGCCCATCTCGCTGGCGTCGATCGGCGGCGAAGCGCGCGGTGAGGTGTTCCAGCCGATCCGTCAGACCCCGATGCACAACTGGCACGACAGCAATGGCGCTGATTGGGAACCGGTCGGCCATTGGCGTCGGACCTATGCCTATGTCCGTCCCGGTGAATCCGTGCATGACGCAGTCAATCGCGAGGTGAAGAACACCCGCGAGAACCTCGGCCTGCTGGACGCCTCGACGCTGGGTAAGCTGATCGTCAAAGGCCCCGATGCGGGTAAATTCCTGGACATGCTCTACACCAACATGATGTCCACGCTGAAGATCGGCAAATGCCGCTATGGTCTGATGTGTTCGGAAAACGGCTTCCTGATCGACGATGGTGTTGTCGCGCGGATCGACGAGGACACATGGCTGTGCCACACCACCACCGGCGGGGCCGAGCGTATCCATGGTCACATGGAAGAATGGCTGCAGACCGAGTGGTGGGACTGGAAAGTCTACGTCGCCAACGTGACCGAGCAATACGCTCAGGTTGCCGTGGTTGGCCCCAACGCCCGCAAGGTGCTGGACAAGCTGAACGCGCAAGCGGGCGGCGGCATGGATCTGTCGAAAGAGGCGCTGCCCTTCATGGAATGGCGTGACGGCAAGATCGGCGAGTTCGACGCACGCGCCTATCGCATCTCGTTCTCGGGCGAGCTGTCCTATGAGATCGCGGTTCCCGCATCTCAGGGTCAGGCGTTCTGGAACGCTCTGATCGATGCAGGGCAGGAATTCGGCGTGATGCCTTACGGCACCGAATGTCTGCACATCCTGCGGGCCGAAAAGGGCTTTATCATGATCGGGGACGAGACCGATGGCACGGTGATCCCGCAGGATCTGGGGCTGCACTGGGCGCTGTCGAAAAAGAAAGAGGACTATCTGGGCAAGCGCGCCCACACGCGCACCCATATGGCCGATCCCGAGCGCTGGAAACTGGTGGGGCTTGAGACTGTGGATGGTTCTGTCATTCCTGACGGTGCCTATGCAGTGGGCGAGGGCGTCAATGCCAACGGTCAGCGCAACATGATCGGGCGTGTGACCTCGACCTATTACTCGGCCAATTTGGGTAAAGGCATCGCCATGGGCCTGATCAAGCACGGCCCCGACCGGATGGGCGAGATTGTCGAGTTCCCGGGAACCGACGGCAAAACCTACAAAGCCAAGATCGTGGATCCGATCTTCTTCGACAAGGACGGGGAGAAGCAGAATGTCTGAACCCATCAGCGCACTGAACCACGCCAGCTATGACGGCATTGCCAAGGTCGCGGAATGCGGCCTGCAGGGGATGATCACCCTGCGCGGCGATCTGTCCGACAAGGTGCTGGCCAAGGCCGTCAAGGACGCCACCGGGCAGAAAGTGCCCGGTCAGCGCGAGGCATTCGTCAACGGGGACACCGGCGTCTGCTGGATGTCGTCTGACGAATTGCTGGTATTGGTGCCCTATGCCGAGGTGAACACCAAACTGGCCGCGATGACCGAAGCGTTGGGCGACACCCATTCGCTGGCGGTGAATGTCTCGGACGCACGGGCGGTGTTCAGCATCTCGGGCGCAAGTGCGCGCGAAGTGCTGGGTAAACTGGCCCCGGTCGAGCTGTCGGCCGAGGCGTTCCAACCCGGTCAGATCCGCCGTTCGCGTCTGGCGCAGGTGGCGGGCGCGTTCTGGATGGACGACGCGGAAACCTTCCGCGTGGTCTGCTTCCGTTCGGCTGCGGATTACGTGTTCAAACTGCTCAAGGTTGCCGCGCAACCGGGCAGTGAGGTCGGTGTATACTGATCACTAGTGTAAATTGCCCCGGTCTGACCGGGGCAATTTCAGCCTTGATAAACGTGGCAGATGCCGGATCCAAAAGGTTTATTCGCAGCGCCGACATGCGCAAAACTTGCGCGCACCCTTACACTGCTTTTTGTCAGGTCCAGGTTCGCCTGGTATTTCATGCGAAGGGTCTGACCTTCGCTGGAGCGCAGGGTAACATTCCAAAGCAAGCGATAGGTTTCCGGGTTTTTGGACTTCAGCTTGGCGTTGGTCCAATCGTGGTAGCTGCTTAGAACCTTGGCACCACCCGTATCGGGATCTATCTGAAAATAATACTCGGGTGGAATCCATCCGTGGCTATCGGGCCTTGTGATTTCACATTTGTATTCAACCGGATTTGCCCAAGCGGTTTGTGCAAGCAACAACCCTGCACAGGCCAGCAAAATAGTTTTCATAAACTCTTACTCACGTTCAATTAAAGTGCGATCAGATCGCCCTGAAACGTGCTGAGGTGCAACTCAATTTTCACCCTATGCGGGAATATGCCGCCAAAAATTCTACTTGGAGAGCAGAATTGTGTGGTACTTTGACAAACCGCTCGGGGACAGCAGATCGTCCTTGCTGATGGGTCGTTCCTGATCGTCACAGAGACGACCATAAAATGACAGGGCTTCAAGCAATTCAGCCGTTTTGTTCAACCTGTCTTTTTCGTCCAGAAGAGGCGCATGTAGCGACAAAAGAACTGTCGGGCGGTGCATTTCCAGCCATGACATCAAGGTTGGAAGCACAAAGAATTCCGCCCCTTCGATATCCATCTTGACCAGCGAGACGTCCGACAGGTCATTCACGGCCTCGAACTGGTCCCAGGCGATGGTCAGCGCGTCCGACCCATGCGCGCCGTCATGCAGCAGAGAACTGGTGGAATCGCCGGGCTCGCCCCGGACCGAGGCCATACGCGCAACACCGAACTGATCCGACAGCGCTACGCCAAAGGCAGAGACGTTGTGAATGTCGTTCAGGTCCAGATTCCATGCCAGATAGCGAAACGCGGTCGGGTCGGGCTCGAAACACCACACGTGCCGGGCACGACTCGCGCCATAGAGCACGGTCGGGCCAATCCACGCGCCAATATCCAGATAATCACGGTCCG
Organism: Ruegeria sp. CJ2; assembly: GCF_056536745.1. NCBI lineage: Bacteria > Pseudomonadati > Pseudomonadota > Alphaproteobacteria > Rhodobacterales > Roseobacteraceae > Ruegeria > Ruegeria sp. CJ2. The sequence goes on from NZ_JBQFQF010000001.1 coordinate 445,352, forward strand.
GCGACAGGAACTTGTCCAACACAGAAAATGTTTCCGGCTCCCACATGCCGGACGAGGCTTTGCGCCAGAATTTCGAATGATAGGGGTCCAGACGGAACGGCTCACCGTTCAGGTTGCCTGCATAATACCCGCGGGCGCGGTAAAACATCTTGCGCGCCTGCGTCAGCATCGCGGACCTCCGGGTTTTCTTGTCTCTGCCCTTGACCTATCGGCGTAGCCAAAGCATTTAACCTTGGGAACCGCAACTTACATTTAACAGGGGGCCGACATGGCTTTTGAACTTCCTGATCTTCCTTATGCACATGACGCGCTGGCAGCCAAGGGTATGTCCGCGGAAACATTGGAATATCACCACGACTTGCACCACAAGGCCTATGTCGACAACGGCAACAAGCTGATCGCAGGCACCGAGTGGGACGGCAAGACGCTGGAAGAGATCATCGTTGGCACCTACGACGCCAACGCTGTCGCGCAGAACGGCATCTTCAACAACATCAGCCAGCTGTGGAACCACAACCAGTTCTGGGAGATGATGGGCCCCGGCGACACCGCCATGCCCGGTGAGCTGGAAAAGGCACTGACCGAGAGCTTCGGATCGGTTGACGAATTCAAATCGCAGTTTAGCGCCGCTGGTGCGGGTCAGTTCGGCTCGGGCTGGGCGTGGCTGGTCAAGAACGCGGACGGCTCGCTGGCTGTCACCAAAACCGAAAACGGCGTGAACCCGCTGTGCTTTGGTCAGACCGCGCTGCTGGGCTGTGACGTGTGGGAGCACAGCTACTACATCGACTTCCGCAACAAGCGTCCGGCTTACCTGTCGAACTTCCTCGACAATCTGGTGAATTGGGAAAACGTCGCATCGCGGATGTGATCGGTTGAACCGACGAAGAATTTTCAAAGGCCTGCTGGCGCTGAAGCGAGCAGGCCTTTTTCGATCCAGTTATCGTTATTTCATTGAACCGTCTCTGGGTCTGCGCGTCCGCAGATGGCACATACGGCGCGACGATTGGACGGCCAAACCGGTTCGGATTGCCATGGTTCCCGATCTGCATGCCGGAGAGCCTTTTGTCGGCCGCAGGCGGATCAGACAGATCGTCCGGCGCACAAACGCGATTGGCCCGGATATTATCCTGCTACTGGGTGACTTTGCGCGCGGGCACAAGTTTGAAACGCGCGAGGTCTATCCGGACGAACTGGCATCCATTCTGGCCGAGCTTGAAGCACCCCACGGCGTGCATGCCGTCTTGGGCAACCATGACTGGCGCGAAGACAATGCCGCGCGGGACCGCAAAGGCGGGCCTAACATCTATGCCGCAGCGCTTGAACGGAACGGGATACCCGTGCTGTCCAATGCAGCCATCAAGCTTGAGGACGCAGGGTTTTGATTGGCGGGGCTGGAAGATCAACGCGCGTTTCCTCTGGGGTGGGGGCAGTTTCAGGGGCTGGATGACTTGCCCGCGACCATGGCGCAGATCACTGATGAGGCTCCGGTTATCATGATGGCGCATGAGCCGGATGTGTTTCCCGACGTCACCGACCGGGTTGTCCTGACGGTGTCCGGCCACACGCACGGAGGGCAGGTGAACTTCTTCGGTTGGGCGCCTTACGTGCCGTCCCGGTTCGGCAATCGTTACGCCTATGGCCATACGCGCGAGAATGGTCGCGATTTGGTGGTTTCCGGCGGGATCGGATGCTCAGGGCTGCCGCTGCGGTTTGGCGTGACCCCGGAAATCACAGTGATTGAACTGTCGGCTTGACCCGGGCACGGGTGAAAACCTGCCGACGCGTCAACTTTTGGCACCCCCATCCATTGTAAGCGGCCCCGCGATACCTAGCTTATATTGTGCGGGAGGGAGAAATCCGCGCATTCAAAAAAGACCGGGCGGCGCGCCTTCAGCCATAGGCACGTGACAAAACAATTGTGCCCGGCGGACGAGGGATACCCAAAAGAAACCTTAACAGGAGACCAAGATGGTCGCACTTGCACAGGGAACATGGGTTATTATTGCAGACGGGGAAAAGGCGTTGTTCATGGAGAACATCACCGATGCCGAGGACCCCAATCTGGTTGTCCTTTCGGTCGAGGAACAGGACAGCCCGAAATCGAAACCAACCGACCGGGCCGGGCGTCGAAATGACAACGGTCCGAACCAGAAGTCAGCCGTTGAGGATGCAAGCTGGAAGACCCATGCCAAATCTCTGTTCGTGCAGGATCTGGCCAATCTGCTGAACCGCAAGGGGCTGAAAGGGGCCTTTAAACGCTTGGTGCTGGTGGCCAGCCCACACGTGCTTGGCCTGTTGCGCCGCCGGCTGCACAGCGAGGTTTTAGCCAAGGTCGTGGCCGAGGTGGACAAGACGCTGACCAATCATCCCATGCACAAGGTCGAAAAGGTTCTGACGCACCGGTTGAAACCCGCTGCGCGCCCGGCCTGATCCATCTGTCGGGCGGCGCAGGCCGCCCGATCCCACCTTCTTTTCAGCTTAGTTTCTCACGCAACACGGACATCGCCGTCTCAGCGTCATCCACCCATGTGATGAAAGCGCCGAGCGATGCATCGGCAAAGCCCTGATCAATCACCTGATCCAGCAGCTTGTGCAAAGCATCCCAATATCCATCCACGTTCATAACCAGAATGGGCTTGTCATGCAGGCCCAGTTGCCGCCATGTCAGCGCCTCGAACAGTTCGTCCAGCGACCCCGGACCACCGGGTAGAACAACGACGGCGTCCGCGTTCATGATCATGACCTTCTTGCGCTCGTGCATCGTTTCGGTGACCACGAAACGCGTCAGGTCAGTTTTACCAACTTCACGCTGTAGCAGGTGCACAGGGATAACGCCGAACGTGTCCCCTCCGGCGGCTTGTGCAGCGCGCGCCACTTCACCCATCAGACCTACATCCCCGGCGCCGTAGACCAGCCTCCAGCCTTCGTTTGCAAGCAGCTGGCCGAATGTGCGGGCGGCGTCGGAATAGGCAGAGTTCACACCATTGCGTGACCCGCAATACACACAGACGGATTTCTGGGACATAAGGGCGCTTCTCCGGGGTTGTATCTGGGGTTTTGACCCCTGATAGCGAGATTGATAGATTGGCTCAACCGTCTGGCAGAATGCGTTGCTGTAAAACCATTTGCGCGGCGGAGTGAAAGGAAAATGATGGACGCGAAGTCGGAAAGCGAAAGCTCGGGCCCGTACACCTGGGTTGTGATTGTCGGTATACTGGTTCTGGTCGGCGCTGGCGGTGCGTATTGGTCCGGTGTTTTTGACGGCCCATCCGAAGACGCCGCGAGCGAAACGGAAGTGGCCGCACAAGCTCCGGTCGCAGTCGCCGAAGACGAGCCTTCGACCGAAGCCGAGGCTCCGACGGAAGCCGAGACCGCGTCGACCGAGCCGCAGCAGACAGAACCTTCTGTCGACCAGCCACAAACGACTGAGGCGACCGCGGACCAAGCCCAGCCCGAAGCAACGGAGAACGATGCGCAGCCTGAGGTCGCTGCAGAAGCTACGCCGCCAACTCTGGACCAGATTTTTGTAGAGCCGGACGGTAATGCGGTCTTGTCCGGAAACGCCGAGCCGGGTGCCGAAATTCGCGTTCTTCTGGATGGTGAGGCCGTCCACAGTTTCACGGTGGATGGCAGCGGACAGTTCGCGGAATTCGTGATAATCCCGTTTTCCAACGCGGCGCGTGGCCTGACACTGGAAACGGATGCGGGCGAAGGGCCACTGCGGTCGGATGACTACCTCATCGCGGCACTGCCTGAACCGCAAGTGGACACGCCTGCGCCGGAACCGTCAGAGAATGTGGAAACACAGACCGAAATTGCGCAGGAGTCGAACTCTGAGACTGACGAGCCCGCGCCGACCGAGACCGCCGAGGCATCCCTTGAACCAGAGGCTGAGCAGACGGAGCAAACCGCTGATGCTGCGCCTGAAGTTGTTCAAAACCAGCAGGTTACTGTTTTACGTTCAGGTCAGGATGGCGTGGAGCTGGTACAGCCCCCGGCGTCTCAGGCAGGAGAGGCCAAGCAGGTCGCGCTGGATACGATCGGGTATTCGGATGAAGGTGAGGTTGAGCTGACAGGCCGTGTTCCGGACGGGTCCGTTGTGCGGCTGTACTTGAACAACCGCCTTGTCGCGGATTTACCGCCTGCGGATGATGGCAAGTGGCGCAGTGAGCTTGAGGGCGTTGATCCCGGCGTCTACACGCTGCGCGTGGATGAAGTCGGTTCTGACGGGACCGTCGTCAGTCGCCTTGAGACACCGTTCAAGCGTGAGCCGCTGGAGGTCTTGCGCGCAAGTGATGCGTCGGAAGGCTCTGCCGAGCAACCGGCTACGGCCGCGATCCGGTCGGTTACGGTGCAAGAGGGCGACACCCTCTGGGCCATTTCACGCGAGCGGTATGGCGACGGTATTCTTTACGTGCGCCTGTTCGACGCCAACCGGGACGCGATCCGCGATCCGGATCTGATCTATCCCGGACAGGTCTTCACCATTCCGGAATAAACCTGTACCTCTGGCCCTCTTGGGTCGGGGGTCTATCTCTGACCGCAGTATTGGTACGTGATGAGACGAGCAGCCCCTATGCATCCTGATGATATGTCCGAGATCGACGAACAACGATCCGGTTGGCGCACGATCCGCAAAGTTGCGCCCTATCTTTGGCCCGATGATGAGCCATGGGTAAAGCGACGCGTTGTGTTGGCAATGGGGATGCTGGTGCTGGCAAAGCTCATCGCGGTCTACACACCGATTCTCTACAAGGGCGCGGTTGACGGTCTGGCGGGCGAGGGAGTGCCTCCGCTGGCGCTGGGCGCGGTTGGCCTGACCGTTGCCTACGGCGTGGCCAGAATGATGACCGTCGGCTTTCAGCAACTCCGGGATGCGGCCTTTGCACCTGTCGGGCAACGCGCGCTGCGGGCCTTGGCGCTTGAGACGTTTGGGCACATTCACCAGCTTTCGATGCGCTATCACGTCTCGCGCCGGACCGGGGGCCTCAGCCGGATTATCGAGCGGGGGGTGAAGGGCGTTGAGTTTCTGCTGCGGTTTCTGCTGTTTTCGATTGGCCCTCTGATCCTTGAACTGCTGCTGGTGGCCGTCATCCTGATGTGGCTGTTCGATGTCTGGTATCTTGTGGTCGTGGCCGTCACCATCGCGCTGTATATCTGGTTTACATTCGCAGTGACCGAGTGGCGCGTGAAGCTGCGCCGCGAGATGAACGATCAGGATACCGAGGCCAACCAGCGCGCTATCGACAGCCTGCTGAACTTTGAAACGGTCAAGTATTTCAACGCGGAAGCGCGCGAAGCTGAACGCTATGATGTTTCAATGAAGGCGTATGCGGGTGCTGCGCTCAAGACGGCGTATTCGCTGGCTTTCCTGAATTTCGGTCAGTCTTTCCTGATCACCTGCGGCCTGATCGGTGTCATGGTTCTGGCGGCCATCGGGGTGCAAAATGGTACGTTGACCGTTGGTGATTTCGTTATGGTCAACGCCTATATGATCCAGATTACCGTACCTTTGAACTTTCTGGGCACGGTCTACCGGGAAATCCGTCAGGCCCTGGTTGATATGGGCCAGATGTTCGACCTGCTGGAGCAGCCGGCCGAAGTCACGGACAAACCCGACGCGCCGGATCTTGTGATTGCGGGGGGTGAGGTGACGCTGGAGGATGTCCGCTTCGGTTACGACGCGGATCGGGAAATCCTGAAGGGGGTTTCTCTGACCGTTCCGGCCGGTCAAACGGTTGCGATTGTCGGGGCGACGGGGTCCGGCAAGTCCACCATTGGTCGCTTGCTGTTCCGGTTCTATGACGTGACCGGCGGTGCGCTGAAGATTGACGGGCAAGATGTGCGCGATGTGTCCCAAAACAGTTTGCACGCGGCCATTGGCGTCGTGCCGCAGGATACCGTGCTGTTCAATGACACCATTGGCTATAACATTGCTTACGGTCGTGACGGTGCCACGCAAGAGGATATCGAGGCAGCAGCCAAGGCCGCGCAGATCCATGACTTCATCATCACTTTGCCGGAGGGCTATGACACCAAGGTTGGTGAACGCGGCTTGAAACTGTCAGGTGGTGAGAAGCAGCGCGTCGGGATCGCGCGGACGTTGCTCAAGAACCCGCCGATCCTGCTGCTGGACGAGGCGACATCGGCGCTGGATACAGATACAGAACAGGACATCAAGGACGCCCTGGCGCGGGCAGGTGAGGGGCGCACCGTCATTACGATCGCTCACCGTCTTAGCACCATTGCCGAGGCGGATCGCATTGTCGTTCTGGAACGCGGTGAGATCATCGAACAAGGCACACATGACGAGCTGCTGGATCAAAGCGGACGCTATGCTCAATTGTGGAATCGTCAGCAAAACGATTTAGAAGCCGCATAGCCTTGTTTGCTGGGGTGCAGATGCAAAAAGGGGCCGGTTTGACCGGCCCCTTCTAATTCATTCGGCTGCTTTGAGAGGTGAACCGGGCGGCACATCCGATGTGCGGTCCGTTTCGGGCTCTGCCGTCCATGGCTCGTCGGTCCAGATCACCTCGGTGGCTTGCGCCTGACGCGCCGCTTTCCCAATTGCCATATCCTGCGCGACCTGACTGGATCGACCCGCAGTTGCGCGTGCCAGAAGTTTGCCCAACCAGATCGTATAGGTCGACACCCATACACGCAGCGCCAGGAAAGAAGGCGTCACGATCAGGGTTAGAACGGTTGCAATGCCAAGCCCGAACACCACCGCCGTTGCCAGCTGCTTCCACCACAAGGCGGTGGGGCTGTTGATGGAATAGCCGCCGTTTATGAAGTCGAGCGAAAGGCCGAACATCATGGGCGTCAGGCCAGCCATCGTGGTCAGAGTGGTCAGAAGGACCGGACGAATACGTGCTTCGGCCGTGCGCACGATCGCTTCAATGCGCGGCATGTAGCGGCTGTATTCCTGATAGGTGTCAATCAGGACGATATTGTTGTTCACCACAATTCCCGCGAGGGCCACGATCCCCGTTCCGGTCATGATGATCGAAAACGGCTGTTGCATGACCAGCATCCCGATCAGGACCCCGGTGGTCGAAAGAACAACCGCCAACAGGACGAGAACGGAATTGTAGAACGAGTTGAACTGCGCCAACAGGATGACAAACATCAGGCCCAAGGCCCCGGCAAATGCGTTCATGAGGAACGCACCGGATTCTTCCTGATCTTCCTGATCACCGGTCCATTCCCAGCTGACTGCGCTGCCAAGCGGATCGGTCTCAAGCCATTCTGTCAGGACGGCGATCCGTTCATTGGGATTGATTGGCGCGATACGTGCGTCGCCCGAGGCGATCTGCGCCCTTACCTCTTCGGCATCCAAGGCACCGGTTGTCACCACAACTTCGTATTCCGAGCCGTTTGGCCCAGTGACAGTTGCCCCCTCGGGCGTCGCGTCGTCGGTCAGCTCTCTGACGACCGCCACGCGTTCCTCCGACCCATCAGAGGCTTCAACGGTCACCTTGCTCAGGCCGGGTTCTACATCAGCTTTAACGTCGTAATACCGCTGCTGGTTCACGCGGTCGATCTGGGCCAGTTTCGCCACGGGCTTGCGGGTGACGAAGTTCGACAAAGGCACAAGTCCATCCGGCGTTCGGACCTTGAGGGTATCCAGAGTCGAAAGGACGCGGTCTTCGTCGGGCAGGCGAACGCGGATTTCAATCTCTTCATCCACGTTTTCCGGGCGCATTTCCCCCAGCAAAAGCCCACGGGTCACAAGCTGAACCATAGCACCGACCGTAGCGACGTCAGCGCCAAAGCGACCCGCCTTGGCCACATCCACGTCAATCTGCCAATCAATGCCGGGCAGGGGCAGCGTGTCTTCTATCTTGATCAGGCCGGGGGTGCCGTCAAAAACCTCGCGCGCGGCCAGAGTAGCTGCGGTCAGCTCTTCCCAGCCATCGCCCTTGATGCGCAGATGCACAGGTTTGGCAGAGGCCGGACCTTGGGACAGCGGCAGAATCTCAACGATGATGCCTGGAATCTCGGCAAGTTGCACATTCAGCTGATCCAGCACGAAGTCACCGTCATAGTCCGGTGCAACAGTTTGCCGATCGACCAGCCCACCAAGGATGGGTTCGGACACGTTCGGCCGATCTTCCCATGGAATGATTTCGAACTGGACGCGACCAACCGTGTCAGCGGGCGCTTGTGCGCCGCCATTATTCTGGCTTAGGCCACCTTCGCCCGCGAAGGAAAATACATTGATGACCGCAGGGTGCGCGCTGATGATTTCTTCGGCGGCCAGCACCATCTCGTCTTTTTCCGCCAGTGAGATGTTGCCGCGCGCCCTGACGTAAGCCGTTGCCTGCTCGGGCTCATTCTCGACGAAAAACTCTACGCCGCGGTTGTTGCTGCCATAGATGGACATGACGGTCACAACCGCAAATCCAACGGCGACGATAGACACGATCGGCATGATCGGATTGCCTACGAGGAACTTGATCACGTGGCCAAACGGCGTGTGTTCGCGGACCGTATGCACATGCTGATCCGGGGTACGCTCGATCTTGGCCGCGCTCAGCGTCACGGACCCGGCAAACGCACCAAGGATAAACAAAAATGCGCCAAAGATCATTCCGCCCGGTGTGCCCGCAGGCAGCAGATAGGCCGGGTTCAGAACCTGCATGGCGCCCAGGAAAATCATGTAAAGCGAGGGGGGCACCATCACGGCACGCAGCCACCACGGGGTACGCGCTTTCAGCCATTCGGAAGAGTGGTCGAAGACACGGCTTAGCCGCCCGGATACACCGCCCATGACGGGTAGATAGATCAGAGCCACGATCAGCGAAGCCGACAGAACGAAGATCAGCGTGACGGGCAGCATCCCCATGAATTCGCCCGGAACACCGGGCCAGAACAGCATCGGGAGAAAGGCACAGAGCGTTGTCGCCGTGGACGACACGATTGGCCAGAACATCCGCTGCGCCGCCTCGACATAGGCGTGCATCGGGCCAACACCTTCCTTGATGCGCTTGTCGGCGTATTCAACCACAACAATTGCACCGTCGACCAGCATACCCACAGCAAGGATCAGGCCGAACATCACGATGTTGGAAATACTGACCCCCATCACGGCGAGGAAGGCAAAGCACAGCAGGAACGACGTCGGGATAGCGAAGCCCACCAGCAGCGCCGCGCGCGTGCCCAGTGAGGCCAGAACGACGATCATCACCAGTGCAATGGCTGTCAGGACCGAACCTTCAAGCTGGCTGACCATCGAGCCGACGATGCGGCTTTGATCGTTTGATGTACCCAGTTCGATGGCGGCCTGCATCTCGGGCGGCCATTTGGCCTGCGCTGCGGCAATGGTCGTTTTGACGGCCTCGACCGTGTCGATCAGGTTGTAACCTTTGCGCTTGACCACTTGCAGGGCAATTGTGGGCTCGCCGTTAAAACGTGCCGTGCCCTCGCGATCTTCGAAGGTATAGTTGATCTGCGCCAGCTCTCCCATCGTGACGACCCGGTCACCATTGACCTTGACCGGCAGGTCATAGACGTCTTGAGCGGTTTTGAAGGATGAGGGGATCTTGACCGAGAATGTCCCTTGCTCGGTCTCGACTTCACCCGCTGCGATAAGCTGGTTGTTGTTTTGGACGACGTTGATCAGCTCGGCCGCGGTGACGTTGTACGCCTCGAGCCGGAGCGGGTCGATGATAACCTCAAGCAATTCGTCGCGGTTGCCTGCAATCCCGGCCTCAAGCACCGAATCCAGCGATTCAAGCTCGTCCTGCAAGTCCTTGGCAACGCGGGCCATTGTGCGTTCCGGCACAGCTCCGGTCAGGTTGACGATGACGATCGGGAATTCCGAGAAGTTGATCTCGAACAGCGAATACTGTTCTGCGCCCTCGGGGAATTCGGCCTGCGCGCTGTTCATGGCATCGCGCACGTCGGCCATGATTGCGGTTTTGTCCCAGCCAAAATCGAATTCCAGCGCGACCCCTGCATAGCCTTCCGAGGCCGTGGACGTCATTTCCTTTAGGCCGTCCAGATCGGCCAGTTCGGTCTCCATCGGTTTGACCAGAAGGTTTTCGGAATCTTCAGCCGAAATGCCGGGGAACTGAACCGAGACGAACAGGGCAGGGATTTCAATGTCGGGCTCGCCCTCTTTGGGCAAATTGACATAGGCAAACCCGCCCACAACAAGCGAGATGGCGATAAAGGCCAGAACCATCCGCGCCCGGCCAGCAGCCCAACTGACGATTCCGGTCATTTTGCAGCTTCCCGATAGGTGGGCTTAACGCTTACGCCACTTGTCACGAATTCCTGTCCGATGACGATTATGTCAACGGTTTCAGGGAGGCCGCCGACCCATACGCCATCCGACGTGTCACGCAGAAGTACGACAGGAAAGAAATCAGCGACGTTGCCTTGCCCGACTGTCCGCACACCAACCTGACCTTCTTTATTGAGCGTCAGGGCAGATTGCGGCAGCAGATGCGCCTTGGCACCTTCGGCAGAAATGCGGATGTCTGCGGTTTGCCCGTCCCGGATGGCAAGATCGGGGTTCGGCACCGTGATCTCAACTTCGAAAGTCCGGGTTGTTTCATCGGCGGACCGGCTCAGGAAGGTCACGCGCCCGGCAACTTGCAGACCAGTGACCAGTTGGGCCGAGGCTTCGGAGCCAACGATGACACGGTTGACCTCGGCCTCGGGCACAAAGCCCACCAGCTTGATCGGATCAAGCTGAATAACGGTTGCGCAAAGCGACCCGGGTTGCATCAGGCTGCCCAACTCGGCCGTGTCGCTTTCCAGCAGGCCCTTGAAGGGGGCTTCGATCGTCTGGCGGTCAATCTCGCGCTCGGCGGCGGCGACCTCGGCGGTTGCGGCTTCAATCCCTGCACGCGTGGCTTCCAACCCGGCTTCCGCTGTCTTTACACCGGCCTCGGCGCTGCGCATAGCCGCCTGGCTGGATATCCTGCGCGTTTCCGAGCCGAACCCGGTTTCCGACAGTTTCTGCGCAGCCGTCAGGTTGATTTGAGCCTCGGCGACCAAGGCATGTGCTTCTTCAAGGCGCGCTTCAGCTTCGGGGATGCGGCTTTCGGCCTCAAGCTTGCCTGCCATTGCTTCGGCAAGGCTGGCGGGGCGGGTGCCGGGATCCAACTCGCACAGCAGGTCGCCCGATTCTACAAAGGTTCCTTTGCGCTTTGGTTCCGAAATGACCGTTGACGTTGTTTCAGCAAGGACTTCGACCTGCCGGTTGGCTTTGGTCTGGCCGCGCAGCAATACGGCGCTGTCAATCTCGCGCGCAGCCGAGCGAACGGCCACCACTCCGATGGCATTTCGATTCTCGGATGCTGTGCCCTCCGATTCATCCGCAGAGGACGGGCTGGCCTCAGCTTCTGCCCGACCAGCAAACGCAAATAGGGTATCGCGTTCAAACACAAGCAGGAATAGTGCAACGACCACCAGCACTGCGTTTACGATTGAAATCAAACGCATTCAGAATTTCTCCCCAAATTCTTCGCCCGGATTTCTATGGCGCCTAAACATAAATGTGGGGCGCATTATGTATCTTTTCCACACTGAACTGAATAGTTCGGTTTATTTTTTTACGCAAGCGGGGTTCACCCCATCTTTAACGCCCAAAATCCCACCCTTGGCTTGGCAAGGACGCCGGGGTATGACATTGCGCCATACAGAATTGAAATAGCCCGGAGCGCAGGGATGAGCGACGTCGACAGTTTTATTGATGAGGTGACCGAAGAGGTGCGCCGAGACCGTCTGTTTCTGCTGTTGCGTCGGTGGGGATGGGTTGGTGTGCTGGCGGTTGTCCTGATTGTTGGCGGCGCTGCATTCAATGAAATCCGCAAGGCACGCGCGACGTCGCAGGCTGAAAATCTGGGTGATGCGATTCTTTCGGCGCTGGCTCAGAACGACTCGGCTGAACGGGCTGGCAGCCTTGAAAGCGTCCCGGCGACGTCACCGGGGGGCGACGCGGTGGTAGACATGCTGCTGTCCGCGTCCCAAACCGAGGCCGGTTCGGTGGACGAGGCTGTGAACAGTCTGAATGCCATCGCGGTACAGGGTGAGCTGCCCGAGATTTATCGCGCGATCGCGACCTTCAAGGCATTGCTGCTGCAAAGCGACACCCTGCCAGCGGCAGACCGGCGTCAGCAGTTCGAGGCTCTGGCCGCGCCCGGCGCTCCGCTTAGGTTGCTGGCACAAGAGCAACTGGCCCTTATCGACGTATCCGAAGGAAATATCGACGCCGCCATCGAAAGATTGCAGGCATTGCGGCAGGATGCCGAGATTGGCGTTGACCTTCAGCAGCGTGCTGCCCAGTTGATCGTGGCACTGGGGGGTGAACCCGAACCGTTGGTAGCCCGGCAGGGATAATCCGCAGCGTAACGAATAATGGCAGGCGAGTTCGGAAAACCATGGTAACAAATCTTTTTTCCCGAGTTGGATTGTCGGTTGCGGCTGTATCCCTGACCGTTCTCGCGGCCTGCGAGGAACCCGAAGTCATCCTGCCCGGTCCGCGTGAAGACATCCGCCCCGCAGCAGACACCGAAACGGTCGAGACGCGCGGGTCCAAGCCAATCAGCCTGCCTGCGCAGAAGGCAAATGCAAGCTGGCCGCAAAGCCCGGGAACGGCGGCGTTCCGCACGACGAACGCGCAACTTCGCGCCACGCCTCAGCGGGTCTGGTCCGCGTCGATTGGCAAAGGCGACTCGCGCAAGCAGCGGATCACGGCGGAACCGGTCGTTGCCGGTGGATTGATCTACACGCTCGATTCCGGGGCGACGGTTTCCGCCGTTTCGCCGCAGGGCCAACGGGTCTGGAGCACGGATCTTATTCCCGCTTCGGATGGCGATTCAGATGCGACGGGCGGCGGCATCGCTTATGCAGATGGTATCCTGTACGTCTCGTCCGGGTTCGGTCGGCTGACCGCGCTGGATGCCAAATCTGGCGCAATCCGGTGGCAAAAACGCCTGAATGCGACTGGCAGCGGTGCACCTCTAGTGAATGGGGGCCTGTTGTATCTTGTGGCCGGGGATGAAACCGGTTGGGCCATTGATACCAAGGACGGCCGCATCGCATGGCAGATCCAAGGTACCCCAAGCGTCGGCAATGTGCTGGGCGCGCCTGCGCCAGTGATTGCGTCTGAATTCGCGGTTTTCGCCTTCGGGTCCGGCGATATTTCCGCGACCTTCCGCAAGGGCGGTATCCGTCGGTGGAACGCCTCGGTCGCCGGAGGGCGGCGGGGTCGGGCCGCAGCTCAGATCATTGACGTGACCGGTGGCCCGATGGTGTCCGGTGACACGATCTTTATCGGGAACCACTCGGGCCGGACTGTGGCCTTTGACGCAGGCTCGGGCGAGCGGAAGTGGACGGCGGATGAGGGCGCGGTCGACACGGTTTGGCCGGCTGGAAACAGCCTATTTCAAATCAGTGACCGCAGTCAGCTTATTCGTCTGGATGCGGCCAGTGGTGAAGTTGTCTGGGCGCAGGACTTGCCTGGCTTTGTGAAGGACAAGCCCAATCGCCGGGGGCCCATTGTGGCGCATTACGGGCCGATCATGGCCGGGGGGCGTCTGGTGATTGCCTCCAACGATGGATACCTTCGGTTCTTCAGCCCGGTCGACGGCACCCTTGTGCATCGGGTCGAAGTGCCCGGTGGCGCGACCACGGCTCCGGTTGTTGCCGGGCAGACGCTTTATGTTGTGTCCACCAAAGGTGATCTACACGCTTTCCGTTGACCGAAAGATGCGCTAAAGGGCGCGTCTGAGTCTTGAAAGTTGAGTATCATGTCGCTGACCCTCGCCATTGTGGGGCGCCCCAATGTGGGCAAATCCACCCTGTTCAACCGCCTCGTGGGTAAACGTCTGGCATTGGTCGACGACCAACCCGGCGTGACGCGTGACCTGCGCGAAGGCGAAGGGCGGTTGGGTGATCTGCGCTTTACCGTGATCGACACGGCGGGGTTGGAAGATGCGACTGACGACAGCCTGCAAGGTCGGATGCGCCGCCTGACCGAACGGGCGGTGGACATGGCCGACGTGTGTCTGTTCATGATCGACGCACGGGTGGGATTGACCCCGACGGATGAGATGTTCGCCGAAATCCTGCGCAAGCGCTCCAAACACGTCATCCTCGCGGCGAACAAGGCAGAAGGCAGCGCAGCGGATGCAGGTGTGCTTGAGGCCTATAACCTTGGACTTGGCGAACCGGTGCGTCTGTCCGGCGAGCACGGCGAGGGGATGACGGACTTGTATGCTCAGTTGATGCCTCTGGCCGACGCTGCGGCTGAAAAGGCGCAGGATGATGCGCCGGAAACCGATATCGAGCTGGATGAGGATGGCGAGGGCGAAACGCCGCTGATCACCGCCGACAAGCCGTTGCAGGTTGCCGTTGTGGGCCGCCCGAATGCCGGGAAATCCACGCTGATCAACAAGATCATGGGCGAAGATCGCCTGCTGACCGGCCCCGAGGCTGGGATCACCCGCGACGCGATCAGCCTTCGGATCGACTGGGCCGACCCAGATGGTAACAGCACCCCGATGCGCATTTTCGACACCGCCGGGATGCGCAAAAAAGCCAAGGTGCAGGAAAAGCTGGAAAAGCTCTCGGTCTCCGATGGGCTTCGCGCGGTGAAATTTGCCGAGGTCGTGGTGGTCCTGCTGGACGCGGCGATTCCGTTTGAACAGCAAGACCTGCGGATTGCGGATCTGGCAGAACGCGAGGGCCGCGCGGTGGTTGTCGCCGTGAACAAATGGGACATCGAAGAGGACAAGCAGGAAAAGCTGCGCGACCTCAAGGAATCCTTCGAACGCCTTCTGCCGCAACTGCGCGGGGCACCTCTGATCACTGTATCGGCCAAAACGGGCCGGGGTTTGGAGCGTCTGCGCGCTGCCATCCTGCGCGCCCATGACGTGTGGAACCGGCGCGTGCCGACCGCTGCGCTGAACCGGTGGTTGACCGCGATGTTGGAACAGCACCCGCCGCCAGCGCCGCAGGGTCGCCGGATCAAGCTGCGCTATATGACGCAGGCCAAGACCCGCCCGCCGGGATTTGTTGTCATGTGCTCGCACCCTGACAAGATGCCCGAAAGCTATAACCGGTATCTGGTCAATGGGCTGCGCGAGGATTTTGATATGCCGGGCACCCCGATCCGCCTGACGTTGCGCGGACAGGGCGACAAGAACCCCTATAAGGGACGCCGCAAGAAAAACGCGGGCGCGCTGGCAAAGCATCTCAAGGGCCGCGCGTAACTGCGCCAATTTTCAGCATTTTTGGCTCAGGGGCGTGACAGCCCCTGTTCCCCGCGTTAGCATTCAGGTGCGTGCATTTGTTTTCGCGCGCGCTGCTTGTTTGCGGAGTTTCCGCACTTAGTTTCGAACCCATATTGAAGCGGGCCATCGTGGGGAGCGGACGTGATGGATTTGAGGGAATATACAAGACAATATGCGGTGCAAGATAATCGTCTGGCCGCGCTAAGTTATTTTGGGACTTTTGCGGTGTATTTCGCGTCGCTGGCCTTGGCGATCATCTATGTGGATCGCTGGTACATCATGATCCCGGCCGGAATCGTTTTCGCATTCGCAGCCGTCCGCCTATACGTCCTGCAACATGACTGTGGGCACCACTCCCTGTTTGAAACGCGCCAACAGAATGAATGGGCCGGGCATGGGCTGTCTCCGTTCACTTTCGCACCATTTGAAGTGATGAAGCAAAATCATAACCTTCATCACTCAGGCATCGGCAACCTCGAGCATCGCGAAACAGGCGAGATTCACACGATGACTGTGCGTGAATGGAACGAATCCGATTGGAAGGCACGGCTGTTTTATCGGCTTTACCGCAACCCTTTCATTCTTGTCCCGGTGGGCGCGCTGTTTACCTATTTCATCCGCTACCGATGGCCCAAGAACACCATCCGGTTCGGTGTAACGGGGGTTCTGCTACACAACCTGTCGATTGTCGTGTTTCTTGGGCTGCTTTACCTGATTGCTGGGTCGACGGGCATTCTGGTCTGGCTGGTGTTTTCCTTGTTGGGCGGGATGTTGGGCGTGTTTCTTGTCTATCTGCAACACAATTTCGAGGACACCTATTGGGACCGCCGCCCGGATTTGGACCCCAAACTGGCCGCGCTGCAGGGATCGTCGGCGCTGGATTTCGGCTGGTGGTTTGACAATGCGGTTGCCTGCATCACATTGCACGATATTCACCATTTCAACGCACGTATTCCGTCTTATCGGCTGCGCGCATGCCACTATAACCTGCCGCCGGAATATACCCCCCGGCGGATCAAATTCCCCGAGGCGGTCGCAGCACTGAACCTGAAATTGTGGGACGAGGATGCAAAGCGCCTTGTTCCATTTCCCAAAAAGGATCGGTCTGCCGGTCTTGCCCATAGTAATTGACGCTTTAGCGAGATCTAACGACACGCTGCCTTGCGGATTTGTATATGCTGTGTATATACAAATATGCAGGGAGACATAGAAAGGACAAAGAATGACCGCAGTGACCGACGTAAAAGGCGTGGGTGAGGCGCTTGGCCAATTGCTGATCGCCAATGGCTTCAAAACGGCCGAAGCCATCGCCAAAGCAACCCCCGACGCTCTGGTCAAAGTCCCTCGAATAGGTGCGGCGCGCGCGCCAGTGCTGATTGCCGCCGCAAAAGAGGCGACGGCTGCCAAACCCGCTGCAAAGCCAGCTACGCGCCGCGCGCCTGCTCGAAAAGCTGCGGCCCGGAAGCCAGCGGCGCGCAAGCCTGCCACGCGCAAGACCGTGGCTGCCGCTGCAGCAGAAAAACGAGCCGAGGAAGCGGCCCGCAAAGCCGCTGAGGAAAAAGCGGCTGCCGAAGCCGCTGAAGCAAAGGCCAAGAAGAAGGCAAAGGCCAAAGCAAAGGCAGAGAAAGCCGCCAAGAAGCGCGCCGAAATGGAGGCCGTGTTCTCGAAAGCCAAGGACAAGGTAAAAGCCAAGGCGAAGAAGGGTAAGAAGTCCAAGAAGGACGACAAGAAAAAAGGCGACAAGAAGAAGGACGCCAAAAAGAGCGAGAAAAAGAAGGATAAAAAAAAGGCGAAGAAGTAATACCCCTTCGCCTACGATCGTTCTGAAACCGGCGGCTTTGGCGCCGGTTTTCTTATGCCAGCGTGCCGTCCAGTTGCAGCGTCAGCTTGCCACCCAGATAAGGGGCCAAGACCTCGGGCAGGGTGACGGTGCCATCGGCGTTCTGGCCGTTTTCCAGCACCGCAATCAGGCAGCGCCCCACCGCCAGGCCCGAGCCGTTCAGCGTGTGGACATATTCCGGCTTGCCACCTCCTTCGGGACGGAAGCGGGCGTTCATGCGGCGGGCTTGGAAATCGCCACAGGTCGAGACCGAGCTGATCTCACGGTATGTGTCCTGACCGGGCAGCCACGCCTCGATGTCATAGGTGCGGCGCGCGCCAAAACCCATGTCGCCGGTGCACAGGATCACGGTGCGATAGGGCACGCCCAGCTTTTCCAGAATGCCCTCGGCGCAGCGCAACATGCGTTTCTGTTCGTCGTCGGAATTGTCCGGATGTGTGACCGAAACCATCTCGACCTTTTCGAACTGGTGCTGGCGCAGCATTCCACGCGTGTCTTTGCCAGCGCTGCCGGCCTCGGACCGGAAGCACAGGGAATGCGCGGTATAGCGGCGGGGCAGGTAATTTTCCTCGATCAGCGTGTCATTGACGATATTGGTCAGCGAGACCTCAGACGTCGGGATCAACCACCAGCCCTCGCGGGTCTGATAGCTGTCCTCGCCGAATTTCGGCAGTTGCCCTGTGCCCTGCATCATCTCGGACAGCACCAGAACCGGACCGTTCACCTCGGTCAGGTCGTTTTCGTTGACATGCGTGTCCAGCATGAACTGCGCCAGCGCGCGGTGAATGCGCGCGACACCGCCGGACAATAGGACAAAGCGCGAGCCAGAGAGTTTGGCGGCGGTCTCGAAATCCATGCCGTGTTGCACGGCTTCGATCTCAAAATGCTCTTTCGGCGCAAAGTCCAACTCGCGGGGGGTGCCCCAGCGGTTGACCTCGACATTGTCGTTTTCATCTGCGCCTTGGGGCACATCCTCGGCGGGGAGGTTGGCAATGCGGATCAACTGGTCGGTTAGCAGCGCGTCCAGATCCTTAGCCTCGGTCTGCATCCGGGCGACTTCGGCCTTCTTCTCGGCGACCAGTGCGCGCAGACGCTCGAATTCGGCCTCGTCGCCGCGACCCTTGGCGGCCCCGACCTCTTTGCTGGCCTTGTTCTGTTCGGCCTGCGCAGTTTCAGCGGCCAAAATCTTGGCGCGGCGGCTTTCGTCCAACCGCAGCAGGTCTGACGACACCGGCGCGTCCCCACGGCGCGCAAGGGCGGCGTCGAAGGCGGCTGGGTTTTCGCGAATGGCGCGGATGTCGTGCATGGTTCAGGTCCTTAAATGCGTGAATCACTGAAACCGCTTATGCACCATCTGAATGGCAGGGTGTAGCACCGGATACGACTATTCATCACCCTCGTGCGTTTCATGCGCCAGATGACCGTCCCAGTCCTGGGCCGGGATTTTCGGCTCGGGCGGGTCAGCCATGTAAGAGGGCGTCATGATCTGCACGTTGTTCTCATTGAACACGGCCACGATGTTGCGATGCAGGTCCGAGCGGATTTTCGGGATAATGCTGCCGCGCGTCGAATACCCGTTGATCTGATAATTGATCGCGTAGTCAGCCAAAGCGGTCCACAAAACAAAGGGTTCCGGCTTGGCCTTGATCCCCTTGGTGCGGCGCGCGGCCTCGATCAGCATAGCCTCGACTTTTTCAGACGGCTCCTCGTATCCGATGCCGACGGTGGTGTGCAAAAGCAGCCCGCTGCCGTCGGTTTTCTTCGAAAAATTCACCACGTCCGAATTCATAAGCTGCGCATTGGGGATCGAGATCAGCTCGTTCTTGATCGACTTCAGATGCGTTTCCATCAGCTTGATCTGAACGACATCTCCGATGTGGTCGCCGATCTGGATACGGTCCCCAATCGAGGTCGAGCGGCGATAAATCACGAAAAGCCCGGCCAGCATGTTGGACACGACCGAGTTCGCGCCCAGCGACAACATCGCGCCGACCAGAATGGTCAGTCCTTGGAAGGCGGCAGAATCTGAGCCGGGGATATAGGGCACGGCAAACACAAGCGCGATCAGGATGACGACGACCCGAGCGATGTTGAAGGTCGGGTTGACCCAGTGGCGTTCGAAATCGCCCATGTCAAACGTGCCCGCCTCGACCGCATCAAAGAAAACGCGCATGCCTTTGATGATGTACATCGTCACCCAGGTGATCAGCGCCAGCATGATCAGGTTAGGGATGTAGCTGATGATTCCCTTGAAGATCAGCAGAACCGGTTCTGTCAGGTACGTCAGCAACAATTGAGCGAAATACCGGGTCTCGGCAAAGGCCAAAAGGACGAAAGACAGGTAGTAGTAGAACCCAAGGAAGAAAATCACGAGCAGGACAAAGTTCAGCCCGTACCGCACCAATGCCGCGATCGCTTCGGCCTGAACGCTTTTGGCAGTGGCGGTCTCGACATCCTTCAGGTGACGTTTCACGAGTTTTATGGTTCGACGTCTGATCCGTCGATGTATCCAAAGGATCAAAGCGACGAACGCGGCAAAACCTGCCGTCCACGCGATGGCTTCGATTGCACCGGATACGCGGGCTTGCTCGGTCCGGTTGGCCCGGTATGCCACGATTGCTTCTTCGATCGCTTCGCCGTGGAGGAAACTGAGAACGTCCAGTTCCATCTGTTCCAGCTCGGAATCGGCGACGGTGACCATCGACACTGCAACCCCGTCAACAAGGATGCGGGTGCCCAGTTCCGTTTCCTCATAGGAAATTGCCACGGACGGGCTATCGGAAGATTCGGCCGCTTCGATGATGTTGTCCTGAACGGATTCTGCACGCTCTGGCGCGGGCAGGGCGCTTGAACCCCTTAGGAAGAACAGCGTGTCGCCGTCCACGATCACCGGGGCTTTGAACGCATCAGACTGTTCTTCGGCAGTTTCGGTTGGCGCGTCCGTTTCCTGGGCGAATGCCAAGGGTGCAAACAACGCGACCCACAAGACTGCAAGCAGCAGTCGGTTAAACAGGCCAAGGGTATGGATTATTTGCGTCATTCGCCCTCCCACGGCTCAACTATATCTATCCAAACCGGTGTTCCTAGAACGCAGCCGCAACTTCGGCCTGTCACTGTGATTAATATGAGCCAATCATTGAAAAAACCTGCGCCACCATTCCTTGCAAACAGGCGGTTCAAAGAATAGGTTCTCGCCAAATTTGCGGAGCACTTCCGCAATACCAAACCAAAAGGAATATCCCATGGAAGGTGGCGCAATCGCCCAGTTTCTCCCGCTGATCCTGATCTTCGCGATCATGTATTTCCTGCTGATCCGTCCGCAGCAGAAGAAGATGAAGGAACACCAGGCCATGGTCGAGGCTGTGCGCCGGGGCGATCAGGTGGTCACCCAGGGTGGTCTGATCGGCAAAGTGTCGAAGGTCAAAGAAGGCGACAACGAGATCGAGGTCGAGATTGCAGAAGGCGTCAAGGTCCGTGTGGTCAAATCGACCATTGCGCAGGTTTTGAACAAGACCGAGCCAGCGAAGTAACTTCGCGCAACATCTCGTTGAAAAGGCAGGGTAATGCTGCAAATTGATACCTGGAAGCGGGTTCTGATCTGGGCGGTCTGTGTGATCGGTCTGCTGATGGCCCTGCCGAATGCGTTTTACACGCGCGTCGAGCAATCCAACGACGCCAAGGCCGCGATCGAGCTTGGGGTAGACACCCCCGAGATGCAGGCCGAGGCGGGGCAATGGCCGAATTGGTTGCCATCCTCTCTGGTCAATCTTGGCCTCGATCTGCGCGGGGGTGCGCATCTGCTGGCCGAAGTGCAGGTCAGTGATGTCTACGAATCCCGCATGGATGCGATGTGGCCGGAAATCCGCGACGCATTGCGTGATGAGCGGGGCACCGTTGGCACTATCCGCCGTCAGGATTCGGCACCCGATGAGATTCGCGTGCGCATCAGCCAACCCGAAGGTATGCCCCGCGCGCTGGAAGTCGTGCGTGGGCTGGCCCGTCAGGTGCAAACTCTGACCGGAGTAGGGGCCACCGATATCGAGGCGCGTGCCGAGGGTGACACCATCGTCGTGCAACTGTCCGAGGCTGAACGGCTTGCCTCGGACGACCGCACAGTGCGTCAGTCGCTTGAGATCATTCGCCGCCGGATCGACGAGGTCGGCACCCGAGAGCCAACGATTCAGCGGCAGGGTACGGACCGGATTCTGATTCAGGTTCCGGGCATCGGCAGCGCGGGTGAGTTGAAAGAGATCATCGGCACAACTGCGCAGCTTACCTTTAACCCGGTTGTCAGCCGTGGGACCAACCCCGATGCCGTCGCTGGTGTGGGTGAAAAAGTCGTCCCATCCATCGACGAAGACGGCGTGTATTACACACTTGATGCGGCACCGGTGGTGACGGGCGAAGAACTGGTGGATGCGCAACCTGCGTTCGACCAGAACGGTCGCCCTGCGGTGAACTTCCGGTTCAACACGTCCGGAGCCCGCAAATTCGGCGATTATACGCTGGAAAACATCGGCGCGCCCTTTGCGATTGTGCTGGATGATGAGGTGATCTCGGCCCCCGTGATCCAAAGCCATATTCCGGGCGGGTCGGGCATTATCACCGGCAATTTCACCGTTGAAGAAAGCACCAACCTTGCCGTTCTGCTGCGCGCGGGTGCCCTGCCTGCCGGGTTGGAGTTCCTGGAAGAGCGCACCATCGGTCCGGAACTGGGCCAAGACAGCATCGACGCCGGTAAGGTCGCGACCATCGTGGCCTTTGTCGCCGTGCTGGTCTTTATGGCGCTCAGCTATGGTTTGTTCGGTGTCTTTGCCAATATCGCGCTGATCCTGAACGTGGGGCTGCTGTTTGGCCTGCTGTCGATGATCGGGGCGACGCTGACCCTGCCGGGGATCGCGGGTATCGTGCTGACGGTCGGTATGGCGGTGGACGCGAACGTGCTGATCTTTGAACGTATCCGCGAGGAACTGAAATCCGCCCGTGGTCCAGCGCGAGCCATCGAACTGGGCTATGAAAAGGCGCTGTCGGCGATTCTGGATGCAAACGTCACCACCTTCATCACCGCCGTGATCCTGTTTGCCATGGGCAGCGGGCCGGTGCGCGGCTTTGCCATCACATTGGGTCTGGGTATCCTCACCTCGGTCTTCACCGCGATCTTCGTGACGCGCCTGATGATCGTGATGTGGTTTGAACGCCGCCGCCCGAAAACGATCGAGGTTTGATCATGAGACTGAAACTTGTCCCGCAAAATACCTCGTTCGATTTCTTCAGCCGCTGGAAGGTCTGGCTGGGAATCTCTGGCCTGATGATGGTGATCGCGTTCACGTCCTTCATGCTGCAAGGGCTGAACTTCGGTATCGACTTCCGGGGCGGCACAACGATCCGAACACAGTCGGCGCAGGAAATCGACGTTGGTGCCTATCGCGACGCTATTGCGCCGCTGGAGCTGGGTGATGTCACCATCACCGAGATTTTCGACCCGACTTTCGGCGAAGACGAAAACGTCGCCATGATCCGCATTCAGGCGCAAGCCGATGCCGAGGCGGTTTCGGCCGCAACTGTCACAGCAGTGGAGGCGGCCTTGAAGGGGGCAGCCCCCGATATCCAATTTGTGTCCGTCGAATCCGTCGGTCCCAAAGTCTCGGGCGAACTCATCCAAACAGCCGTGATCGCCGTCGTCCTCGCCATCGGAGCCGTGCTTGTCTATATCTGGCTGCGCTTCGAGTGGCAGTTCGCATTGGGCGCCGTGGCCGCACTGGTTCATGACGTGATCCTGACCATCGGCATTTTCTCGGAACTGCAAATCCGCTTCGATCTGGCCATCATCGCGGCCCTGTTGACTATCGTGGGCTATTCGCTGAACGACACCGTGGTCGTCTTCGACCGCGTGCGCGAGAACTTACGCAAATACAAAAAGAAAGAGCTGAAAGAGGTCCTGAACATCTCGATCAACGAAACCCTCAGCCGGACAGTCATGACCTCGGTTACGACACTTCTGGCGCTGATCTCGCTCTATGTGCTGGGCGGGGACGTCATCCGGGGCTTTGTCTTCGCGATGATCTGGGGTGTGATCGTGGGAACCTATTCCTCGGTCTTCGTGGCCTCGACCATCCTGCTGTGGTTGGGAGTTAAACGCGACTGGTCCAAGCCGTCGAACACGGCGGGCAACCAGTTTGCCAATGTCGATGCCTGATGTTTTCGGCCAGTCCCCGACGGGGCTGGCCGT
The DNA here is from genome assembly GCF_056536745.1 of Ruegeria sp. CJ2. Classification (NCBI taxonomy): domain Bacteria; kingdom Pseudomonadati; phylum Pseudomonadota; class Alphaproteobacteria; order Rhodobacterales; family Roseobacteraceae; genus Ruegeria; species Ruegeria sp. CJ2. The sequence continues at coordinate 468,672 of NZ_JBQFQF010000001.1, forward strand.
CATCATTTTTGCCGCATTCCTGGGCGGCATTGTCCGCGGCTTTTCCGGCTTTGGAACCGCGCTGATCTTCTTACCGATTGCAACGCCCTATCTAGGCCCGTTCGGGGCGCTGATCGGCCTGACCATAATGGATATCTTCGGACCGCTGCCGAATGTGCGCCGCGCTTGGGGGGATGTAGACCGGGGCGACTTGTCCCGGCTTGTCGGAGGCTGCGCGATAATGCTCCCCGTGGGCTTGTGGCTGCTGACGCAAGTCGAGCCGGACGTTTTTCGCTATACGGTCAGTATTCTGGCAATCGCGATGCTGGTGATCTTGATTTCGGGGCTGCGCTATCACGGTCATGTCGGTCGAAAAATGGTTATGGGCATAGGAGCTGCAGCAGGGTTTCTGGGCGGAGTTGCGGGGCTGCCCGGACCTGCAGTTATTCTCTTCTATATGTCGCGGCCCCTACCGGTTGAGGTTATTCGCGCCACCATCTTACTTTTTCTGTTCGCCTTCGATTTTCTGATCTTGGGTTACCTGTTCGGCATGGGATTGGTGACGCTGTCGGCGGCCGTATTGGGATTTGTACTGGCGATACCGAACTTATTGGGCAATTGGCTCGGTGGCTGGCTGTTCCGGCCCTCGCGTGAGAAAGCCTATCGCATGGCCGCCTACCTTGCGATCGCGCTTGCGGCCTTGTCGGGTCTGCCTCTTTGGGGCTAGAACGCATCCATGCGCCTGAATGAGATCACATATAACAACGCAGTTCCGGTCGACGGATATGGTCCGGGGTTCTTCCGGATTGGTGGCGAAATCCACGAAGGGACGGTTCTGACCAGTCCTCAGGGGACAACGGTTTGGAATGGCTATGCCGACGAAGCCGCATTGCTGGCGCTGGCCGATCACATAGATGTCCTGTTCATCGGAACTGGGGCCGAACTTGCCCATATCCCCGCCGATCTCCGAACCAAACTGGAAAGCGCGGGCATTGGGGTCGAGATCATGAGCTCTCCCGCTGCGTGTCGTACCTACAATGTATTGCTGTCCGAGGGGCGCCGCATAGCACTTGCCCTAATCCCTGTCTAAATCCATCTTCATCTGGCTAATAGTATCCCGATGAGCCGGCATTGGTGCGCCATTGGTTCAAGCGCCAATGGCGGCGGGGCTGCCCCCTCACTTCTGCCAGTGTCAACCCAAACCTCATTAAAGCACTGCGGCAAATCCTGCCTTTTGTCCCTTCGTGCAATCCGTTAAGCGAAAGACATGACACTGACTGTAACCGAACTGGCCATCGCCCGAGGCGGCGTTCCCGTGCTCGAAGGGCTCAGCTTTGCGCTTCCCCCCGGCAAGGCGCTGATCTTGCGCGGACCGAACGGGATCGGCAAGACAACCCTTCTTCGGACACTTGCGGGGCTGCAACCTCCGATCACGGGCCGTGTTGACGGGGCCGAGGATCAGATCGCCTATGCGTCACATTCTGACGGGATAAAGCCAACTTTGACCGTGGTCGAGAATTTGGCGTTTTGGGCTTCGGTTTTTGGCACAAAGGATATTCAACCCGCATTGGATGCCTTTGCCCTGAATGAGCTGTCGGACCGGCATGCGGGCAACCTGTCGGCCGGGCAGAAAAGGCGGCTTGGGTTGGCACGGATGCTGGTCACGGGGCGGCCGATCTGGATGCTGGACGAACCCACTGTCTCGCTGGACCAGAACGCGGTGAAGATGTTTGCCGACGCCGTGCGCGCACATCTGGGGCAGGGCGGCTCGGCCCTGATCGCCACCCATATCGACCTAGGCCTGGACGGAGAGGTTCTGGATGTCGGCCCCAACAAGGCCAAACCCAAACCCATCGACGATTTCGACGGAGGCTTCCTGTGATCGCCCTGCTGCTGCGCGACCTGAAACTGGCCTTCCGCGCGGGCGGAGGTTTTGGCCTTGGACTGGCCTTCTTCCTAATCGTTACCGTGCTGGTGCCGTTCTCGGTCGGCCCGCAATCCTCTCTGCTGTCGACCATCGCGCCTGGTGTGCTTTGGTTGGGCGCATTGTTGGCCTGCCTGCTGTCACTGGATCGCCTGCTGGCACTGGATTGGGAGGACGGCTCGCTCGACCTACTGGCCACGGCACCGCTGCCGCTGGAATCGGTGGTGACGGTCAAGGCGCTGGCTCATTGGCTGACTACTGGCCTGCCTCTGGTTCTGGCCGCGCCCTTTCTGGGTGTGCTGCTGAACCTGCCCGCGCCGGGCTTTTCATGGCTGGTGATCTCGCTGCTGATCGGCACCCCGGCCATGAGCGTCATCGGCACCTTCGGTGCAGCCCTGACCGTGGGGCTAAAACGCGGCGGCTTGCTGCTGTCGCTACTGGTCCTGCCGCTCTACGTGCCCACACTGATCTTTGGCGCCGAGGTTGCCCGCCGCGGCGCAACAGGGATGGAGACACAAACCCCATTGCTTATGCTGGCGGGGATTACCGCCGCGACAATTGCGCTGCTGCCCTTTGCCAGCGCCGCCGTTTTGCGTATCAACCTTCGGTGACCCGTTCAAAGATTGACCAAGGTCAATTGAGAACGAAACCGACTCGGACTAGATAAGGCCCATGTCTATCGCAGCCAAAGCCAACGCCCTGTGGGAATACGCCAATCCACGCAAGTTCCTTGCCACCAGCGAACGGGTGATGCCGTTTTTCTGGATCACCTCTATCGCGTGCATCGTGGTGGGGCTTGTCTGGGGGTTCTTCTTCACGCCGGATGACTACAAGCAGGGATCGACCGTCAAGATCATCTATCTGCACGTCCCGGCGGCGCTGATGGCGATCAATTGCTGGCTGATGATGCTGGCAACCTCGCTGGTCTGGCTGGTCCGCCGCCACCATGTCAGCGCATTGGCAGCCCGGGCCGCAGCCCCCATTGGCATTGCGATGACGCTGATCGCGCTGGCGACAGGCGCGATTTGGGGCCAGCCCATGTGGGGTACATGGTGGGCCTGGGATCCGCGCCTGACCTCATTCCTGATCCTGTTCCTGTTCTATCTGGGCTACGTTGCCTTGTGGGAAGCGATCGAGGACCCTGACACCGCTGCCGACCTGACCTCGGTTCTGTGTCTTGTAGGCTCGGTCTTTGCGATCCTCAGCCGCTATGCGGTGAATTTCTGGAATCAAGGGCTGCATCAGGGGGCCTCGGTCATGCGCGCGGCTGCCATTACCGGATCGGATACGGAAGAAAAGGTCAGTAATATCTATTTCTACCCGCTGCTTTTGTGCATCATCGGGTTCGTGCTGTTGTTCATCGCACTGGTGCTGTACCGCACGGGCACGGAAATTCGCGCGCGCCGGATCAAGGCTCTGCTGGCACGGGAAAGGGTAAACGGATGATCCCTGATCTTGGAAAATATGCGGACACGGTGATGTGGTCCTACGTCGTTTCCATCGGCCTTTTGGTTGCTCTGGTCGCCTTCAGCGTGATGCGTGGGCGCAAGGTTCGGGCCGAACTGGAAAAGGTCGAAGACAGGATGACCCGACATGGCTAAAATATCGCCGTTGATGATCGCACCGCCCGTGATTTTTGGAATCTTTGCGATCACTGCCTTGGTTCAGTTGCAAAGGGGCTCTGATGAAACGCTGCCGTCTGCACTTGAGGGGCATCCTGCGCCGCCGGTTGTTTTGACCGAATTCCCCGGAAAGGCCAGCTTTGATGACGCCACCCTGCGCGATGGTGAGGTCAAACTAGTGAACTACTGGGCCAGTTGGTGCGCGCCCTGTCGGGTTGAGCATCCCAACCTTCAAGCGCTTTCGGACGAGGGCATCCCGGTCTATGGCATCAACTACAAAGATCAGTTGAGCAATGCCGAGCGCTTTCTGACGGAACTGGGTGATCCTTACGCCGGGATCGGACGCGATGAGCAGGGACGACTGGGTCTTGACTGGGGCGTCTATGGCGTGCCGGAAACCTATGTCATTGATGGTCAGGGCACGATCATCCTGCGGTTTCCCGGACCAATAACGCAGCGCGTAATCGAAAGCACGATCCGACCGGCACTCGAAAAGGCGGCAGCCAACTAAACCCCGCCCCTTCTTCTGTTCAAAAATACTTCGGAGCGCGAGGCAGAGCCTCGCAAAAAAAGGACGCCAAAAGGCCAAGGCCCTATAGGTAAATGTTGAAAGAGGTTGAGAGTTCAGCCTCTTTCCTTTTGTGCTCAGATTGAGAAGTTCGAAAATTGCCGCCAACTATCAGACGTTCGATTTTGGTGCAGCGAAGGACCGCTTCGAGCCCGAAGCAGACTCCGGTTCACGACACCAGGCCAACGCACGTTCAATAATTTGTCCGCGAGCCGAGATGGTCTGCAAGCTGATCAAAAACCAACCTGATCCTTCGCGCTGTTTGTAACTCAGAGTGTGTGGCCAACCAGATAGGAAATTTGAATGGTTCGCGTTCGGGCAGAACACGCTCCACACCGGGTGTAAGGGCCGCCACATCGTCTGACATAACACTAATGCCGAAGCCTTGGCGCACAAGCTCCCATGACACTATCCCGCTCTGCGATCCAATCCGAAAATTCTTGCGGGTTACTTCGATGTCAGCCGGATTGAGAAATCCAATCATCGTGTCAACATCGCCAAAGCCGACGAAATCCAACTTAGCAAGTTCGTCTTCATTTCGTGGTCGCCCAACCTGTTCGAGGTATGAAGGGGCAGCGTAAAAATGTGCCGTCGCTTCTGCCACGAGCTTTGCAATCAGATCCGGTTGTGTCGGGCGCACATGCCGAATTGCGATATCTGCCTCGCGCCGCTGTATGTCTCGTATGTCATTTGCTGCGACAACGTCGATCTCAAGCCGCGGTGCCGCGAGCCTGATCTGTTTGAGAATAGGCGGTAGCTGATAGGCTGACATCACGTCTGACGCAGTGATCCTGACTTGCCCTTCAACTGCTTGTGACTGGCTTGTTGCGGTCAGAGAAATTCTGTTAGCGACATTTGCCATTTCACTGACATGCACCAAAAGCTCAGCACCGGCTGTTGTCAGATTAAGCGACTTGCCAACCCTTTCAAACAAGGTGACGCCAAGCGCCTGTTCCAGCGCGGCGACCTGACGACCGACGGTTGGCTGGGTCTGCTCAAGCACGCGCGCCGCGGCGGAAAACGAGCCTTCTTCTGCCGTTGCAAGAAAGGACCGAGCCTGGTTCCAATCGAAATTGATAGCCTTCCAATTCATGCATTAATGCATAACAGTTCTGCAATATCTGGCAATTTAATAAATCGGCGTTTTAAGATATTGGCTGCGGTGACAACAAAGGAAAAGAGAAACGATATGGCTGCATTGTCCAAAGATGCCGCATTTTGGAGCAAGATTTCGCGCAAATATGCGGCTGATCCTATCCGAAATATGGAAGGGTATCTGAACACGCTCGAACGTACAAAGTCCTACCTGAAAGCCGAAGACAGCGTGCTGGAAATCGGGTGTGGGACGGGGTCAACCGCGTTGCTACTGGCACCACATGTGGCTCAAGTCACTGCCTCCGATCTCGCACCGGGGATGATCGAAATCGCCAACGAAAAACTCGCTGAAGAAGAGCTGGAGAATGTAACGTTCAAAGTGGCCGAGGTTCTGCAGCACGATCCTAACGACGGTTCTTACGACGCTGTCCTCGCACATAATCTACTGCACCTTGTGCCCGATATGGGCCATGCACTCGAACACATTGCGACCCTTACAAAACCCGGTGGGGTATTCATTTCCAAGACCGTTTGCGCTCCAGAGAGTGGAGGGTTCAAATATGGCATAATCAGCCGAATAGCGATCCCGATTATGCAGGTGCTCGGGAAAGCTCCGTTCGTAAATTTTGTATCCGTAGCTGAACTCCAGCTCGCCATTGAACTTGCGGGCTTCGATATCGTCGAGACAGCGGATCAAGCCGGGTTATTGCCGAGCCGGTACATTGTCGCGAGAAAGCTGTGAAACAGTATTCGCGCCATAATTACTCTGCATGCAAGGGACAGCTCGGGCCATCAAATGAGTATAATGATAAAAGATGGGATTTCATTTGCACGCCTTTCGGAAATCGATCCGAATGACATTGCGGTTCATATGTCCGACCCCCGGGTAGCAGAGCATATGCCGCTTTTGACGTTCAAATGGAATGTTGACGTCGCAAGAGAGTTTATCGCCAAGAAGGAAGGCTACTGGGCACGGGACGGTCTTGGACATTGGGCATTTTTGTCAGGCGGTCGGTATGTTGGTTGGGGGGGCTTTCAAAAAGAAGATGACGAATGGGATTTTGGGTTGGTTTTGCGGCCCGACGCCTTTGGCCTTGGGAAACGGATTTCCAAAATGGCAATCGACTTTGCGATTGCTGACAAACGTATCCCCTTTGTCACGTTTCTGCTGCCACCAAGTAGAAAAAATCTGGGTGCGCTCCGGAAACTCGGTGCCAAACACATCGGCGAGATCGAATACGAAGATGCTCAGTTTCTCAAGTTTCGCCTGGATACGGAATGAACTCCGTTCTTTCTGATTTTTCCCGGTGGTGCGCCAAATACCCGTTTAAAGGCTTTGTTGAACGCAGGCTCTGACAAGTATCCGATGTCAGCGGCAATCTGCGAGATTGGTTGATCGGTGGACACCAACCTTTCGCTGGCAAGGTGCATACGCCACGTTGCAAGATACTGGATTGCTGGAACGCCTACCAACTCAGTAAACCGTGCCGCGAAAGCGGATCTGGACATACCAGCAACCTCCGCGAGAGACTCGACTGTCCAACCCGAAGCAGGCGCACGGTGAATCGCGACTATCGTGCGCCCGATCTGCGGGTCTCGCGCAGCTTTTAACCAGCCTCGATCTGCATCGGGTGCGCTGTTCAGCCAACGACGAATGGCCTCAATGACAACCACATCGGCCAGTCGCGTGATCACGGTTTCGCCGCCCGGTCTCAATTCCCGCGCCTCTTTTGCGATGAATTGCAAAGTTGCCTGTAACCAGCTTCCGGCGTCCTCCTCCCACGGGTCGATTTTGAGTACATCCGGAAGCAAACGCATCAACATATCACTGGCGGCGTGATCTATTCGGACCAAGCCGTACATGATGCCCGTCTCCGCGCCGCCGCCGCCGTATTCCAGTGTTTCATAAAGCTCGGTTACCTTGCGAATGGGCAACTCCTCCAGCGTCAAAAGCGGCGTGTCATCTGAGCTAAAGAAACCGACCGGAGCTCCGTTGGTCATCAAGACCAGATCGCCTTTTTCGACCTCGAACGGGTCATCGTCACCGACCTTCATCAAGCACCGCCCGTGTGTGATGACCGCAAAACTCAGTACGCCGGGAAATCCCGGTATCGATACGCCCCATGGTGCAGTCATGCGAGACTGGCAATAGAATGTACCTGTCAATTTCAGCAAATGGAGGATTTCCCCCAGCGGATCGCCGATCGGCTGTGCCAGTGCATCTGGGTCAGGGACATGCGGTTCAACCTTGTTCATGTGGGGACCTTGGCTGAAATTTAGCTCTTCGTCTATCGAATTTGGACGATCGAATAAGAATATCGGATTCTGAAGAATAGAACATCTCTATTGATTGCCTAATTTCGGGCCATCAAGTGAACTCATGGAGATGACCAATGATACAGCAAACCATTCTTGTACTTGGCGCAACAGGCAAAACCGGATCGCGGATCGCGACACGTCTGGAAGAAAAAGGGCAGACAGTCCGGCGCGCATCGCGGAACAGTGAAACGCCATTTGACTGGGAACAACCGCAGACCTGGCCCGCAATCCTGGAAGGCGTCTCGTCTGCCTATATTTCTTACTTTCCTGACATCGCTTTTCCAGGCGCGGTTGAGCAAGTCGAAGCCTTCACAGCATTGGCTCGTGAAAAGGGATTACGGCGTTTTGTGCTGCTAACCGGGCGTGGCGAGTTTCATGCGGAACGAGCGGAAGCAGTCGTACGCAATTCCGGAGTTCCGTTCACTATCGTTCGTGCAGCATGGTTTGCACAAAACTTCTCTGAAGGGGCATTGCTTGGTCCGGTCATGGCAGGTGTCTTGCCGATGCCCGCCGGTGATGTACGCGAACCAATCATCGACGTGGACGACATCGCCGATGTTGCCGTAGCTGCTTTGACAGAAGAAGGACACGACGGCGAACTGTACGAGGTCACGGGACCACGCCTCATGACGTTTGCTGACATTGCCGCAGAGCTTTCGCGTGCCATGGGACGGACTGTGCAATACCTGCCAATTTCATTCGAAGACTTCCACGCGGAAATTGCCCATGCGAATGGCGAGATGATTGCTGATGTGATTACGGACATCGCGCGTGAAACGCTGGACGGGCGCAATGCGAACCTCGCGGACGGGGTCCAGCGTGCGCTTGGACGCGCGCCACGCGACTTCGCCGACTTCGCAAACAAAGCTGAAATGTCTGGCGCGTGGACCAAAGCCGCTTAAGCCAGGCCAAAGGACATTGGAGACAAACATGAAACTTGAACTTAGAGGCAGACTTATCTTGGGCATGTCCGGATTAACGGCATTCGCCATAGGTCTGGCCATCACTCTGGACCCACAGTCTTTCTACGCCAACTACGGCATCGTACTCTCGCCGCAGCCAAACCTGATGAGTGAGTTGCGTGCACCTGCTGCCAATCTCGCGGTACTTGGCCTGATCATTTTGTGCGGAGCATTTTACAAAAAGTTGGTCCAGGCCTCAGCCTTGCTTGGGGCTACGGTTTTCTCAGCTTTCGCCGTGGGCAGGACGATCAGTTTCGTCCTCGATGGTTGGCCATCCGAAAACATTCTTGCCGCATTTGCGATAGAGGTTTTGCTTGCGGTGTTGTGTTTGTGGGTTGTCGGTGGAAATGCGAAATCTGCAGCGCCGGCCTGAGACGGCTTTGTCCGCAGAGCAGCCTTAGCGTAACGCAAAAACGAACGGCGTTTTTTTTGCTTGCCGAGTTCAGAAACTGAAGAGATCCCGATCATACACAAAGCCCTTTGCAATA